>CATOKC010000055.1 GCA_951800675.1 uncultured Oscillibacter sp.
GCTTCCAAGGCCTCCAACATCGGCCAGGTGGCGCAGTTCGCCGCCGCCGGCAAGGAGATCAAAAAGAAGTCCCTCGCCGAAATCGCCATGAGCTACGGCTATATCTACGTGGCCCAGGTGGCCATGGGCGCCAACCCCGCCCAGACCCTCAAGGCCATCCAGGAGGCCGAGGCCTATCCCGGCCCGTCCCTGATCATCGCCTACTCTCCCTGCGAGATGCACAGCATCAAGGGCGGCATGATGAACTGCCAGGCGGAAATGAAGAAAGCGGTCGAGTGCGGCTACTGGAACCTGTTCCGCTTCAACCCCGCCGCCGAGGGCGCCAAGTTCACCCTGGATTCCAAGGAGCCCGCCGGCGGGTATCAGGAGTTCCTGATGAACGAGGCCCGTTACAGCCGCCTGACCCGCGAGTTCCCCGACCGGGCCAGCGAGCTGTTCCAGCGCAACGAGAAGGCGGCCATGGACCGCTATCAGCACCTGCTGAAGCTGAAAGAAATGTACGCCTGAGGCGTCGCAAAGTCCGCTAAGCTCCGTTCCCGCCGCCGGCCTGCGGCCTCTGGCGAGAACTGCGCCCGCTCCCTTGCTCCGCCTCTGTTCAAGGGGGAGCAGGCCCCCCCTTGAGCAACCCCCACCCCCTGCGGGGGGACGAGGGACGAAGGATAGGCGCTGGAGGTTTTCCGAAAAAAGAGGACCACGGGCATTGCCCGTGGTCCTTTTTTCGTCCATGCGTGCCGTAGAATGTTCCGCCCCTACATTCATTGTTTAATTAGAGCGCTCAACGCCGTCGCCAATTCCTCCCCCTGTGCCCGGGAGAGACCCTGGGAGAAGTCCGCGTCCGCCGGAAGAAGCCCCAGGTCCCAGGCCCGGGTCACGGTCTCCTGGCTTCCGCCCTGGGCCAGAGCTTCTGGGATGGGACCCGTGCGCTTCGTCGCCGGGTCCGGCTGGAGGTCCAGCGCCTCCGCCGTCCGGCCCAGGAATACGGCGGCTTCTTTCCAGGTCAGGGGCCTGGAGGCGGAGAAGGTTCCCTCCGCGCCGCCCTTGGCGATGCCCTGCTCCTTGGCCCAGGCCATAGCGGGGAGGTACCATTCAATGCCGAAGCTGTCTTTGAAAGGAGGCTCCTCCCCGATTTCCACGTCCGGGCTTCCCGCCGCCTCATAAAGCTGGCCGATGAACCGTCCCCGGGTCAGGGGCGCGTTGTCGTGGACGGCGGGGACCAGCTTCTGATCCGGGGCGGCAAGGCACCAGTCCGCCAGGGTGTCCTTGCCGTTCAGCGTGTCCTCCAGGGTTTGGTACACCAAAACGTCCGGCTCCAGGGCCACCACGCCCCGTCCCGCCGCCGCGTCCAGCAGGGTGTTCAAATCCAGGTACTTGCTGGAGAGCTGGCCCCGGACCTTGGAATTCGGCAGGGAGAAGGTCTGTACCGCGCCGAAGTGGCAGACGCTGCCCCCGGCGGGCTCTCCGGCCAGCACGCCGCCCATCTCCTGAATTTCCACGGCGTTGATGAGGGCGGAGGAGAAAGTAGCCTCCCCGATGAGGCCCACCAGCTTCGCCCCGCCGTCCATGGCCTCCCGCAGGACCTCAAACAGGGGCCAGATCACCCCGTCGGACCCGCCGCCGTTGTTCCGCAGGTCCAGCAGGACCCGGCTGTAGTCCCCCGCTTTCAAATCCTTGGCCACCAGGGCGGCGAAGTCCTCCATGGGAAGGTCCTCCGCCTCCCGGCAGGTGTTGTACTGAATGTAGTACGCGTCTTCCGTCAGGGGCTTGGCGAAGTAGTAGGCGTCCGCCGCCGCCGTCTCCGGCTGGCCCTTGATTTTGTCGGAGATGCGCACGGCCTCCAGCTTGTTCATCTTCTCCATGCCCACGGGCGCCAGGCTGAGGGCCTTCCCACCTTTCAACGTGACGGTCAGGGGTTTCCCGGCCTCTACAAGGCCCAGGTACTCATAGATATCGGCCACATTGCAGGCCTGCCGGAAGGACCGGCGGAGGTGCACCGGGTTGTCGGAGGCAAACAGGCTTCCGTAAGCCTCGATGACATCCTCAACCGGCTTCCCGGCCAGCTTTACGACCTCCTGGCACAGCAGGGCCTCGTCCTCCGAGACCGCGGCGGAGAGATACCAGCTCTCCCCTTGCCGGACCATGGCGAAGGGATAGGCCCGGAGCTCCGCCGCGCCTCCGATGGCAATGCTGGTGTGGGAATCCCCCACCAGGGCCGTCAGGCGCATCAGGTCCAGCAGAAACTGCGTATCCGTCTCCGCCGCCAGCCGCCCCTCGATCTCTGCCTTTACCTCTAAAAATTCCGCCTCCGGCGTGTTGGCGAAGGCGTCCGGGTGGTGCTCCACCAGGACCGTCTCATAGAGAAAGTCCAGGTCCTCCTGCCGCTGCCCGGCGCTCAGCGGCTCCGCCGCCAGGGCCGGGACCACCAGCAGCGCCGTGAGACACAGCCCCGCGGCCCGCCGAAGCAAATTGCTCCAAGGTTTCATAAAAATCGCCCTCCATTTCACTAGTTCAATAATACAACGATACACCAAAGGCCAGCCAAAGTCAAGCCCCAAATGTTAAAACGAAACAGGCGGGGAAAATTCTTCAAAAAAGGGACCGCCTGAAACAGGCGGTCCCATAAAGCTACAGCTCCCAAGGGGGCTTTTTATCCTGACCGGACCAGGGGTCCGGCCCGCTCCGGCGGAAGGTTTCCCGGCTCTCCTGGGAAGGGCGGGGGTCTTTGGCGTCCCGGCGGCGGCGCTCCGCCCGCTTCCGCCCGGCGCGCCGGAGGCGGAGCACAGCCCCCAGGGCGACAAGAACGAAGCAGAGAACCAGAAGAATTTCCTCAAAGCGCCCCGCCGTGCCGCCCCGCCGCTGGCCGTAAAAGACCGGCTCCCCGTCCAGATAAGCCTCCAGGGTCTCCGCCAGGGCGGGGACGGTCTCCGGCTCGAAGATATCCCGGAGGCCCACCTCCTCCACCGCCGCCATATAGGGCAGGGAGAGAGACAGGGCGGAGAGCTCCAGGTAGGTTTCCTTGGCCTCCCGGGGGCGGTCCAGGTAGAGGAACCACAGGTCCAGGGCGGAGAGGGCGGAGGTGGCGTAGCTGATGAAGTACAGGGGACTTTGAAAGTTGTGGGCGTTTTCCACCCAAGTGGGGTCCTTCTCCACACCGGGGCCGTAGGAATAGCCGTAGTCCTCCGACAGCTTTTTGAACAGGGTGTTCAGCTCCTCCACGGTCATCTCCGGATTTTGGTAAGCCACCGTCTGGAATTCGTCATAAAGACAGCCATCCAGAACAGAGTCCAGAATGTTGTAGAGGATGGTATCCCGGTAGACGGTTCCGTACCGCTCCCCGAAGAGCGCTTCGGCCCGTTCGGTAAACATCAGCTCCAGGGCCTGCGAGTCGATTTCCCCCACGTCAATGTTGAAGTCCGTCCAGAGGTCGCGCTGGGCGCAATGGAAGGTCTCGAAGAAGTGACCGAACTCGTGCACCGTGTCGCTGAGATCCTGGTAATCCCCATAGGGGCTGTTGAAAATAAAGGCGCTGCCGTAGGCGGGCAGGGCCACGGTGTAGCCGGTGGGCAGCTTGGTCTCCCCGTATTCGATGTCGTAGAGATGATGCTTCCGGAGGAAGCCGAAGGTCTTTCCCATCTCCCGGTCAAAGTCCCGGGCGAAGGGCTGAATGGCGTCCAGCACGGCCTCGCCATTCATGCGGCTTTGGACGCTGAGGGATCGGAGCTCTTGCTCACTGGTCTCCTCCAGCAGGCGGAGCTGGAGAGGGAGAATGTACTGCTTCGCCGCCTCCCGGAGGGCCGACGTATCCTCAAGACCGTAGTCCCGGGTGTAGAGGGCCTCGTAGGCGTATTCCGCGTAATCATCATAGCCCGCCCGCAGGGCCTGCGCCGTCCGCAGCCGGACTAGTTGGAGGTAGAGCTCCCCGGCGGCCCGGTAGCGCTCCGCCGCCAGAGCCTCCCGGACGGCCTGATAGGTCTCTGCGTCCACCTGGGCGCTTTCCAGGTCCTCCGCTGTCCAGACGCGCCCTTCCACCGAAACGGGGACGCCCTGCTCGATGATCTGGTCATAGGTCTGCGTGAGCCGGTCCTCCTCCTCATAGAGGGCGGCCTCCTCCTCTGTCAAGCCCCGGTAGCCCAGGAGGCTCCCGGCGACGCCTTCTCCCGCGTCCTCGTCCAGGATACCGGAGTAGGGGGAGGCGGCCATGGCGGACAATACCTGATAACAGCGGTCATAGAGCCGGGTTTGCTGGGCGGAGAGCTCCAGGTACAAGGCCGCCTCTGCCGGAGCGCCGCCGCTGGCGTCATATTGAACAGCGCTGAGGTTTGCTTTGGTGGCCAGCAGGTCCATTTCCTCCAGAACCTGCTTATAGAGGGCCTGAACCCGGCGGCGGGTCTCCCGGGTTCCCCGGTCCCGGCTGTGGCGGGAGCAGACTCCCTCCAGCTCCTTCAAGGCGGCCAGAAGGGCCGTCTCGTCAAAGCCGGTAACGGGAAGCATGTCGGCGTAATCCACCTCCGGGTGGGCGGAGACAGGATATTCCCAGGTCAGAGCCGCCGCCGAACCGGAGAGCAGGGCCAGGGCCAGCAGCAGGCAGAGGGTTTGTTTCAGCATAGAGAGACCTCCCATAAGGGTCAGGATGCGCCCTCCCTCTGCCGCCGGAGCAGAAGGAGGGTGCTGAGAACGTCCAGCACGGGAAGAAACTGGCAGACGCTGTGGAGGACGGCGGCGTCCTTCCCGGATTCCCGGAGACAGCGGATGTACAGCCAGCCGGTAAAGCCGCTTTGAATGACCATCAGCCAGGTGACGCCGATGGGAATGGGGATTAGCGGGAGAAAGATTCCCCGGGAGGCGGCCACAATGGCCCCCCAGGCCAGGAAGCTCCAGAGGAAGTTCAAAATGTAGAAGGGGATGGTCCCCAGCTTCAAGGTTCGCCAGCCGGATAGGAGCCGGGCCATATCGTTCCGCCGGTAGGCAAAGATGGAGGCCCCGGCGCTGACCCAGCCCAGGAGCTGAACCAGACCGATTGCGAGGAGATAGGCCAACAGCAGCATGCCGTTGGAGCGGCCCCACCCGACCCCGCCCCAGCCCAGGTACAAAATGCCAATGGGAGCGGCGACGCTGAGGACCAAGTGAACATACATGCCGGCGAGAAAGAGCTTGGCGGTTTTCATGCTTCCTCCCCGGCCAGGGCCTCTGGCTCCCGGGGCGGGCAGCCCTGGGCGGCCAGCACATCCGCCGCTGTCAGCTTCATCAGGTCCTCCCGGGTGACGGCCTCCTGTCCCGCCAGCCGGTTTGCCTGCGAGACCAAAATCCGCTCAAAGACATTCCGCACGCCCCGGGCGTTGCCAAAGGAGGCGGGGTCCCGGTTTTCCTCCCGGAGGAAGTCCCGGACAAGGCCCTCGGCCTCCTCCTCCAGCGCGTAGCAGCCCTTGTTGCAGCGCGTCTTGAAAATTTCCAGCAGCTCCTCCGGCGAGTAGTCCTCGAAATGGAGGAAGCGGTTGAACCGGGACTCCAGACCGGGGTTGGAGTGGATAAAGCGGTCCATCAAATCGTCGTACCCGGCGGCGATGACCACCAGGTCGTCCCGGTGATCCTCCATAGCCTTGAGGATGGTGTCAATGGCCTCCTGGCCGAAGTCGTTTCCGGAGGAGCCGTTGAGGGCATAGGCCTCGTCGATGAACAGCACGCCCCCCAGGGCCTTTTCCACAGCCTTTTTGGTTTTCAGGGCCGTCTGGCCCACGTAGCCCGCCACCAGTCCGGCCCGGTCCACCTCCACCAGCTGGCCCTTGGAGAGGATGCCCAGGGTGTGGAAGATGCGGGCCATCAGCCGGGCGATGGTGGTTTTGCCGGTGCCGGGGCTGCCGGAAAAGACCATGTGGAGGGACAGGTCCGTCACCGGCAGGCCGTTTTTCTCCCGAAGCTGGTGGACCTTCACCAGATCGATGAGGTTCCGGACCTCCTTTTTCACAGCGGCCAGGCCAATGTAGCCGTCCAGCTCCTTTTGCAGGTCCTCCAGCTTCTCCGGCGGAGGAGCCTCCTCCTGGGGCTCGGTACGCGCGTCTGCGGTCTGGGGGGCCTCCGGGGCGTCGGGTTTCCCATGGGGGGAGGCCGGGGGGGTGGGAGCATCCGGGGAGGAGACCTCCGGCGTTTTGACCTCCGGGGTCAGGGGGGAGCCCCAGAAATCCGTTCCCATCCGGCGGAGGTTGTGCTCCGTCAGGGTTTGGATGACCTCCAGCTGTTGGAGGATGATTTCGTCCTTTTTGTCCTTCTTGTCCATAGCCGTCAGCCTTTCATGAGATTGGTGGAGCGGAGTCCCTGAAACAGGCAGGCGGAGGCCAGCCCGGTCAATCCGCCGGTGAGCAGGGATACCGCCAGCAAAACGGGCAGATAATAGAGGGGAGCGGGGCTGCCCAGGGTCCACACGGCGGCGGCGATCTGCCCGCAGTTGTGGGCCGCCGCCCCGCCGGTGGACACGCCGTAAACGGACAGGCCCCGCCGCCGGGAGAGGAGAGTCATGGTTCCCAGGGCGGAGAGCCCCCCCAGCAGGGAGAAAATCAGCGCGTTCATGTTTCCGGCAAAGAGGGCCCCCAGAAAGCACCGGGCCAGGAGAATCAAAAGCGCCTCCCCCGGCCCCAGGGCGTAGAGCGCGAACACCGTGACAATGTTGGCCAGCCCCAGCTTCACACCGGGGACGGGAACGGCCAGGGAGAGGGGAAACAGGTTCTCCAGATAGCTCAGGGCCAGGGCCATGGCCGTCAGCAGGGCGCAGAGAGTCAGCTGCTTGGTGGTCAGTTTCATTCCCAGCCTCCTAACCTAACACGGCGTCCACGCCGTCCGGGTCCGCCGCGCCGCCCTCCAAATGAAGGATGAACCGGGCCGGGAGGCAGACGATGCTCTGCCCGCTTTCGGTGATGATCCCGGTGTGGACGCAGTCCTGAGTGGGACAGTCGGACCGGACTACGCAGAGACCGGACTTTCCAGAGGGCGGAAGGACGCTTGAAGCCGGGTGCTCGTAGTCGATCGACAAGGCCACCTCCAGCGTATAGCCGTTGTGTTCGTAGGTCCGGGACGACGCCGCCAGGTCCGCCGGGACGAAGCGGTCCACTTCCGTGCCGTCCACGGACACCACCGCCGTCAGGGCCTGGGAGGTCCCGCCCCGCCACTGGAAGAACGCGGTTCCCAGGGCCAGCGCCGCTACGCAAAGGACCACCAGCCCATCCCAGGCCGTGGGCCGGAGCTTGGGGGACGGCCTCATGGGGCGGCTACCTCCAGGGTATATCCGCTGCCCTCCTCCAGGGTGAACCGGTCCGCCAGTCCCTGGGTGACCACCACCCGGCCGTCCTCCGTTATCAGCACCAGGTCGAAAGGACATCCTTCCTCTCCCCACAGCGTTTCGTCCCGCCGGAAAGCCAAAGCCGCTTCCTCTCCCATAATAAAGAGGGCGGTAGAATAGGCGTCGCACATGGCCCCGGGGAAGCCGCTGCCGTCTCCCTCTCCAAGACCGGAAACGACGGTGACGGAGGCCAGCCCGCTGTCCGCCGGGTATCCCGTAGCCGGGTCGATAATATGATGATAGATTTTCCCGCCCTCCTCAAAATAGCGCTGATAGCCCCCGGAGGTGACGGCGTAGGAATCCGTCAGCTCCAGCACGCCCGCAAGGGCGTTCCGGTCGTCGGGATGGGCCGGGTCCTGGATGCCCACCCGCCAGGGAGCGCCGCCGGGCCGGTCGCCGTAGGCCAGGACATTGCCCCCCAGGCTGATGTTGGCCCGGGGCACCTCGTGCTCCCGGAGGACCTCCGCGATTTTGTCGGCGGCGTAGCCCTTGGCGATGGCTCCCAGGTCGATGGACTGCCCGGGGCCCAGAGAGTAGCGGTCCGCGCCGCCGCCAGAACGGGAGCCGTCGAAACTGGGGCCGTCTTGAGCCAGCTCCAAAAGCCCGTCCAGCTCCGCCTGGGAGGGGATGCGGAAGTGGTCCCCCGTGAAGCCCCAGGCAGAGGCCACCGGAGCTATGGCGATGTTGAACGCGCCCCCGGTGCTCCAGCGGTAGTATCTCGCAAGCTCTAAAAGGACCCCCAGGTCCTCCCCCACCTCCACCGGCTCTCCCCCGGCGGCGTTGAGCCGGGAGACCTCGCTGTCGGCCAAGGTCCGGGAGAGCTTGGCCTCCAGGTCCCGGATGACGTCCTCACAGGCGTAGGCGGCGGCGGGGGAGCGCTCCCCATAGGTGGTGATGAGCATGGCGGTGTCCATGGCGAGGACCTGGATGCTCTCTTGAGCCGTGTCCGGGTCCGCGGGTCCGCCGCAGCCGGTGAGCAGCAGGGCCAGCAGAAAAACATATGCGGTAAAACGTTTCATAGCAATCCTCTTGTCGGTCTGGTCGTGATTTCTATAGTATAGCACGGCTGGAAGCGCATCTCAACGAAAAACGAAAGTTTGGGCGAAAAAATAAAAAACCTGGCAGGAAGGGCCTTGCAAAAGAGGAAAAAGTCTGCTATACTATTTAAGCGTGTCGGCGGAGGTCTGTTTCGCCGGGCATTTTGAAAAGAAATAACACCTTGGAGGTCTTGATAAATGGCAAAGAATCCGAACGGAAAGTCTATGAAGCGGGACAATTCCCTGTATGGCGCCACCATTTTTTTCCTTGCGGCCTGCTTGGCTGAGTTCTATCTGCTGATCCTCCGCAAATATTACATCCACGGTGACGTGGTGACGGAGGCCCTGGTGTGGCATAGCCGGCTGCTGATTTTCGCGGGTCTGGGCGCGGCGGCGCTGGTTCTGGGCGTGGTTTTAAGCGTGCTTTGGAAGGCCGACCAGCGCAAACGCCTCATCGGCTGGTGCCTGATCGGCCTGGGTGTGTTCTTTGGCGGCGGCAGTATGCTCATCCGCCTGTATTTCGAGTCCGCCGTGACGCTTCTCAGCGTGGTGGTGCCGGTGACCATGGTTCTGACGGTCATTTGGGCCTTCTACGACCGGGAGTGCTCCGTGGCCATGACGGCCCTGAGCGGAACCCTGATTCTTCTGTGGATGTGCCGCCGCCTGTTCAATCACCTGACGCTGGGCCTGCCTGTGAAGGCGCTGGCCGTGGCGTATGTGCTGCTGCTGGCGGGACTGTGCTATCTGGCGAAGAACAAGAAGCTTGGAAATCTGCTTCCCCCGGAGGCGGATCTGCTGCCCATTTACGCCGCTGCCGGGCTGTCCGCCGCGGCGGTAGTGCTGGGGCTGTTCAGCGCCGCTGTGGCGTACTACGCCATGTGGGCCTTGGGCGTTGTAGTTTTTGCCTTGGCGGTATACTACACGGTGAAGCAGCTCTAAAGTACGGTTTCCTGCGGGATTATAAAAAGCCCGCCGTCTGCGGACGGCGGGCTTTTTGCGCTCTTTGGGGCCTTCACTGGAATTCCCCCAGCCGGATGTCCATACCGATCTCAAAGGCCCGGTCCCAGGGGAAGCGGTAGTTCTCCAGGGCGACGCCGCCCCAGTTTTTTTCCGCATAGGGTTCCAGCGACGTGATAAGACGGCTCCGCTCCAGGTTTTTGATTGCGGCGGAGGTCTCTTTTTTCATACCTTCTTCCAGGCGCTGGAGCAGGTCCTCCCGGTCTAAGTCCGGGGCCCAGAAGTTGTTGGGGTCCCCGCCCAGGTCGTTTCGGATATAGCCGAGCAGGTCGTTCCGCACCACGCCCTTGTAGCAAAAGTCCTTGAGCAGGCTGTCCGCCAGGGTACGGGCCCAGGCCCGGTCCATCGTGTCCGTGTTCTCCGCGTTTCTCAAAACGGCGTACCGGGCAACGCCGTGGCTCAGGGCGGTGCCGGTGACGATGGCCATGTCCAGCATCCCGGAGTAGGCGGTGAGATATCCCAGTTCCGTGTCCTTGGTCAGCGCCTCATAGACCGCCGTGCCGTAGGTCCCGTTGCTGGCGTCGATGAGGATGGTGGGCCGCTGGGCCTTCCTGTAGTCCCGCAGGGCCTCTATGAGATGCTTGCGGTAAGCGTTCATTTGGTCCGGGTCCTCCGGCTGGGTCAGCACCAGAATTTGCAGCTCCGCAATATCGGCCTCCCGCAAATCGAAGAAGGCCAGGTGTTCTTCCATGATTTCCGTCAGGGGCTGGAAGTCGTACTCACAGGCGGGCCGGTCCTCCGTTCCGCCGAGGTAAGTGACTGCCGCCCGCGCCCCCGTCCAGCCCGTCTCGTCCAGGTACAGCCGGGCCACGGCCTTGAAGGCCAGATCGTCCACCCCGGAGAGGAGCCAGTCCAGCTGCTTCCCCTCGCTGTCCGTTCGAAGCCCCTGACGGAGGTAGGCAATCTCGTTTTTCTGGATGCAGTCCTCCAGGGAGGAGTCGTCAATGCCGGTTAACAGCCGGAAGTTCTCATAGCCGGGCTTGCTCAGCGTATCCTGCACCACATAAGAGAGCGTCATTTTCCGGTCCCGGGAGCGTACGTGCCGGAGGGCGGCCTCATAGGCGCCCGCCTCCTTCGTCTGGGAGCGGAGGTTTTCCCCATTGGGCCCCCACCAGTAACTCTCGCCAATGTCCTCCAGATTCAGCGCGTCCCCCTCCAGTGTCCGCCGGGGCAGGGCTCCGAAGGCCCGGATGGCATTGTAGTCCTCCAGGGTTCCGCCCTCATAGCCCACGGTGGGGGCCAGCCGCATGACGGAATCCAGCAGCCAGACGACATTGTTTTCATCGGCGGAGAGGGCCGTCAAAAGCTTCTCCAGCATGGAGTGCACCTGAACGGTCCCGCCGCCGGGAAGCTCGATGTCGTACCCTGTCATAGACCGGGAGGCCACCAGCCCCCCGGAGTGCAGCTGGTCCAGGGAGAGAATATAGCGGTCGCACCCCGCCGCCTCCTGCTCCAGCACCCAGGTGAACAGGGACCAGGGCTCCCCCCGCTGGAGGCTGTCAAAGTTTTTCGGCTGGCCGTCCAGGGCCGTGCGGTACAGGACCTTCTCCGGCATGGCCAGGGCATAGCCCAGGGACTCCGCCAGATACACCACCCGCTCCACGTTGTCGGGCCGGTCGTCCAGGGGGACATAGGCGATGGTCTTCCCCGGCTCGGAGGCGGCGGGCTCCGGGTAGGGCAGGGGCTCCGTCCGTCCGGGGGCGCAGGCCGCCAGCAGGACCAGGGCCAGGACCGCCGCCCAAAGGCGTTTCACTCGTTTCATAAAACCTCCTTAAAAAAGGACGGAGCCGTCACGGCCCCGTCCTTCCCGCTCAAAGTCCCAGGCCCCCCAGGTTCAGCCCGCCGGTGATGCTGTCCATGGCCTTGTCCATGGCGTCCCCGGCCTGGCGCAGGGCCTCGTTGACGGCGGAGACCACCAGGTCCTGAAGCATCTCCACGTCCTCCGGGTCCACCGCCTCGGGCTTGATGGTGAGGGAGGTCAATTCCTTCTTGCCGCTGGCCACGGCCTCCACAGCCCCGCCGCCCACGCTGGCGGTGAAGGAGCGGTTTTCCACCTCCGTCTGGGCGGCGTTCATGGCCTCCTGCATTTGGGCGATCTGTTGCTGAACGGCGGCCTGGCGTTGTGCGCCGGTGGCCTTCATATTGCCGCTGGTGAATCCGCGGCGGGCGCTGTAACCCATAGTGATCTTCTCCTTTATTCTGTGATTTCAATGTTGTCAAACTGCCGGCCAAAGGCCACCAGATTTTTCAGGTTTTCCTCCGGGGAGGACTTGGGTGCTTCCCCCGCACGGAGCGTCAGCCGCACCGGACCTCCCACGAGGGCCTCCGCCTCCTGGGTGATGGTTTCCCGAACCCGGTCGTTGTCCAGACGGCCCAGGGTCAGATCGTCGGGGGCGCAGACTGTCAGCAGGTCTCCCTCCAAAAAGCCGGAGCACATACCCAGGAAGGGCCGGTACATAGGGGAAAGGCGGCCCTTGCAATTCTCTGCCAGAGTTCGCCACCAGCCGCCGCCCAACGTCTGTCCAGGTGAGGAGGGCGGCGCTTCGGCGGTAGGGGCCGCTGGCGGCGGAGGCGCCTTCGGGACCTGGAGAGGGGGCTCCTCGGGAATGTCATAAATCCGTTGACCCGGCTCCTCCATGGGGGGCGGCTCCTCTGGCGGGGGGAGCTCGTCCCAGGGGGGCGGGTCCGTGGTCGGCGATTTGGAAAGGGGGTCCGTCGGGGGCTCCGAGGCCGGCTTCACCGGCGACGCGGCGGAGGGCCGCCGGTGAAGCTCTGCCCGGGCGGACTGGTTGTCCTCCAGGCGGCGGACGCGGGCCTCCAGGGCTGTCAGGTCTCCGGAAAGGCTTTCGTCACAGAGACGCAGGAGGCAGAGCTCCGTGTCCAGGCGGCGGTTGACGCTGGCGTACAGCTCCGCCGAGGCCTTTTGCAGGGTGGCGGCCAGATGTAAAAAGCGCCCGGCGGGCACGCCCTTGCCCAAACGGTCCAGCGTGGCGGCGTCAAAGCCGCCGGAGAGCAGGGCCGCGCCGCCCTTGGGGGCGGTTTTTTGCAGCAGCAGGTCCCTTGTGAGGGTGGAGAGCTCCGAGAGCACCGCTCCCAGGTCCTTGCCGCCCTTGTAGAGCTCGTCCAGCAGGAGAAGGGCCCCCTGAGCGTCCCGGCTTAAGATCAGCTCCATCAGCCGGGCGGTTTGGAGATTTCCCGCCAGCCCCAGCACGTCCAGCACCGCGGCGGCGTCAATGGTACCTCCCCCGGCGGCGCACTGGTCCAATAGGCTCAGGCCGTCCCGCAGGGCCCCGTCCGCCAGGCGGCTGAGAACCTCCGCCCCGTCGGGCCGGAGATCAATGGCCTCCTGTTCCGCCACATAGCGCAGCCGCCGGGCTACGTCCTCCGGCCGGATGCGCCGGAAGGAGAACCGCTGACAGCGGGAGAGGATGGTGGCGGGGACCTTGTGAAGCTCCGTGGTGGCCAGAATGAACATCAGGTGCTCCGGCGGCTCCTCCAGGATTTTCAGCAACGCGTTGAAGGCGGCGGTGGAGAGCATGTGCACCTCGTCCACGATATAAACCCTCTTGCGGACGTTGGCGGGGGAATAGACCGCCTCGTCCCGGAGGGCCCGGACCTGGTCCACGCCGTTGTTGGAGGCGGCGTCCAGCTCCAAAACGTCCAGGAAGCCGCCGCTGTCGATGCCCGCGCAGGAGGGGCACTTCCCGCAGGGGTCCCCCTCCAGAGGCGCCTCACAGTTGACGGCTTTGGCGAGAATCTTGGCGCAGGTGGTTTTCCCGGTGCCCCGGGTGCCGGTGAAGAGGTAGGCGTGGGAGGTCCGTCCCTCAGCAACCTGACGGCGGAGGGTTTCGGTGATATGCTCCTGGCCGATGACGTCGGCAAAGGCCTTGGGCCGCCATTTTCGATAAAGAGCCTGATACATGGCCGAGTTCCCTCCTCCCCCCGTGGGAGTGTTTCAGCTGCCCGGCAGGGCATCGGTAAATTTCCGTTCAAAAGAAAAGGAAGTCCTCCCCACGCAGCTGCGGAGCCGGTTGCCTCGCGGCACATGAAACATTCCGCTTAATGCTGCTCGGTTCCCCGCCTGACATGGTTCGCAGAGCTTCATTGCGCGAGACCGGCTCCGCAGCTGCCTGCGGAGGACTGCTTTTGTTATTCTACTATATTCTTTCCCAAATGGCAACAAAAAATTTTCCAATCTTCAAAAAAGGTCCCGCCGTTCTGAAAACGGCGGGACCACATTCATCGCTTCGGCTTACTTGTTGTCCACGGAGAACATATAGGCGATCAGCTCCACCATCTTGTTGGCGTAGCCGGTCTCGTTGTCGTACCAGGAGACGACCTTGACAAAGTTGTCGGTCAGGCTGAGGCCGGCCTTCTTGTCGAAGATGGAGGTGAGGGGGCAGCCCAGGAAGTCGCTGGAGACCACGTCCTCGTCGGTGTAGCCGAGGATGCCCTTCAGCTCGCCCTCGCTGGCTTCCTTCATGGCCTTGCAGATGTCCTCATAGCTGGCGGGCTTTTCCAGACGGGCGGTCAGGTCCACCACGGACACGTCCAGGGTGGGAACGCGCATGGAGATGCCGGTCAGCTTGCCGTTCAGCTCGGGGATGACCTTGCCCACGGCCTTGGCCGCGCCGGTGGAGGAGGGGATGATGTTGCCGGTGGCCGCACGGCCGCCCCGCCAGTCCTTCATGGAAGCGCCGTCCAGCAGCTTCTGGGTGGGGGTGACGGAGTGGACGGTGGTCATCAGGCCCTCGACGATGCCGAACTTCTCATTCAGAACCTTGGCGATGGGGGCCAGGCAGTTGGTGGTGCAGGAGGCGTTGGAGACATAGGTCATGTCGGAGGTGTACTTTTTATTGTTCACGCCCATGACGAACATCGGGGTGTCGTCCTTGGAGGGGGCGCCCATGATGACATGCTTGGCTCCGGCCTTGATGTGGCCCTCGCACTTGCTCTTTTCCAGGTGCTGGCCGGTGCACTCGCAGATATACTCCGCGCCGACGGTGCTCCAGGGAATGTCGGAAACTTCCTTGGCGGTGAAGACCTTGAACTCCTTGCCGTCCACCACCAGGGCGTCGGCGGTGTAGGAAACCTCGCCGGGGAACTTGCCGTGCACGCTGTCATACTTCAGCATGTAGGCCATATACTCGGGATTCATGAAGGGGTCGTTCAGGCCGACGACCTCGACGTCGTCGCGCTTCAGGGCGGCGCGGAACACGATGCGGCCGATGCGGCCAAAACCATTGATGCCGATTTTCGCTTTCATAATACAGGAACTCCTTTCGAATTTTGGGTACAAATTGTACCGGAATGCCATATAAACGATTGCGTAAACGATTTGTTTGGGTGTTTTCCAGAAGTAATAGTATCACAGCGTGAAGTTTTTGGCAATCATCATTTCAAACAACAATTTGAAAGGGCCGTTGTGAATTTTTGATAATAAAGCATCTCTTTTCCAAACCGCTTGAAACGACTGGTATTGCTTCCCTGGAAAAGGATTCCCAAAGGAGCGGGGATTATGCGGCGCGGATGGGAAGAGACGCAAAATACTTGGTGATTCCGACCGAAAAAGAGGCCTGCGTTTGGCTGAAGTGTGAAAAACCAAAAATAGGTTGACCTTTCCGAAAAAAGACTTGCCGCCGGAGGAAAGATATGTTATTCTTATAAAAGAATAACGAGGAGGAGGGCCTTTTATGCGACGGCGGATTCCGCGCTGTGTAGTGTCCTTCCACACCACTGCCGGAGCCATGGCGGCGGAGCGCCTCTGCCGCCGGGAGGGGCTGGAGGGAAAGCTGATCTCCGTTCCCCGGAGCGTTACCTCCGACTGCGGGCTGGCTTGGTCCGCCCCGCCGGAGCTGCGGGAGATTCTGGAACGCCGCTTCCGGGAGGCGGGCATCGAGGCAGCGGGCTTCCATGCGCTGACCCTTTGATGGGTCCTTTTTCCGAAAAGCGTTATTCTAAAGAAAGAATAGCAGATTGAGGAGGAACTTTATGAAAGAAAACACCTTTGTCCGCCGCTATGGCCTGATGATCCTGGCTGGGGTCGTGGTGGGCGCGGCGGCGCTGATCTTGACCGCCGCCGGGAACCCCAAGAACATGGGCTTCTGTATCGCCTGTTTTGAGCGGGACATCGCCGGCGCCCTGGGCCTCCACGGCGCGGGGAAGGTTCAGTATCTCCGTCCGGAGATTCCCGGCATCGTCCTGGGGGCCATGCTCTCGGCCCTGTCCTTCCGGGAGTTCAAGGCCCGGGCGGGGTCCTGCCCCGCCAGCCGCTTTGCGCTGGGACTGTTTGTGATGATTGGAGCGCTGGCCTTCCTGGGCTGCCCCCTGCGGATGGTCATCCGCCTGGGCGGCGGGGACCTGACCGCCGTGGCGGGCCTGCTGGGCTTTCTGGCGGGCATTTTGGTGGGCGTGGCCTTTTTGAAAAAGGGCTTTTCCCTGGGCCGGGCCTATCCGGTGAAGCGGGGGGAGGGGCTGATTCTGCCCGCCGTGATGGTGGGTCTGCTGGCCCTGCTTCTCCTGGCCCCGGGGCTTTTGAAGTTCTCTGAGGAGGGGCCGGGGTCCATGCGGGCCTTCTGGCTGATTTCCCTGGCCGCCGGGCTGGCGGTGGGTCTTTTCGCCCAGAGGAGCCGCCTGTGCATGGCGGGAGGGCTCCGGGACGTCTTTTTGCTCCGGGATTTCACCCTCCTGGCGGGCTTCCTGGCGATTTGGGCCACGGTCACCGTGGGAAATCTCATTCTTGGGAATTATAACCTCTCCATGCTCTCTCAGCCCGTGGCCCACAGCCAGCACCTCTGGTCCTTCCTGGGTATGGCCCTGGCGGGCTGGGGCTCCATCCTGCTGGGGGGCTGCCCCCTGCGGCAGCTGATTTTGGCGGGCGAGGGCAGCGGCGACGCCGCCGTGACGGTGCTGGGCATGGTGGCGGGAGCGGCGGCCGCCCACAACTTCGGCCTGGCGGGAAACCCCGACAGCGCGGCGGACGGCGTGTACCAGGTGGGCGGCATTGGGACGGCGGGCATGATCGCCGTCGTCATCGGTTTCGCCGTGCTGCTGGCGGTGAGCCTGCTTCATCTTCCCGGAAAGGAGGAAGCGTGATGGTCGACGCGAGAGGGCAGTCCTGCCCCATTCCGGTGGTCATGACCCGGAAGGCCCTGGAAAAGGAAAAGCCCGCCCGGCTGGAGGTCCTGGTGGACGCCCAGGTGGCGGTGGAGAACGTCACCCGCTGCGCCCGTTCCCTGGGCTACCAGGTGACGGCGGAGCCCCAGGGGGCGGATTTCAAGCTGACCCTGGTGAAATGACGCGAATGAAAAGGAGAGCCGTCCCGGCCCTCCTTTTTCCATGAGGCGGCGGTTGACAGTGGGGCATACAGTCCCTATAATAAAAGACGTCGATCATCCGTATTTATATTTAAAGGAGATGCCTATGCCCCGCACGAAAGACAGGAAGCGCGTCCTCCTCATCGGCACCGGCGGCACCATCGCCTCGGAGGTGACAGAGGGGGGGCTGTCCCCGGAGCTGTCCACAGAGCAGCTGCTGAACCACGTTCCCGGCATCTCGGAAATCTGCGCCGTGGACTGCCTCCAGCTTCTGAACCTGGACAGCACCAACATCGGCCCCGGCCACTGGCTCCAAATGGCCCGGTGCCTCCGGGAGCACTACGGCCGCTATGACGGCTTCGTCCTCACCCACGGCACGGACACTATGGCTTATACGGCGGCGGCCCTGAGCTACCTGATCCAGGGAAGCCCCAAGCCCATTGTCCTTACCGGGGCCCAGAGGCCCATCGGCTTTGACTCCACGGACTCCAAAACAAACCTGATGGACGCTTTCCGGTGCGCGGCGGAGGATCTGCCCGGGGTCTCCATTGTCTTTGACGGCAAGGTCATCCCCGGTACCCGGGCGAAGAAAACCCGGTCCAAGAGCTTCCAGGCCTTTTCCAGCATCAACTACCCCTATCTGGGCGTCCTCCGGGACGGGGTGCTCCTGCGCTATATCCACCAGGACCGCGGAGCCTATCCGGTGTTTTACGATGCGCTGAATACCCGGGTGGCCCTGTTAAAGCTCCTCCCCGGCATGGATCGGGGCGCGGCGGACTTCTTCCTGGAGAGAAACGACGGGCTGATCATCGAGAGCTTCGGCGTGGGGGGACTGCCGGAGTCCGGGGGCTTTTACCACTGCGTGGACGAGGCTCTGGCGGCGGGGAAAACCATCGTGATTACCACCCAGGTGGAGAATGAGGGCAGCGACGTGGGAGTCTACCACGTGGGACATGCCCTGAAAAACAAGCTGGGGGTGCTGGAGGCCTATGACATGACCACAGAGGCCGTGGCGGCCAAGCTGATGTGGATTCTGGGCCAGACCCGGGAGCGCGGAGAGGTGGAGCGCCTCTTCTACACGCCGGTGGCACGGGACATCCTCTGGCCGGTGGAGTGAGGAAGCGCCCGCCTCCCTTTGACAACACGCGCGAGGGGCATGCCCTGCGGAAAACCCCGCTTTTCTTTTCCCGGACTTTGTGGTATACTCCCGTTGTATCAAAACCGCACCCCGCGTTTCGGGGGAGAAAGGAGTCCCGCCATGGCCCCAGCCGTTTCCAGGGAGGACCCGGTTCTCTCCCGTCTCCGGGCCTCCGCGGCCCGGGGAACCCTCTCCCACGCCCTGCTCTTCACCGGGCCGGGAGATCGCCTTGCCGCCGCCCGCTTTGCCGCCGCGGCCTTTCAGTGCACCGGGCAGAACCGCCCCTGCGGCGTGTGTCCCGCCTGCCGGAAGGTCCGGGAGGACATCCACCCCGATGTGATCACCGTCCGGGACCCGGACCACAAGTTCCTCTCGGTGGAGGTCATCCGAGAGGTTCGAAAGGACGCCTATATCCGCCCCAACGAGGGGGCGCGAAAGGTTTACCTCTTTCCGGACTGCGCCCTGCTGACGGAGCAGGATCAAAACGTCCTCCTAAAGCTGGTAGAGGAGGGGCCGCCTTATGCCGCTTTCCTCTTCTGCGCGGAGAATCCGGCGGCGGTGCTCCAGACCCTGCGGTCCCGCTGCGTGGAGCGAAAGCTCCACCCTGACGCGCCTCCAGCTCGGGAGGAGGACGGCGACGGCGAGGCCCTTTGCCGCTGCCTGCTGAAAGGGCGGCGGGGAAGCGCCGCGGAGCTGGCGGTTCGGCTGGAGAAGAAAAAGCTCTCCCGGGAAGCCCTGAGCGCCCTGCTGGAGCGGAGCGAGGCCCTGTTTTCCCAGGCGCTGGTCCTGCTCTATGGCGGAACGGCGGAGGAGAGGGACCGGGCGCTGGCGTGGGAAATCGGGAACCGCTTGACAAAAACGCAGATTCTGCGCACAATAGAGCTCATGAAACAGTACCGGCGAGAGTGCGGCTATAACGTGGGTCCCGGCCATGTGCTGGGGGCCCTGGCCGCTGAATTGGAGGAGATATTTTGACTGAAGTCATCAGCGTCCGCTTTCGGGGCGGCAGCAAGACCTATTTCTTCGACCCCCGGGGCATCCAGGTCCGCATGGGGGAAAACGTCATCGTGCAGACGGCTCAGGGCCTGGAGTTTGCCACCTGCACCCAGGGGAATCACGAGGTGGCCGACGAGGCCATTGTCAAGCCCCTCAGCGCCATTGTCCGCCGGGCCACGGAGAACGACTTCCGGGTGGTGGAGTACAACCGGAAGCGGGAGCGGGAGGCATTCCACATCTGCGAGGGAAAAATCGCGGACCACGGATTGGTGATGAAGCTGGTCAACGTCTCCGTGGGCTTTGACAGCAATAAGATTGTGTTTTACTTCACCGCCGACGGGCGGGTGGACTTCCGGGAGCTGGTGCGGGATTTGGCCTCCGTTTTCCGGGCGCGGATTGAGCTCCGGCAGATCGGCGTTCGGGACGAGGCGAAGATGATCGGGGGCCTTGGCATCTGCGGGCGGCCCTTCTGCTGCTCCCAGTTTTTGGACGGGTTCATGCCCGTCTCCATCAAGATGGCCAAGACCCAGAATTTGAGCCTGAACCCCACCAAGATCTCCGGCACCTGCGGGCGGCTGATGTGCTGCCTCAAGTACGAGCAGAATTCCTATGAGGACGCCGCCAAGCGGATGCCCAAGCTGGAGTCCTTCGTCCAGACCCCCGACGGGCCCGGCAACGTGAAAGGCGTGGAGCTGCTGCGGGAGCGGGTGAAGGTGAGCCTGGACAGCGCTCCGGAGAGCTTGAAAACCTACCGCG
>CATOKC010000056.1 GCA_951800675.1 uncultured Oscillibacter sp.
CCCCACCCGCCGGGGAAGGGGGCGCCCCCTTCCCAGGAGTCCTGAAAGAACCCCAGCTTGCGAACGCATTATACACCCTCCCCAGCCATTTGTTAAGAGGGTTTGAACAAATTTGTGTACAATTTGTGAATGGCCCCCGGGTAATTGTGGGTTTTGCCAAGAGGGATTGGGAAAACCCGGAACCGCGAACATCAAAACCGACAATTTTCCGACGCTTTCTTTGTTTGTTTTGACGGACGGTTTGGTAATCTTGTCCCCGGCGGGGGGACAGCCTCAGTCCTGGAGGGTGTTGATCAAATGCTTCATATGGATGCTCATGGCGCAGCGGGCCCCCTCCTCGTCCCGCTTGAGGAGGAAATCCAGAATGGTCCGGTTGTCCCCCAGGGCGATGTCCTGCATCCGCTGGCGGCTGGGGGAGATTTGCAGAATCTCATCCACGGCGCTGTTGATGATGGGGTACAGCCGCCGCATATACTCGTTGTGGGAGGCCTTGATGATGGCCCAGTGGAACTCCTGGTCCGCCAGGGGCCAGTTGCCCCCCTCGGCGGCGATGCGCTCCACCCGCTCCGCCTTTTTTCGGATCTGCTCCAGCTCCTCGTCGCTGGCCCGCCGGCAGGCCAGCGCCACGGTGGCGGGCTCGAAAATCAGCCGCATCTCAAAAAGGTCCTTGGCCCGGACCCGGGAGCGGACCCCCGCCAGGGCAGTTAAGTCCATCCCCGGGGCGGGGAGGCTCTCCGCCACGAAGGTGCCCTTTCCCCGGCGGATGTCCAGCACCCCCTGGGCAACCAAAAAGGAGATGGCCTCCCGCAGGGTGGTGCGGCTGACCCCCATGGCCCCGCTGAGCTCGTTTTCGTTGGGCAGCTTGCTGCCGGGGGGATAGCGGCGCTCCTCCACAATCCACTCATAAAGCCGGTCCGCCGTCTGCTCGGACAGCTTGGCGCGTTTGCCTTCCATGTAGACTCCTCCATCCTCCGGCGGACCCGCCGGGCGCGTGTTGCGTTCATCAGAAATTTACTGTAAGAGTACTATACCGCCTTTTGCCGGAAAAAACAAGAAGGCTCTTGACAGCCTATGTAATTTAGTATAAAATGACATCATACAACGCAAGAAAATACCAGACAACTTGCGCACGATTTCCTGGAAGGAGGGGTCCTCTTGACCGTCCTGGAGCGCTTTCCCCACCGCCTGACCCTGGTCACCGGGCACTACGGCACGGGAAAGACCGAATTTTCCGTGAACCTGGCCCTGGCCCTGGCGGAGGCGGGGGAGCGGACGGCCCTGGCGGATCTGGACATTGTAAACCCCTACTTCCGCGGCCGGGAGCGCCGGGAGCTGCTGGAGGCGGCGGGCGTCCGGCTCATCGCCACGTCCCAGGCTCTGGCGGACGCGGACGTGCCCGCCCTCCCGGCGGAGCTCCACGCCCTGCTGGAGGACCGGACGGTCCGGGGAGTGCTGGACATCGGCGGGGACCCCTCCGGGGCCCGGGTGCTGGCCCGCTACCGGCCCAGAATCGTGAAGGAGGATTACCAGCTCCTCTATGTGGTCAACGCCGCCCGCCCCGAGGTCCGCACGGCGGAGCGCGGCGTGGAAGTCCTCCGGGCCATCGAGACGGTGACGGGCCTTGCCTGCACGGGGCTTGTGAACAACACCCACCTCTGCGGCGAGACCACAGCGGAGGATATCCGGGAGGGCGCGGCCCTGGCGGGGGAGGTCTCCCGCCTGACGGGGATTCCGGTGGCCTGTCATGCGGCGGAGTCCCGGTTCCGGGAAGCGCTGAAGGACCTGGACCCCTTCCCCATTGAGATTCGGATGAAGAAACCCTGGGAATAAAATTGGCAATTTATATAGAGGAAAGGAGATTTTGCGCCATGGCAATCCACCTCACCTTCCGCCAGGACCGCTGCAAGGGCTGCGGGCTCTGCGTGGCCGTCTGCCCCAAGCACATTTTGGCCCTGGAGGGCGGCACCAACGTGAAGGGCTACCATCCGGCGTCCTGCACGGACGAGGCCGCCTGCATCGGCTGCGCCAGCTGCGCGAAGATGTGCCCCGATTCCATCATTACCATCGAAAAAGACTGAAAGGAGCCGGTCCCATGAAACGAGAAATCTGGAAGGGCAGCGAGGCCATCGCTGAGGCCGCCATCCGGGCGGGCTGCCGCTGCTTCTTCGGCTATCCCATCACCCCCCAGAACGAGATTCCCGAGTACATGTCCCTCCACATGCCCCAGAGCGGCGGCGTCTTCGTCCAGGCGGAGTCGGAGCTGGCCGCCGTCAACATGGTATACGGCGCGGCGGCCTCCGGCGTGCGGGCCATGACCTCCTCCTCCTCCCCCGGCGTCAGTTTGAAGCAGGAGGGCATCAGCTATCTGGCGGCCTGCCAGCTGCCCGCCGTGATCGTCAACGTCATGCGGGGCGGCCCGGGCCTGGGGTCCATCCAGCCCGCCCAGGGAGATTATTTCCAGGCCACCCGGGGCGGCGGCAACGGCGATTACCGCACCGTGGTCCTGGCCCCCGCCAACATCCAGGAGGCGGTGGATTTGACCCAGGAGGCCTTCGACATCGCCGACCAGTACCGCAATCCCGTGGTGCTCCTGGCGGACGGCCTCATCGGCCAGATGATGGAGCCCATCGTCTGGAAGGAGCGCGCCCCGAGAACGCTCCCGGAGAAGACCTGGGCCGCCTGCGGCCGGGGAAACCGGGACCATAATAACTTCATCACCTCCCTGCTCATCGACGCCCCCTCCTGCGAGGCCCACAACCTGGAGCTGCACAAGAAGGTCCTGGAGATGGAGAAGAACGAATGCCGCTGGGAGGAGATCCTGCTGGACGACGCGGAGATGGTCCTGGTCGCCTACGGCACCCCCTCCCGGGTGGCCCAAACGGCGGCGGAGAATCTGCGCCGGCAGGGGATCAAGGCCGGCGTGTTCCGCCCCATTACCCTGTGGCCCTATCCCTACGCCCGGCTGCGGGAGATTGCCGCCCTGGACCGGGTGAAGGGTTTCCTGACGGTGGAGATGAGCCTGGGGCAGATGCTGGACGACGTGAACCTGGCGGTCGCGGAGCGGAAGCCCGTGAAGTTCTACGGCCGCTGCGGCGGCAAGATCCCCGGCGTGTCCGAGGTGGAGCGGGCGGTCCAGGAAGCCTGGAAGGAGGTCAAGTGACATGACGACGATTTACCGGAAGACCAAGGGCCTCCAGGACACGGAGCTCCATTACTGCCCCGGCTGCGCCCACGGCGTCGTACATAAGCTCATCGGCGAGATTCTGGAGGAGATGGACGCCCTGGGGACCGCCATCGGCGTCTGCCCCGTGGGCTGCGCCGTTTTCGCCGGGAACTACTTCTCCTTCGACACCATCGAGGCGGCCCACGGACGGGCCCCGGCTGTGGCCACGGCGGTGAAGCGCACCCATCCCACCCAGCCCGTCTTTACCTATCAGGGGGACGGGGACCTGGCCTCTATCGGCGCGGCGGAGATTGTCCACGCCGCCATGCGGGGGGAGAAATTCACCACCATTTTTATCAACAACGCCATCTACGGCATGACCGGCGGGCAAATGGCCCCCACCACCCTCATCGGCCAGCGGGCCACCACCGCCCCCCTGGGCCGCGCCAAGGAACAGGCGGGCATGCCCATCCGGGTCGCCGAGATGCTCTCCACCCTGGACGGCTGCGTCTACGCCGAGCGGGTCTGCGTCACGGATATCCCCCACCTGAACAAGACGAAAAAGGCCCTGAAAAAGGCATTCCAGCGCCAGATGGCCGGGGACGGCTTCACCTTCGTGGAGGTGCTGGCGGCCTGTCCCACCAACTGGGGCATGGAGATCGACGAGGCCAACCAATGGCTGATGGAGCATATGGCCGCTTACTATCCCCTGGGCGTTATCAAGGATACGGAGGCGACGTGATATGAAAAAGGAAGTGATTCTGTCCGGCTTCGGCGGTCAGGGCGTCATGTCCATCGGGAAGAACCTGGTGGAGGCCGCCGTGGCGGAGGACCTGGAAGCGTCCTGGGTCCCCTCCTACGGCCCCGAGATGCGGGGCGGCACCGCCAACTGCACGGTGATCATCAGCGACGAGCGCATCGGCGCGCCCCTGGTGGAGCGGCCCAGCGAGGTGGTGGCCATGAACCGGGCGGCTCTGGCGAAGTTTGAAAGCCGGGTGGCCCCCGGGGGCACGGTGTTCGTCAACAGCAGCATCATCCCCGACAAGGTAAGCCGGGAGGACGTGACGGCGGTCTACGTCCCCTGCGACGAGATCGCCTCGGAGCTGGGAAACCCCAAGGTCGCCAACATGGTGATGCTGGGAGCCTACGTGGCCGCCACGGGGGCGCTGAAGCAGGAAACCATCGAAACCATGATTGCCGGGATGTTCACCGGGAAGAAGGCCAAGCTGGTCCCGCTGAACCTGGAGGCCCTGAAACGCGGGCTGGAGTGCGGGAAGCCCGCCTAACAAGACCACGCGGGGGGAAGCGGGCCGGAGCCCGCTTCCCCCCGCGTGTCTCCTTAGAGAAAAACCATTGACTTTGCCCCCGGGCAAGCATATAATCATTTAAAGCAAAAAACCGGGCCCCGCCCGGCAGGGGAGCCCAGCTCCCAATACGGAAAACAGGAGAGTGTTCGCAATGCTGGATATCAAAATCACGAAAAACCCCGCCCCCAAGGCCAAGCCCGCCGACGAGAGCAAGCTGGGCTTCGGCAAGATCTTTTCGGACCATATGTTCCTGATGGACTATACCGACGGCCGGGGCTGGCACGACCCCCGCGTCGTGCCCTACGCGCCCATCCCCATGGACCCGGCCACCGTGGTCTTTCACTACGCTCAGGAGCTTTTCGAGGGCATGAAGGCCTACCGCTCCGTGGACAACGTCATTCAGCTCTTCCGCCCGGAGTGCAACGCCCAGCGGATGCAGGATTCCTCCGACCGCATGTGCATCCCCCAGGTCCCTGTGGAGGACTTTGTCCAGGCCGTGAAGACCCTGGTGGAGCTGGAAAAGGACTGGGTGCCCCACTCCGACGGCACCTCCCTGTATATCCGCCCCTTCGTCTTCGCCACCGACGTGGGCCTTGGCGTCCACGCCAGCAAGCACTACACCTTCTGCGTCATCTGCGCCCCCTCCGGCGCCTACTACGCCGAGGGCATTGACCCGGTGCGCATCTACGTGGAGGACGAGTACATCCGGGCCGCCCCGGGCCTGACGGGCTTCACCAAGTGCGGCGGCAACTACGCTGCGTCCATCAAGGCCGGGGAGCTGGCGGAGCAGAAGGGCTTTGCCCAGGTGCTGTGGCTGGACGGCGTGGAGAAGAAATACGTCGAAGAAGTGGGCAGCATGAACATTATGTTCAAAATCGACGGGAAGGTCTACACCGCCGCCTGCACGGGCACGGTGCTCCCCGGCGTCACCCGGCGCAGCTGCATCGAGCTGCTGCGGGACTGGGGCTATGAGGTGGTGGAAGGCCCCCTGGCCATTGCCGACGTGATGAAGGCCGGCCACGAGGGCAAGCTGGAGGAGGTCTTTGGCACCGGCACCGCCGCCGTGGTCTCCCCGGTGAAGGAGCTGGACTGGAAGGGGGACAAGGTTTTCATCAACGATGGGAAAATCGGCCCCGTCACCCAGAAGCTCTACGACACCATGACCGGCATGCAGTGGGGGAAGCTTCCCGACACCAAGGGCTGGATCGTCCCGGTGTGCAAGGGCTAAGCGGCAAACGGCTCCGGCGAACGGTTGCCTGGACCTTGAACGCAAAGAGAGAGGCCGTGCGTTTCGCGCGGCCTCTCGTTCTTTTGAGCTCCGGCGGGCGGAACTCCCGGGCGGAGGGACCCCTGTTGCCCGCGGAAGCAGTTGTTTGATTTGCCCCTCCGCCGTGGGCGTCCGCCGGAAACACAAACGCGGTGCCGAGTTTGGAGCTCAGCACCGCGTAAAGCGCAGATACACGGCTTAGAAAATCCTTGCAAAAGCAGGTGGAAGAGGGTATAATAAGGCCGTGACGCAGGGTACCCTGCTGTGCTGAGTGGTTGCGCGCTCGTTCAGAGCCGCTGGGTGCTTGCGACACCCGGCGGCCTGCCGCATTTATGTTTTCACTTCTATTTTACCCCTCCGGGCGGAAATTGCAAGAGGGTCCGGTAAAATACCTTCCCTTGCCCGCCGGGCCCTGGGGACAAAAAAGAAAAAAGCGTGAAAAAAGGCTTGACAAATCCGGATTGTTCGTGTATCTTATACATGTTCGCTTCGGACGATTAGCTCAGCTGGCTAGAGCACCTGCTTGACGTGCAGGGGGTCACAGGTTCAAGTCCTGTATCGTCCACCAAAAACTCCTAGAGCCGCAAGGGTTCTAGGAGTTTTGTTCTTATCTGACGTCCGCTTTGCGCAAAGCCGCCGTTCTTCTATTTTTCATGGAGGTGGGTTTCATGAGACGATCCGCTCTGGTCACCGGGGCCTCCCGGGGCATCGGGAGGGCCATCGCCGCCGTCCTGGCCCGGGAGGGCTGGCCGGTCTGCGTCAACTATCTGGAGCGCCGGGACGCCGCCGAGGCGCTGGTCCAAGAGCTCCAAGAACAGGGCTGGGCCGCCATGGCCTTCCAGGCGGACGCCGCGGACCGGGGGGCGGTGGAAGCCATGGTCCGGGCCGCTTCGGAGGAGCTGGGCCCTGTAGAGCTGCTGGTGAACAACGCCGGAATTTCCCGCCAGGGCCTTTTCCAGGACCTGGACGACCAGGGCTGGGAGCGGCTTCTGGCGGTGAACCTCACCGGGCCCCGGAACGCCGCCCTGGCGGTGCTGCCCCACATGCTCAGCGAGAAGCGGGGGCGCATTGTCAATATTTCTTCCATGTGGGGTCTCCGGGGGGCCAGCTGCGAGGCGGCCTACGCCGCGACCAAGGCGGGGCTTATCGGCCTCACCCGCTCCCTGGCCCTGGAGCTGGCCCCGTCCGGCATCCGGGTCAACTGCGTGGCCCCGGGATGCGTGGAGACGGACATGGTGCGGGCCCTGGGAGAGGAAACCCGGGCGATGCTGGCGGAGGAGACCCCCCTGGGCCGCCTGGGGAGGCCGGAGGAGATTGCGGAGGCGGTGGCCTTCCTGGCGTCGGACCGGGCGTCCTTTATTACCGGGCAGGTGCTGACGGCGGACGGGGGCTTCATTGTATAGGATATAGGCGCGCAAAAAGAGAGGGAGGCCCGGCCTCCCTCTCTTTTATTGATAGCGGTACTGCATCCCGGTGTACTGCTCGATGCAGCTGAAAAACAGTTCCCGGTTCCGGAACTCCAGCAGCTTGCAGTCCTCCTCCTCATGGAAGGACACGATGCGGCGGCGGGTGTCGACCCAGACGCGCCACAGGTTCTGGGCGGTTGTTGTTTGCTCCATAGGGGGAGTCTCCTTTCTCTTCATCTATACTATAAGACGATCCAGGAGGCGGTTTTGTTTCATTCCGCCTGGAAATTTTTTAAAAATTTTTTCGGACCGCCTCCCGGGTCAGCGGAGCAGCGCGGCGTCCACCTCTTCCCCAGGGTAAACGTAGGCGTCTCCGGGGTAGACGACGCTGCCGGAGCGGGGGAAGCTGTAGGGGTCGTAGTCCCCCTCGAAGGGCACGCCCTCTTCCTCACTCTCCAGGGCGGACTGCTCCGCGTAGGTCAGGAGCCTCCGGCTCCCGTTCACAATGCCAAGGTCCTCCAGGGCCTTGAGAGTCTCCGTGCAGTAGGCGGAGAGGCTCAGGGAGACGGTCTGGGAGTGGGGGCCTGCCTGGGGACGGTCCAGGTCGGTGACGGAGTAATAGAGCTCCAGGCCCCCGGTGCAGATGGCCTGGTTATAGAGGTCGTCCAGCAGGAACAGGGTCCGTCCGAAGTGCCCCGCCGCCACGTCCCGCCGGGCGGCGTCCTCCAGGGCCTTGGCCTGCTCCAGGGTCAGGTCCAGCTGTTCCATCTCCTTTGTCTCCGGGTTGTAGAGGCGGTCGGCGTAGCCGCCGGTGAGGCGGGTTTCAAGGTTCTCCCTGTAAACATGGCCGAAGATGTTGGCCTCCTGGATGGCGGGGTTGGCGGCCAGGGCTACCAGCTTCTGCAGGGCCTGGGACCGCTCCATCCGCTCCCGGGAGCAGGGGAGGTTATACATGCGGCTGGTGTGGGGGGAACCGATTTCACCCTCATAGTATGTGACGTCCAAATAGGCCACGGAAACGTCCTCTCCCTCCAGGCCCCGCCAGCTTTTGTTCAGGTCCTCCCGCTCCGCCAGGACAGCCTGGTGCACGTCCAGAATGTTCTGAATCAGGG
This sequence comes from uncultured Oscillibacter sp., assembly GCA_951800675.1. The sequence continues at coordinate 8,256 of CATOKC010000056.1, forward strand.
CGGGGTCCGTTAGTCTGGTGTTGACGCCTCTGCCGTTTACGCCGTTGACGATCAGCAGAACGCTTCCCACCTCTTCTGGCCGGGGCGTCCAGCTCTCCACGCTCAGGGGGTCCAGCGCCACGGCGGCGCAGAGGGCGGCGGAGGCCAGCGCCGTGGCCAGAACCCCCTTCCAGCTTCCCCGGAACACCCGGAGGGACTTGCTCAGCAGCATGGAGGCGATGTAGTACCCAATCACGCCGGCTGCCGCCATGCAGAGGGCCAGGGGGACCGGGCTGGCGGTGCGGGTGGTCTCATAGCCCGCGAAGAATACGTTGTAGAGGGCCATGCCCCCGGTGCAGGCGGCGCAGAAGGCCACGCCATAGCGGAAGATGGGCTTCATCCACCCAACGGCCACCACCTCTCCGGCGCTCTCGCTCCTCCGGCGGCGGTACAGGGCCCAGGCCGCCGCCAGCAGCACCGCGCCCGCCAGGGCATAGACGGCGATGAGCCAGCCGTTTACCAGGGTGACGGACTCCAGGACGGATTCCTCCCAGCCCTCGGCATTGATGATCTGCCGGGACGTCGTGTCCACGTCCAGCATCCTTGTCAGGTACATGGTGGGGCTCAAAAACTCGATCACGCCCTGGTAGTACCGCTCCACGCCGAAGTAAAACATGGTCATGAGCCTCGTGACCAGCCACTCGGCCCCGGCGGCGATGAAGTGGAAGATGAAATAGAGGGCGGCGAAGGCGAAGGGGTTGCCGGTGACGAACACCACCGCCGTGGCGGAGGCGAAGAAGAAAAAGCTCTGCCCCGCCACGGCCAGGATGGTCACCGCCAGGCCCACGGGCTCCAAGCCGCCCACGATGGCGGAAACCAGGATGGCCAGACCCCCGGTGACGGCGTAGGGCAGCAGCATCATGGCCATACCGGAGAGGAAGTCCGTGACGAAAATGCCCTTCCGGGTGACGGGCAGGGAGTGGTACATGCCCACGCTCCGGGGATTGTACAGCCAGCCCCAGGCCGCCAGGGCGCAGAGAGCCGCGTACAGCAGGGAGAGGGTGGGGATGATCCAGGCCACAATCTGGTAATAGCCCGCTGTAACGCCCAGGGGGTCGCTCATGGGCTCCCCAAAGAGGGCGTTCTCCCGGATGAGGATGGTGAGGAAGGCCAGGGGGAACAGGGCCCCAATGATGGACGCGCCGCCCCACAACGGCCAGAACCGGGCGAGATTCTTTTTAAAGAGGGTGGGATTAAAGTACGATGTCTTTGACCGCATAGTCGGCGCCTCCTAACTCATAAATGAAAATTTCCTCCAGTGTCAACGGCACGGCGTCCACCAGCATGGGCTCGTAGACCGCCAGGCGGTGGGTGGCCTCCTCCGCGCTCATGCGCATAATGAGGGTGTGGATGCGCCCCACGGCGGAGGCGTGGAGGACCTCAAGGTCCCCGGGGACTCCGCCGCCGTCCTTGAAGACCACCTGGAGCTTGACCATGTTGTCCTGCAATTGGGCCAGGGACCGCTCCAGCAAAACCCTGCCGTGGTCCAGGATGCCCACATGGTCGCACACGTCCTCCAGCTCCCGGAGGTTGTGGGAGGAGACCAGCACCGTGGTCCCCCGCTGGCTGACGTCCCCCAGCACTAGCGACCAGACCTGCCGCCGCATGACGGGGTCCAGGCCGTCCACCGGCTCGTCGAGAATCAGGTAATCCGGCATGGCGCTGAGGGTCAGCCAGAAGGCGGCCTGCTTCTGCATGCCCTTGCTGAGGCGGCGGAGGGGGCGCTTCTCGTCGATCTGGAAGACCTCCTTGCATTTTTCATACCGCTCCATGGAGAAGCTGGGGTAAAAGCCCCGGTAGAACCGGCACATGTCCCGGATGGTGGCCTGGGGGAAGTAATACCAGTCGTCGGCAATGGCGGCGACCCGGGATTTCAGGGCCTCGTTCTCCCAGACGCTTTGGCCGTCGATGGTGAGCGCTCCCCCGTCCTGGCGGTAGATGCCGGTGAGGCAGCGGATGAGGGTGGATTTCCCCGCGCCGTTGGGGCCCACAAGGCCATAGACGCTTCCCGCGGGGACGGACAGGCTCACGCCGTCCAGGGCGGCGAAGCCGTCGAAGCGCTTGACGGTGTTGGTAACTTGAATCATCGTGTTTCCTCCTTGCGCGCCCCGGCGGGGGCCCCGCCGGATGGCTCTTCTTCAAGAAGAGCCATGAGCTCTTCCTGGCTGACGCCGAGATACTTAAGCTCCGCCAGAAGCTCCCGGGCCTTTTCAAAGAGCTCCTTCCGGCGGGCCGTTCCGGCGCCCGTTTCCCCGGTGGCGAAGCTTCCCTTGCCGGGGACGGAATAGATGTAGCCCTCCCCCTCCAGCTCGTTGTAGGCCCGCTGGATGGTGTTGGGGTTGATGGACAGCTGCGTCGCCAGGGACCGGACCGAGGGGAGCTTTTCGTCCGTCCCGATGGCCCCGGTGACAATCAGCTTGCGCAGCCCACCCTTGATCTGCTCGTAAATAGGCCGGGAGTCCCGGTAGTTGAGGCTGATCACCGCGTACCTTCCCTTCCGCGGCGGGCTTCCCCGCCGCACGTTGTTGGTAAACTGTATTAACTGTACTAAGAAAATTAACACGGTTGGGGCGCTTTGTCAAGAGGGAATCAAAATTTCCGCCCCGGGGGGAGAAAAAATTTCCCCCAAAGCCGGAAAAATCCTGAATTGGCCCTTTACAATGGGAAATCACTATGATATAGTAACGAAGTCCGCCCGGCGGGCGGAAAACACGCCCCGGAGCTTTGTTTCGAGGAGCTTCACCGGCCCGGAGCACAGCCCCGCGGGGAATTTGTTTGAAAGGTGGAAACCCTGTTATGCTTCGCAAAGAAGAAAAGACCGCAATTATCAACGCCAACCGCACCCACGAGTCCGACACCGGCTCTCCCGAGGTCCAGATTGCCATCCTGACCGAGCGCATCAACGTGCTGACCGAGCACATGCGGGCCAACCCCCAGGACAAGCACTCCAACCGGGGGCTCCTGAAGATGGTCGGTAAGCGCCGCAGCCTCCTGGACTACCTCCAGAAGAAGGACGTGGAGCGGTATCGCGCCCTCATCGCCAAGCTGGGCATCCGCAAGTAAGACGCAGACAGGGCGGCGTATATTCGCCGCCCTGTTTTCCGTGTGGTGAAACCGGCTTTCCTCCCATCCCTATCCACCGACGCGGGAGCCGCCGCTTTTTGTGTTTGAACGTTTCCCCAGCGCCCCGGGCCTTGGGGGAAGGTTCAAATACGAAAAGGACGCTCCCGCGCAAAACAAAAGAAAAGGAGCGCATCTATGTCTACCATCATCACCCAGAGACAATTCCCCAACTGCCGCAAGTACGAAATGGAGCTGGCGGGCCGGCCCCTGACCCTGGAGGTCGGGAAGCTGGCGGAGCTGGCCAACGCCGCCGTCATGGTGGGCTACGGCGACACCCGGGTCCTGGTCTGCGCCACGGCCTCCGCCCGGCCCCGGGACGGCATCGACTTCTTCCCCCTGTCCGTGGACTTTGAGGAAAAGCTCTACTCCGTGGGCCGCATTCCCGGCAGCTTCAACCGCCGGGAGGGACGCCCCGGGGAGAAGGGCGTCCTCACCAGCCGGGTCATTGACCGGCCCATCCGTCCCCTGTTCCCCCACGACTTCCGCAATGACGTTTCCATCATGGCCACGGTCATGAGCGTGGACCACGACTGCTCCCCGGAGATCTGCGGCCTCATCGGCGCCTCCGCCGCCCTGGCCATCTCCGACATCCCCTGGCACGGCCCCGTGGGCGCGGTGAAGGTGGGTCTGGTGGACGGCAAGCTCATCTTCAACCCCACCAGCGAGGAGCGGAAGGTCTCCGACCTGGACGTGACCGTGGTGTCCACCGGGAAAAAGGTGGTCATGATTGAAGCCGGGGCCAACGAGGTGGACAACGACACCATGTTCCGGGCCATCCAGATGGCCCACGAGGAAAACCAGAAGCAGGTGGAGCTTATCAACCGGATGGTCTCCGAAATCGGCAAGGAGAAGTTCGACTATCCCCACGCCGACTTCGACGAGGAGCTGTTTGAGAAAATTGTCTCCTCCACCATGGACGAGGCCAAGGCCGCCATGGACACCGACGACAAAAACGTCCGGGAGACCCGGTGGAACGCCCTGATTGAGAAGTGGCACGAGCGCTTCCTGGACGAGTACCCGGAGATGGACAAGTACCTGGACGAGATCACCTACAAGTTCCAAAAGAAGATTGTCAAGGCCTGGCTCTTGGAGGGCCACCGGGTGGACGGACGGCAGAAGAACGAAATCCGCCCCCTTGGCTCCGAGGTGGGCATCCTGCCCCGGGCCCATGGCTCCGGCCTCTTCACCCGGGGACAGACCCAGGTCCTGTCGGTCGTCACCCTGGACGCCCTCTCCGCCAACCAGAAGCTGGACACCATCTGGGAGGAGACGGAGAAGCGCTATATGCACCACTACAACTTCCCTGGCTACTCCGTGGGCGAGGCCAAGCCCGCCCGCTCTCCCGGGCGGCGTGAAATCGGCCACGGCGCGCTGGCCGAGCGGGCCTTGCTCCCCGTCATTCCGGACGTGGAGAAGTTCCCCTACGCCATCCGGGTGGTCAGCGAGGTGGTGAGCTCCAACGGCTCCACCTCCCAGGGGTCTATCTGCGGCTCCACCCTGGCGCTGATGGACGCGGGCGTGCCCATCAAGGCCCCCGTGGCGGGCATCTCCTGCGGACTGATTCAGGACGACGAGGGCGGCTTCACCACCTTCATCGACATCCAGGGCGTGGAGGACTTCCACGGTGAGATGGACTTCAAGGTGGCGGGCACCAAAAAGGGTATCACCGCCATCCAGATGGACCTGAAAAACGACGGCCTCACCATGGAAATCATCAAAAACGCCCTGGACATCACCTATGACGGGCGCTGCCAGATTCTGGACCAGATCATGCTCCCCGCCATCGCCGAGCCCAGGTCCGACGTGAGCCGCTATGCCCCCAAGATGCTGACCATGCACATTGACCCCTCCAAGATCCGGGAGGTCATCGGCTCCGGCGGCAAGGTGATTCAGAAAATCGTGGCGGACACCGGGGCGAAAATCGACATCAACGACGACGGCTCCATCTTCATCGCGGGCGTGGACGCGGCCTCCTGCGACGCGGCGAAAAAATGCATTGACGATATCGTGTTTGTGCCGGAGATCGGCGCGCTGTACTATGGCCGGGTGGTCCGGCTGATGACCTTCGGCGCCTTCGTGGAGCTGGCCCCGGGCAAGGACGGGCTGGTCCACATCTCCAAGCTGGCGGAGCACCGGATTGAGAAGGTGGAGGACGCCTGCAAAATCGGGGATATGATGTGGGTCAAGGTGACGGATATCGACGAAAAGGGCCGGGTGAACCTGAGCCACAAGGACGCCGTCCGGGAGATCAAGGCCAAGGAGGCCAAGGGCGAGCGGGTGAAATAAGGCGAAAGCTGTCTATGGGACGGGCCGGGAGGCCCGTCCCGTTTTTTTCCGGGATTTTTTTGGGGGGACCCATTGAAAGGGCGGGCGTTTTGTGCTATGCTGTATCTGTGAAATTGGCGCGCGGAGCGCGTGAGGAATCAGGAGGAGCGGAAGATGAGGCGTTTCGTTGGGAGAATACTTTTATTGATCGCCGCCATGGCGGCGCTGACCGTGGGCGCGGCGGCGGCGGAGGTGACCTTGGGCGGAATCCGCTATAACGGAAACGAAGTGGTGGGTCCGGTGGAAGCCAACCGGCCAAGCATCACAACGGCGAAAATCGCGGCGGAAGTCAACAAGGTGGCCATCACCAAAATTGGGGACCACGCGTTTGATGGCTGTGGACAGCTGAAAACCGTTGAAATTCCGGAAACCATTACGTCCATCGGTAAATACGCCTTTACGGGATGCGGGCTTTTAAGCGACGTTCGGTTTTCGGATAAAATTACCACCATCGGCACCTATGCTTTTGCGGGCTGCACGGCGCTGAAAAGCATTGCCCTGCCCCCGTCTGCAGGCGTGATCGAAGACCTGACGTTTTATGGATGCACGGGACTGCAAAACGTCTACTTTCCTTCCGCGGCGGTAACCATCCGGGCGCAGGCCTTTGAGGGATGCACCAATTTGAAAATCCTTCATTACAATTCTCTGTCCGGGACCACTCCGCCGACACAGGAAGCGCCTGTTGACAAACAGCTGGAGTTTCATGCCGCCGCGCCTCTCCCGGTAACCTCGAAGCCCGCCACCTGCAAGGAAGAGGGAGCCCAGAAGGTTACGGTCCACTGCTATGACGCCAAATGCAATAAGGACATTTATGCGGAAAGCCGCGTGCTTCCCAAAACGGATCATAAGCCGGAGGACATCATAGAGGTGGAACGGGTGGAGCCCACCTGTACAAAACCCGGCGCGGAGGCGGGAAAGCGCTGTAAGCTGTGCGGGAAAACGGTTGAGGGTCTGGCCGTTATTGAAAAGGACGAAAACGCGCATACGCTGATCCCCATTCCCGCGGTGCCTCCCTCCTGTACCAGCGCTGGAAAGACGGAGGGCGAGCAGTGTTCGGAATGTGGAACGATTACAACGGAACCGCGGGATGACCCGCAGTTCCCCCACGACTACACGAGCGGGAACACCCGCAAGGAAGTCGCGAAGCCCGCCACCTGCGAGGTCGACGGGATCGAGGTTTCGTATAAAATCTGTGACAGCTGCAAAACCGAGGAAGTGTGCGACGACTGTGGGAAGCTGAAAGCGGACCCCGAAAAAGAGGCGGAGTATATCGCGCACGTGGAAGCCACACATACCACAGCGACCATTAAGGCTCCCGGCCACACGGAAGGCTCCGCCGCATACGTCGTCACAAAAGAGGCGGACTGCACCACCGAGGGCAAGGAAGAGTGGTCGATTTCCTGTAGTGTCTGCAAAGAATTCATCCGCGACGCCGCGGACGCGGATCACCCCCCAAAGACCATTCCCGCCACAGGGCACACACCCGAGAAAAAGGAAAGCGATCCCGACAAAAGCGACCCCGGCAACTGCCTGAAGGACGGGAAGATTTTCTACAAGGAAACCACTTGCACGGTGTGCAAGAATCCATTTACCCCCGACCCGGAGGAAATCAAGGCTTCCGGCCATCACACCTGGGTGGACGACCCGGACCGTCCGGAGGAAACCATCAAGGAGGCGACCTGCAAGGAGCCGGGACTGATCAAAACCCAGGGCAAGAAATGCTCTGTCTGCGGCGAGCTCCTGCCCCAAGAGACCGAGCCCACCCCCAGGAAGCTTCATGAGTGGTCCACCCCCAAGCCCGATGAATCCATGAAGGACCAGGACGAACCCGCCACCTGCGGCAAGGAGGGCAAGTCCCACGTAATCGTCCAATGCTCCGTCTGCAATACGGAGGAAGCCCAGGTCATCGTCCTCCCCGCCACCGGCAATCATGACTATGAGGGAAGCGAGTGGAAAACCGTCAAACAGCCCACGGAAAAGGAGCCCGGTCTGGAACAGCGGACCTGCAACAACTGCGACCATGTGGACGAGCGGATTCTCCCCGCCACCGGAGACCCCTCCAAGCCGGAGGACCCCGACGAGCCGGAAAAGCCCAAGAGCTATCAGATCACCGTCATCCAGGGGGCTGGCGGCACCGCCTCCGCCAGCCGGAGCACCGCCCAGGCCGGGGACCGGGTGACGATTACCTTCTCCCCCAACTCCGGCTATGAGCTGGACATGATCCGCGTGATCACCGCCGACGGCAAGGTCCTTGAGCCGGACAGCCAAAACCGCTTTACCATGCCCGCCGCCAGCGTGGAAATCCGCGTCACCTTCCAGCGGCGGGATACCGGCGCCGGAGCTGGCGCCACCGTCCCCGGCAGCGGCTCCAACAGCAACGCCCGGCGGACCACGGACGTGATGCCCAGCCAAAACGCCACCCTGGCCGCGCCGCAAACCGCCGCGTCGGAGCAGCGCTTCCGGGATATCCCCGTGGGCCACTGGGCCGCGGGCGAAATCGAGTGGGCTAACCAGATGGGGTATATGAACGGCACGGGAGGTCTCTTCAACCCCAACTGGAACATCACCCACCAGCAAATGTGGATGATACTGGCCCGGCTCACCGGCTCCAACCCCGCCAGCATGGCGGAGGCCCGCCACTGGGCCATTCAGGGAGGCTATGCCGACGGCTCCGCCCCCACCGCCCCCGTGAAGCGCCACCAGCTGGTGACGGCCCTGTACCGCTGCGCCCGCCTCTCCAACCGGCTGAACCAGAACACCACCAGCCTGGCGGGCTACAACGACAGCCGCACCGTGCCCACCGTGGCCCGGGACGCATTCTCCTGGGCCCTGGCCAACGGCATTGTCAGCGGCAGCGCCGACAAAAACCTGATGCCCAACGGGAACATCACCCGGGCTCAGTTCGCGGTAATTCTCTACCGTTACAGCCAGAGAACCTGACACAGCGCTGCAAACCGGGGCGGGCGTTCAGCCCGCCCCGCCTTTTGAAAGGAGACGCCTATGGACACCATCGCCGCCATTGCCGCCGGAGGAGGGGCCCCCTCCGCCATTGGAGTGATTCGGGTCTCCGGGCCGGACTGCTTTGCCGTGTGCGGCCGGGTTTTTCGGGCCGCCCGGCCCTTTGAGGAGCTGGAGCCCCGGCGGATGGTTCTGGGGGAGATTCTGGACAGCGAGGGCCGGGTCCTGGACCGGGGGCTGGCGGCGCGCTTCCCCGGACCCCACAGCTACACCGGGGAGCACTCCGCCGAGCTCCACTGCCACGGGTCCCCGGTAGTCCTCCGGGAGGCTCTGGCGGCCCTTTTGGCCGCCGGGGCAAGGCAGGCGGGGCCGGGGGAGTTTACGAAGCGGGCCTTTTTAAACGGGCGGCTGGACCTGACCCAGGCGGAGGCCGTCATTGACCTCATCGACGCGGAGACCGCCGCCGCCGCCCGGAACGCCGCCGCCCAGCTGGACGGGGGTCTCCGGCGGGCCCTGGAGCCCATTCAGGAGGCTCTGCTGGACATCACCTCCCGGTTCTACGCCGTGGTGGACTATCCGGACGAGGACATCGAGGACGTCCGGCCGGAGGAAATCCGGCAGGCCATGCTTCAGGCGGAGGACGCCCTGACGGCGCTCCTGGCCTCCTGCAAGCGGGGGCGGGTGCTAAAACGGGGCGTACGGACCGCCCTTGTGGGATTGCCCAACGCCGGGAAATCCTCGCTTTTAAACGCCCTGGCGGGCTATGAGCGGGCCATTGTCACCGACGTGCCGGGGACCACCCGGGATACGGTGGAGGAAGCGGTCCTCTGCGGCGGGGTGCTTTTGCGGCTCATCGACACGGCGGGCCTCCGTGAGACGGAGGACGCCGTGGAGAAGCTGGGGGTGGAGCGGTCCCGCGGAGCCATGGAGGAGGCGGAGCTGATTTTACTGGTGTCCGACAACCACGTGGGCATGGAGAACCGGCCCCAGACATACTGGGAGAACTTCCGCCAGCTTTTGTCCATGGTGGGCGGGCAGGGGACACCCTGGATTTTGGTCGCGTCCAAACGGGACCTGTCCGGGGCTGTGGCCGGGTCTATCGGGGCCATCGGAAACCCGGACTGGAACGGCCCCGCCGCCTATGTCTCCCTCTCCGCCCTTACCGGAGAGGGCCTGGAGGACTTGGAGAAGGCCGTGGCGGCGATCTTCCCCGCCGGGGACCCGGGGGAGGCGGGAAGCCTCCTGACGGACCGGCGGCAGGAGGACGCGGCCCGCCGGGCCAGGGAGGCCCTTCGCCGGGGGCGGGGGGCTCTGGAAAACGGCCTGACCCCCGACGCGGTGCTCACCGATGTGGAGGAAGCCCTGGACGCCGTAGGGGAGCTGACAGGCCGGACGGCCAGGGAGGAGATTGTGGAGCGGATTTTCTCCCGGTTCTGCGTGGGGAAGTAGGGGGATGTGTCTGCCCCTCCGGCGCCTGCGGAGTCCGGTGGTATTGACCATGTTTTATACGTGGCGGGAGGCGGTTCACCGCCGGTTCCCCCCGCAAATGCGGGGAATGGGTCCTCTCTCCGCTTGACAAGGTAATCGTTTACCGATATAATATGAACCGTGCGAAACTCCGGGAGTCCCGCCCTCCGGCGGGAGCCCGAAAAAATATGAAAAGGAAAGGATTGGACGACTATGATCTATTCCACCGAAGTGCAGAACATGTGCCCCGTCGCCAAGGGCGCGTACCACGGTCCCGCCCCCATTCCCGAGGAGGGCAAATGGGTCCAGGCCAAGGAGATCAAGGACATCTCCGGCCTCACCCACGGCGTGGGCTGGTGCGCCCCCCAGCAGGGCGCGTGCAAGCTGACCCTCAACGTCAAGGACGGCGTGATTGAGGAGGCGCTGGTGGAGACTCTGGGCTGCTCCGGCATGACCCACTCCGCCGCCATGGCCTCTGAGATTCTTATCGGCAAGACCCTGCTGGAGGCCCTGAACACCGACCTGGTGTGCGACGCCATCAACACCGCCATGCGGGAGCTGTTCCTCCAGATCGTCTACGGCCGCACCCAGACCGCGTTTTCCGAGGGCGGCCTGCCCGTGGGCGCCTCTCTGGAGGACCTGGGCAAGGGCCTTCGGTCCCAGGTGGGCACCATGTTCGGCACCAAGGCCAAGGGCCCCCGGTATCTTGAGATGGCCGAGGGCTACGTTACCCGCATCGCCCTGAACAAGGACGACGAAATCATCGGCTATGAATTCGTGAACCTGGGCAAAATGATGGACGCCATCAAAAAGGGAACCGACGCCAACCAGGCTCTGGAAGGCGCCAAGGGCCACTACGGCCAGTTCGACGGGGCCGCCAAGTATATCGACCCCCGTCACGAGTAAGAAAAGGAGGAATTGAGAAATGGCTCTGTTTGAAAGCTACGAGAGAAGAATCGAGAAGATCAATTCCGTCCTGTCTCAGTACGGAATCAAGAGCGTGGAGGAGTGCCGGGAGCTGTGCAAGGCCGCCGGCTTCGACCCCTACGAGATTGTCAAGGGCATCCAGCCCATCTGCTTTGAGAACGCCTGCTGGGCCTACTGCGTGGGCGCGGCCATCGCGCTGAAAAAGAACGTGGGCACCGCCGCCGAGGCCGCCGAGGCCATCGGCGAGGGCCTCCAGGCCTTCTGCATCCCCGGCTCCGTGGCCGACGACCGCAAGGTGGGCCTGGGCCACGGCAACCTTGGCGCCATGCTCCTGCGGGACGAGACGAAGTGCTTCGCCTTCCTGGCGGGCCACGAGTCCTTCGCCGCCGCCGAGGGCGCCATCGGCATCGT
>CATOKC010000057.1 GCA_951800675.1 uncultured Oscillibacter sp.
TTACGGTCCGCTCGAACTTCCGACGCCCCCTCCAGGATTCGTGTCGGGGCTAGCCTCTTCCCACATCAAGCCTGGAATTGGCCCCTTCCGTTCGTCGTCCGCACGCTCAATTTACCAGTCTCCTGTCCGTTTGTCTATAGATTTGGCTTAGTTGTAATTTGTTTGATAATTGCCGATATTTAATTAAGTTTATGTGAAAAATGTTTGTAACAAAGCCAAGATTCTACCGCTACACCTTCCGCTTTTTGCCCTCTCCTCCGGCGGGCACGGCCATCCCAGCATCCACCTCCCCAGGCGTCCGCCCGTTATTTAATATGTATCGCTGCCGGTTCTGGAGAATACTTCCCCGCTCCAACATTCGCTGAAGCAGCGGACGGCACTGGCCCACGCCGATGCCCAACAGCCGGGCCACGTCCTGCCGGTACGCGAACCCCTCCCGCGCTAAATAGTCCAGAACAGCGGCTTCCTGCTTTTCTGGCGGCACCACGCTTTCCGGAAGGTAGTACCGTGCCCCCACCTGGGTCAGCCGCCCCCGGTTCACCAGCTGCTTGAGCCGGTTGTAAGCCGTGGTCCGGGAGATGTTCAGCAAGGACATCACTTCATTCCGGGTAGTCCAGCCCTGCTGGCGGACCTGGGAGAGGATCCGCCCCTCTCCGCCGGAGCGCAAGGCGCAGTCCATCCGCAGGTCCCGGAGGGTGAGGTCATCCAATCCCGCCCGGATCAGCGCCGCCCGGACCAGCTTGGAAAGACGGGTCCGGTCATAGGGCTGGCGGCTCCTGGGGGCGGTAAGGACGGGCCCCTCCCGCCCCTTCTGGCGAGCCAGGTCCTCCAGAACCTTCTTTGCCCCGCCGGACAGGGGGACCTCCCGCTGGGGAAGGCTCAGCCGGTCCTCCCGCACCTGCTCCCAATGCAGGCCCACAATTTCTTCCAGTCGCAGTCCCACCTGCCAAGTCAGCCAAAGGGCCACTCCGGCGGGGCTGGTTCCCTCGGTCCGGAGGAGCTTCCACAAAGCGAACTCGTCAATCTGGACGGACTCCTCCCGGCAGATACGGGTGGAGATTTTCTTCTCCTCCAGATGCTCCGCGAAATGGACGTTGAGTCCCGCCGCCTCCACGCCGGTGATCCTGGAAACATACTGCCAGTCGTGTTCCTCCAGCTGCCGCAAAACGAAATCGTGGCGCAGGTCAATGAGCCGGACCTCAGTTTGACCCTGCTTGTCCAACGCGTTTCTGGCCAGCCGGGAAATCGACTGCGGCGTCAGCGGCTTTCGGTCCCGATCGGAGAGGACTACCGCCTCCTGGCTCCGGTCCCGCTCATCCCTCAGATTCCGCAGCCAGTCCAGCAGCTCCTGCCCAATGGGAACCTTCCGGTCCGGAAGGACAAGACAACCGTCCAAAAAGTCCACCTGCTCCCAGGTGAGATGCTGGATTTCATCCCGCAGCAGCCCAGCCTGCCAGGCCAGGCGCAGCACAGTTCCCGCGGCATTCCCGGGATTTTCCCGCAGTGCCTGCTCCATGGCCCCCTCGTCAGGGCGATTGACGACATACTCCTGCATAGCGGCCTTCCCCTTTATGTTACATTTATATATCAAATAATTGCCTTTCTTTTCTCGAACTCCCCTTGCTTTTTTCTGAAATTCCCAGGAATTTAAAGATCTCTTTCAGGTTTTATTTGTTACAATTATTTGATACAATTTGACCATCTCACGAAAACCGTGAAATCCTTGTGCCACAACAGACACAAGGATTTCTCTATCTGCATAATACGCCAAAAGATAACAAAAATCAATATCTTTTAGCATATTTTGCGCACCAGTTCCCCAGGATAGACTGAACAAAACAGGATGGAAGGAGTTGCGTTCTATGACAAAAGAGGAGCGCGTTGCCGTAGGCCAGCGTCTGCGGCAGCAACGGAACCGCCTGGGGCTGACCCGGGAGCAGTTCGCAGAGTTGGCAGACATCGGCGCCGGGTACTATGGTCAAATTGAGGTGGGAACCTCTCAAATGTCCATCGATACCCTTATAAAAGTGGCCCGGACCTCCCGGCTGTCCATGGAGTACATACTTTTCGGGGCGGAAACCGGGGAAACCGATCTAGGCTCTTTGGAAACGCTCCTGCGGGGCTGCACCCCCCGGGAGCTCCACCTGGCGGAGAAGGTTCTCCAGCTCTTCCTCCTCCGGGGAGACTGAGCGCGCAAAAAAAGAGAGAGGCCCCGAGGGGCCTCTCTCCCTTTGCCGGACATTCCGGCAGTTGTCAGCGTATAAAGTTCATCATGGGCCTCTGCGCCGCCTCCGGGGCGGGGAGCTTGGACTCGTGGAGGACCTTGACCATCCAGGCCATGTCCCGTCCCAGCCGGGCGGCCACGGCCATACCCTCCTCATCCCGGGCGGCCTCACCGGGGTCCGCTCCGTGGACCACGCCCCAATAATCGGAGGTCATCAAAATCATTTCCATGGCGTCCATGGTCCCCAGCAGCTGTTGATAGGTCTCCATGCCGCCGCTGCGGCGCAGGACGCACAAAGCGCCCCCCACCTTGTGGTGGAGCTGATTCACCCCGCAGCCCGCCGCCAGCGTCAGACGGTCCAGCACGCACTTCATCCCTCCGGCGATGCCGCCATGGTACACCGGCGACGCCAAGAGAATCCCGTCGGCCTCGATACAGGCGGCAATGATTTCATTCACCCCGTCCCCGTCCTGGACGCAGCGGAGGCTCCCGGTGTTCAGGCAGTGGTAGCAGGCCATGCAGGGCCGAACCTTCGCCCCAGGCTGAAAGACCTGGAACTCCACGCCGGCGGCCTGGATTTCTTTGCCTGCGGCCTCCAGAACCAGGGCGGTGTTTCCGTTTTTGCGGGGACTTCCGTTGATGGCGACAATTTTCATAGACGCTCCTCCTTATGTCTGATCGTGTTTGGCTTCCTGGCCCGAAACAGGCAAAGCCAAATTTCCTGGGCCCGGAGTACGAGAAGGGAAACCGCGCACGCCGCCAGCACAGCCAAACGGCCTGTCCATTTCCCTTTCACGGCAGTCCCTCCTCTTATCGAATGGATTCATTATATTGGACCCAACGCAAAATTGCAAGAATTTCAAAAAAAGCCCTTTTTCTTCCGAGGAAAGTGCGCTATAATAGCACCCGTAAATTGAAACCTACGGAGGATGATCCCATGCGGCAAAATGAAATGTTCCTGCTCAAGCTGGGCGAGGTGGTGCTCAAGGGCCAGAACCGCCGTTCCTTTGAGGACCGGCTGGTGGCCAACACGGCCCGCCGCCTGAAGTCCTGCGGCAGCTTCCAGGTCTACATCCGCCAGAGCACCATCTACGCCGAGCCCACCACGGACACCTGCGACATGGAGGCGGCCTACGCCGCCGCCCGGCAGGTTTTCGGCGTGGTCAGTGTGGCCCGGGCGGTCCCCTGCGAGAAGACGGTGGAATCCATCGTGGAAACCGCCAAGGACTACTTGGCGGACGCCTTCGCCTCCGCCAGGAGCTTCAAGGTGGAGAGCAAGCGGGCGGATAAGAATTACCCCCTGAACTCCATCCAGCTCTCCCAGGCCGTAGGCGGCGAGCTGGCGGAGGCGTTCCCCCAGGTGACGGTGGACGTCCACAACCCGGACCTGACGGTTCACGTGGAAATCCGGGAAAAACACGCCTACGTCCACGCCCCCGCCGTCCCCGGAGCGGGGGGGCTCCCCGTGGGCATGGGAGGCCACGCCGTCAGCCTTCTCTCCGGCGGCCTGGACAGCCCCGTGTCCTCCTGGATGATGGCCCGGCGGGGAGTGGAGCTGGAGATGGTCCACTTCGTCTCCCCGCCCTACACCTCCCAGCAGGCCCAGGACAAGGTCCTGGAGCTGGCCCATTTGCTGACGGCCTACTGCGGCCGTCTCCGGGTGCATATCGTGCCCTTCACGGAAATCCAGGAGGAAATCCGAAAGAACTGCCCCGAGGAGTATTTCACCCTCATCATGCGCCGCTTCATGATGCGCCTGGCCCAGGCCATCGCCAAGCGGGCGGGGGCCAAGGCCCTCATCACCGGCGAGTCCCTGGGCCAGGTGGCCAGCCAGACCATGATGGCCCTGGCCGTCACGGACGACGTGACGGAGATGCCGGTGCTCCGGCCCCTCATCGGCATGGACAAGGTGGAGATTATCCGCATGTCACGGGAGATCGGCACCTATGATACGTCCATTC
Source organism: uncultured Oscillibacter sp. (assembly GCA_951800675.1). The sequence goes on from CATOKC010000057.1 coordinate 4,186, forward strand.
TGCCTTACGAGGACTGCTGTACGGTGTTCACCCCCCGGCATCCGGCCACCCGGCCCAAGCTGGAGGACGTCCGCGCGGCGGAGGCGAAGCTGGATGTTGAGGGCCTGACGGCCCGGTCCCTAGAGGGGGAGGAATGGATCTGGGTCAAGCCTTGACCCGGCGCTCGCCCTTCGGGCGGGGAGGATTGGATACCAGCGATGGCTGGTTCATTGCACCTCCCCATGTCGTCGGAAGAAACTCCGCCCACTCCGCTCCCCACCGCAACCGCCGCGCTTACGTTGCGGCGGGGCCCCAATTTTTTCTTCCAGAAGAAAAAGAGAAAACGGACCGCGCAACGCACCAGCCATCATCATGGATGAATCCCCCCCGCCCCGCAAGGGCGAGTACCACCCTCCCCCTCGCAGGGGGAAGAAAGGACCCCCCCATGTCTCATACCGCGGAGCTCATCGCCGTAGGCACCGAACTACTCCTTGGCAACATCGCCAACACCAACGCCCAGGTACTGAGCCAAAGCCTCTCCGCCCTGGGCGTCAACGTCTTCTGGCACACCGTCGTAGGTGACAACCCCCACCGCCTCCGGGAGGCGGTGGACATCGCCCGCCGCCGGGCGGATATCCTCATCACCACCGGCGGCCTGGGCCCCACCTACGACGACCTCACCAAACAAACTATCTGCGAAGCCTTCGGAAAGCCCCTCATCCTCCACCCCGACATTCTGGAGGATATCCGGGCCTTCTACGAATCCGCCCTCCACGTCCCCATGCCGGAGAACAACACCCAGCAGGCGGAGCTGCCCGAGGGCTGCGTGGTCTTCGACAACCCCGTGGGCACCGCCCCCGGCTGCGCCTTCGAATCGGAGGGCGTCCACGTCCTCATGCTCCCGGGTCCCCCCCACGAGATGGAAACCATGCTCCGCCGCCATGTGGAGCCTTACCTGCGGAAGCTCTCCCACGAGGTCATCGTCTCCCAGGACATCATGACCTTCGGCATGGGGGAATCCTCCGTGGACGAACTGCTCCACGAGAAAATGGCCCATATGACCAACCCCACTCTAGCCACCTACGCCAAGCCCTGCGAGGTCCGCCTCCGGGCCACGGCCAAGGCCCCTACGGAAAACGAGGCCCGCGCCATGCTGGCTCCCGTCTGGGAGATGGTCTACAAAACCTTGGGGGACATTGTCTATAGCGGGGACGGCGGCGACCTGGCGGAGTGCTGTCGCGGCCATCTGATCCGCCGGAACATGACCCTGGCCACCGCCGAGAGCTGCACCGGCGGCCTGGTGGCGGAGCGGATGACCGCCATCCCCGGGGCCTCCGGGGTCTACCGGGGCGGTGTGGTCAGCTACTGGACCAGCGTCAAGGCGGACCTCCTCCATGTCCCCCAGGATATCCTGGACACCTGCGGCCCCGTCTCCGCCGAGTGCGCCCAGGCCATGGCGGAGGGCGTCCGGGCGCTCACCGGCGCGGACCTGGGGGTCTCCGTCACCGGAGTAGCGGGCCCGGACCCGGACGAACGGGGCGTCCCCGTGGGCGTCGTGTACATCGGCCTTGCCACGCCGGAGGGAACCTTCTGCCGCGCCCTGGACCTGGGCCGCCGACGGAGGGACCGCATCCAGGGCCTTTCGGCAAATCACGCCTTCGACGTGGTCCGCCGGTATCTCCAGGGCCTGCCGGTAGAACAAATCTGACCCCTTGTCCCATTTCTCCCTTGCCTTTCCGCCGAAAAGCTGGTATACTGGGCCCTTGTAACCTCACGCGCCCAAGACGGCGTGAATATGATACAAAGGAACGGATTCATGAAAACCATTTTTCTCGTGGACGGAGACAACAACATCGGCACCGGGCTCACCGGCGTCGACATGCTCTCGGAGCAGGATACCGTCCTCATCTTCTACCAGAAGGAAAAGGGCCTGGCCCTCAGCAAGCTCCAAAAGCTCTGCGCCGGAACTCCGGCAGACGTGCAGTATATCGAAAGCGTCCGGGGCGGCAAGAACTCCATCGACTTCCAGATCATCACGGAGCTGGGAGTCCTGGTCGGCAAGCGGGAGGCGGACTACGCCTATGTCATCAGCCAGGACAAGGGCTACGCCGCCTCCATCGACGCCCTCCAGGCCCGCTACGCCAACGCCTTTCAGGAGGTGGCCCTCCGTCCCTCCATTGAAAGCTGCCTCCACCTGCCCTTCATCCTCCGCTCGGCGGACCGCCAGGAGCTTTGCAACGCCCTGGTGAAGGAATACGGCTCCGCCCAGGGCTGTGTCCTCTACAACCACCTCAAGCGCATCTTTCAGGCCCCGGAGCCGGAGCCGGAAAAGGTGGCGAAGGTGACCCGTCCCCGCCGGGGCGGCCGCCGGAAAAAACCCGCCGCCGCGGATACGGAAGAGTAATCCCCCGCCTGTCAACGCCGCCCTTCGGGGCGGCGTTTTTCTCCCCAGCTTTCCCTCCGGTTCGACGGGATTCGACAAAATCCGATAAATTTCTTGTGTTTTCCCCGGTCTTTTGCTATGATATTTCCGGAGGAGGCAGTCTTTTCCTGGGCTTGGACCGCCGTCCCCGCACATGCTATCCCAGACGCTTCCAGAGGGCGGAGACCTCTCCGGGAGTTTCGCTGGAAAGGAGACCGCCCCATGGATTTGGACCTCTCATTGCTGCCTCAGGCCGCCGCGCAGATGCGGGGAGCCCTGAGCAGCCTCTATTTTGCCGCCGCCCGGCTGGCCCCCGCCGCCGCCCGGGAGCAGGACCCGGAGCTGGACGCCAAAGCCGCCCTGGTGGACCAAAGCTATTACCGCCTCATCCGCCTGGTAAACGACCTCTCCGCCACCCGCTATATGAGCGAGGAGCCCCTGCCCCTCCGGGACCGGGACATCGTGGAGTTCATCATGGACATCTTTGCCAAGGCCGCCTCCCTGGCCCCCCTTCGGGGGCTGGAAGCCCGGCTGATCTGCGCGGCGGACAGCCACATCTGCGCCTTCTGCCCCGACGCGCTGGAGCAGCTTCTCTACCAGCTGCTGTCCAACGCCTTCAAATTCACGCCCCCCGGCGGGCTCATCACCGTGGAGCTGCGGCTGACCGGAGGGCGGATTTTCCTCTCTGTAGAGGACACCGGCTCCGGCATCGACCCGGAGCGGCTGGAAACCCTCTTTGACAGCTATCACCAGGCGGAGCGGCCCGCCCCGCCTCCCCAGGGCCTGGGACTGGGCCTGGCCCTGTGCCGGGCCGTGGCCCAGGGACACGGCGGGACCATCGCGGCGGAGTCCCACCAGGGAAAGGGAAGCCGGTTCACCTTCTCCATGCCGGACCGTCTCAGCGGAACCACCCTTTCCGACGTCCGCTTTGACTACAGCGGGGGCTTCAACCACGCCCTGATGGCCCTGTCGGAGTCCATGCCGCCGAAGGCGTTTCAGATCCGAAATCTCTGAGCAGGCGGGGCCGGTCCTCCTAAAAGGGCCGGTCCCGCAGTTCTTTTTCAGGCATTGTCCCACGTAAATTTATTTGAGGCTCCCATAGAGTTTACAAATACGTTCTTGTGCCCGCCGGACTTTTCCGGTATAATCCTTACAGAAACAATGGAAAACAGGGGAGGAACCGCCTTGCAGGACCGTTATAAAAACCTATTTCCGGCCACGCTGGTATTCTCCATCGGGCTGATGCTCCTGGGCCTGACCCTGGAGGCCCCGCTGGACATTCTGACGGGGCTCTGGCACATCATCACCATGCAGGACCTTCTGATCACGGATTACGTATCCATCGGCGGCCCCGGCGCGGCCCTGGTAAACGCGGGGCTGGTGACGGGAATCTCCATCTGCATCATCAAATTCTCCGGGGACCCCTACAACGGCTTCACCATTGTGGAGATGGGGCTGATGGCGGGCTTCTCCCTCTTCGGGAAAAACTTCGTCAACATCTGGCCCATTATTCTGGGCACCTGGCTTTACGCCAAGTACCAGCGGGAGCCCTTTTCGAAGCACGCCGCCGTGGCGCTGCTGGCCACCTCCCTGGCCCCGCTGGTGAGCTATATGTCCCTGGGCAGCATCCATGCCAGTCTCCCCCTGGGAGCGGTGACCGGCGTTCTCATCGGCTTCATTCTCCCCTCCCTCTCCGCCTACACCTATAAGGTCCAAAACGGCATGAATCTCTACAACATGGGCTTCGCCTGCGGCCTTTTCGCCATGATGATCGTGCCGGTCCTCACCGCCTTCGGCGACAGCCCGGACTCCGTTCTCTACTGGGCCAAGGGCTATAACACCGGCTTCATCGCCGTGCTGAGCCTGCTGTGCTCCGTCCTGATTCTCCTGGGCTTTTTCGCTACCGGCGTCCCCGCCTGGAGTGTCTGGGCGGGCTACCGGCGCCTCCTCTCCACCACCGGCCGTGCCCCCAGCGACTACCTCCGCATGTTCGGCTACGGCCCCGTGCTGGTGAACATCGGCGTCAACGGCTTTCTGGGCATGGCCTACGTGCTTCTGGTGGGGGGCGACCTCAACGGCCCCACCATCGGGGGCATCTTCACCATCATGGGCTTTTCCGCCTTCGGCAAGCACGCGCGGAACATCCTCCCCGTCATGCTGGGGGTTTTCATCGGGGCCTACGGCATGCACCACACCCCGGACTACCCCTCCCTGCAATTGGCGGGCCTCTTCGGCACCACCCTGGCTCCTATCTCCGGCCACTTCGGCTGGCCCTACGGGGTGCTGGCGGGCTTTATCCACGCCTCCCTGGTCCTCCAGACCGGCGGGCCCGTGGCGGGGCTGAACCTCTATAACAACGGCTTTTCCGGCGGCCTCATCGCCATCGTGCTGTACCCCACCATCACCGCCATCGCCCGGAAGCGCCGCCCCACCCTCCAAAACGAGGATTACTACGATCTGTTTGAGGAGAGCGCCCCCATCGACACCTCCGACCTGGACGTCACCCACGGCGAGACGGCCCCGGAGGAGCCGCCGGAGAACGAGGCGCTGGAGGCCTGGGCCAGGAAAAATTTCCTGGGACCGGAATAAAATTTGAAAAAGCCGTCCATGCTTCCCTCAAAGGCCCGCAAGGGGCCGGGAAGGGAATGGACGACATATGAAAACCGAACAGGCCGGACGGCTGAAGCTTGTGGAAATTGTTTTGCTGCTGTTTTTGGCGGCGTTTCTCGCCACCGGGGCCATGGCCCTGCAAACCGGGCAGGAGCTGTCCGACAAGGTGGTCCGCCTCCATGTGCTGGCGAACTCCGATTCGGAGGAGGACCAGGCCCTGAAATTGAAGGTCCGGGACCGGATTCTCGCTTACGCGGAGCCCCTGCTGGCGGGAGCGGCGGACCGCAGGGAGGCGGAGGCCCTTCTCCGGGGTCAGGTGCTGGAGCTGGAGCGCGTCGCCGCCGAGGAAATCCAGGCAAACGGCTATGACTACGCCGTCACCATCGAATTGGAGGACACCGTGTTCCCCACCCGGGAGTACGAGGGCTTCTCCCTCCCCGCCGGGAAGTACCTGGCCCTCCGGGCTGTCATCGGCGAGGGGGATGGGCAGAACTGGTGGTGCGTGGTGTTCCCGCCCCTGTGCGCCGCCGCGGCGGCGGAGGTGCCGGAGGCGGCCCTGGCCGCCGGGCTGTCCCCCGCCCAGGTGGGCCTCATCACCGAGGAGGACCAGGGCTATGTGCTGAAAAGCAAGCTGGTGGAGTTCTGGAAAACCCTGGAGAACACCCTGGAATAACGAAAAGAGGAGCGTCCCGCTTGGGACGCCCCTCTTTTTTATGTTTCCTGGGCCCGCTCCGCCATCCGCTTCCGGTCCACGCAGAAATAGCTGAACGCCCCCGTGGCAAGCAAGGCCCCGCCCTCGTCGGTGATCTCCACGTCCACCAGCACCGTGGACCGCCCCCGGTGCCGGACCCGCCCCGCGGCCCGGATAGTCCCGTGGGCCCGGTTATCCAGAAAGTGCAGGTCCCCGTGCTGGGTGACGTAATGCCGCCCGTCGCTGTGGGCCGCCCCGCCGCCGGCGTCGTCCGCCAGGGTGTACAGCGCCCCGCCGTGAACCATGCCCCAGGGATTCCGGCTCTCCGGGCGGATGTCCAGGCGGTAGACCGCGCAGTCCGGCTCCGCGGATTCCAGCCGGATGAAATTGTGGTCCGTAAAGGCGTTGGCCCCCAGCTTCAGCGTCTCCAGCCGGAGCGTTTCCATATTCTCCATAAAGAAGCCTCCCGATCAAGTGGTGAAAAACAGCGTCAGTATACCACAGCGCCGTCCCCATTTCAACTTTTTTGAAAAAGGGGGTTGACAAACGTGGTTCGCCGCGTATAATGAACATGTGAACACTCGTTCAATTGTTCATTTGAAAGGAGGCGGACTCATGGAGGACCGCTACAACGTGGAGTGCTGTGATTTCATCCACGCCCACGAGGACGTGGTGGAAAAGGTCCGGCGGGAGCTGCCGGGGGAGGACACCCTCTACGACCTCACGGAGCTGTTCCGCATCTTCGGGGACTCCACCCGGGTCCGCATTCTCTACGTGCTCTTCGAGGCGGAGATGTGCGTCTGCGACATCGCGGCGCTGCTGGGACTCACCCAGTCCGCCGTCTCCCACCAGCTTCGGGCGCTGAAAAACGTCCGGCTGGTGAAGTCCCGGCGGGAGGGCAAGACCGTGTTCTACTCCCTGGCGGACGACCACGTCAAGACCATCATCGACCAGGGGCTGGAGCATGTCCGCGAATAATTCCGTTTTCCCTATGCAGCGACATATGAACATATCAGGAGGAAGATCATCATGAAAAAGCGTTTCAAGCTCACCGACCTGGACTGCGCCAACTGCGCCGCGAAAATGGAAGAGGCCATCAAAAAAATTGACGGGGTGCATGACGCCACCGTCAGCTTCATGGCCCAGAAAATGACCGTGGACGCCGATGACGCCCGGTTTGACGACATCATGAAGGAAATTGTGGCCGTATGCAAAAAGGTGGAGCCGGACTGCGTCATCAACCTTTGAGCACCTTCTGGGACCGCTGGGCCCGGCTCTATGATCTTACCCAGTGGACCAACCGGCGGGCCAACGCCGCCGCGGCCCGGACGGCGGCTTTGACGCGGTTATCGCCGCCAACGTGCTCCACCTGCTCCCGGCGCCGGACGAGGCGGTCCGGGAGCTTTGGCGGGTGACCGCCCCGGGCGGGCGGCTCCTTCTGCCCACCTATCTTCAGGGAAAGACGGGAGCGGCCTATGGAGCGGTCATTAAAATCTATCAAGGCGTGGGCTTCCACTACGAGCACGCCTTCACCCCCGAAACCTACCGGGCCTTTTTGGAGCGCCTGGACCTGGGCCATGTGACGGTGGAGGTAATCCCCGGCCGTCTGCCCGTGGGACTGGCGGTGCTGCAAAAGTCAAAGCCTTCCGACGGTCCCTTTTGAACGCAAAAAAGTAAGCTCCCCGCCCTAACGAAGCACAGGGAGCCTACCGGCACAGCACGGGCGGCATGGCCACCCTCCATGTTGCCTCCAGTATAGCAGACCCAAACGAGAAAATCAAGCGGAAAACCCGCGTCTTTAAGGAGGCGTTTCCCATGAACAACCTCACCCGCAAGCAGCGGAAAATGCTCTATCGAATCCTTCTGGCGGCGGCGCTGCTGATCGCCGTCAAGCTGCTGCCCAATCTGTTCCCGGTTCCCGTGTGGATGGCGGTGCCGCTGTACCTGGCCCCCTATCTCATCATTGGCTGGGACGTACTCTGGAAAGCCGTCCGCAACATTTTAAACGGCCAGGTCTTTGACGAAAACTTCCTCATGGCCCTGGCCACCGTGGGGGCCTTCGCCACCGGGGAATACGCTGAGGCGGTCTTTGTCATGCTCTTCTACCAAACCGGCGAGCTCTTCCAGGATTACGCCGTGGGCAAGTCCCGCCAGTCCATCGCCGCCCTCATGGACATCCGTCCCGACACTGCCAACCTGGAGCTGGAGGACGGCTCTTTAGAGGAGGTGGACCCGGAGGACGTGGAGGTGGGCTCCGTGGTGGTGGTCCGCCCCGGCGAGCGGGTCCCCCTGGACGGCGAGGTGCTGGAGGGCGCTTCCGCCCTGGACACCGCCGCCCTCACCGGCGAGTCCGTGCCCCGGGACGTGGGCGTCGGCGACGCGGTGATCAGCGGCTGCGTGAACCAGTCCGGGCTGCTGCGGGTCAAGGTCACCAAGCCCTGCGAGGAGTCCACCGTGTCCAAAATCCTGGACCTGGTAGAAAACGCCGGGGAGAAAAAAGCCGCCAGCGAGAACTTCATCACCCGCTTCGCCCGGTACTATACCCCCTGCGTGGTCATCGCGGCCACGGCCCTGTTCCTTCTGCCCACCATCGCCCTGGCGCTGCTTCCCGCCTCCGCCCAGCCCGCCTTCCTGGCGGGGACGGACTGGACCGGCTGGCTCCACCGGGCCCTCATCTTCCTGGTCATCTCCTGCCCCTGCGCCCTGGTGATCTCCGTGCCTTTGAGCTTCTTCGGCGGCATCGGCGGGGCCAGCAAGTGCGGCATCCTGGTAAAGGGCAGCAACTACCTGGAAACCCTGGCCCGGACGGAGACGGTGGTTTTCGACAAAACAGGCACCCTGACCCAAGGCAGCTTCACCGTCACCGCCCTGCACCCCGCCGAAGGCGTCACAAAGGACGCGCTGCTGGAGGCCGCCGCCCTGGCGGAAAGCTGGTCCAGCCATCCCATTTCCGTCTCCCTACGCAGGGCCTGCGGGAAGGACCTGGACCCCAGCCGGGTGACGGACGTGGAGGAAATCGCGGGCCATGGCGTGACGGCCAAGGTGGACGGCAAAGCCGTCTCCGCCGGAAACAGCCGCCTGATGGAAAAAGAGGACGTCCAATGGGAGCCCTGCGATCTGCCGGGGACCATCGTCCACGTAACCGTGGAAGGGCGCTACGCCGGGCACATCCTGATTTCCGACCTGCCCAAGCCGGAGGCCAAGACCCTGGTGGAGGGCCTGAAGGCGGCGGGGGTGAAAAAGACTGTCATGCTCACCGGCGACACGGAGGCCGCCGCCAAGGCCGTGGCCCGGGACCTGGGAATCGACGAGGTCCACGCCCAGCTTCTCCCGGCGGACAAGGTGGAACGGGTGGAGGGCCTCCTGGCGAAGAAATCCCCCAACGCGGCCCTGGCCTTCGTGGGGGACGGCATCAACGACGCGCCGGTCCTCACCCGGGCGGACGTCGGCATCGCCATGGGAGCCCTGGGCTCCGACGCCGCCATCGAGGCCGCCGACGTGGTGCTGATGGACGACAACCCGGCGAAAATCGCCACCGCCATGCGCATCTCCCGAAAGACCCTGCGGATTGTCAAGCAGAACATCTGGTTTGCCCTGGGAGTCAAGGGCGCGGTGCTGCTGCTGGGGGCCTTCGGCGTGGCCACCATGTGGGAGGCGGTGTTCGCCGACGTGGGCGTGGCGTTTATCGCCATCCTGAACGCCATGCGCTGCCTCCAGGTGGAGGAGTTCAAGAAGTAAAGCAAAAGCCGGACGGGAATTTCCGTCCGGCTCTTTTATGCCTCTGATGGAGAAGGCTCCTCTTGAAAATACCGCCTGGTGGTCTCCGCGTCGGCGGCAATCTGGGCCCGGAGGGCGTCCAGGGAGTCAAAGCGAATCTCATCCCGGAGGTGCTTGTAAAACTCCAGCCGCAGGGTTTGCCCGTACAAATCCCCCTGAAAGTCCAAAAGGCACGCCTCCACCGTCACGTCGCTCCCGCTGTTCACCGTGGGCCGGGTCCCCACGTTGGTGACGGCGGGGAAGCTGGTCCCGTCCTCAAAATAGACCCTCGTCACATAGACCCCGTGGCTGGGGACCAGCACATGGGGGGGCACCGGCAGGTTCGCCGTGGGAAAGAGCCGGGAGGAGCCCAGGCCCCGCCCGTGACGGACGGTCCCCGTCAGGGTGTGGGGGTGGCCCAGAAAGCGGTTCGCCCGCTCCACCTGGCCCATCTCCACCAGGCGGCGGATATAGGTGGAGCTGACGGTAACCCCGCCGATCTCCACCTCGGGAATGATGTCGCAGCCGATTCCCAGGGCGGCACATTTCTCCTTTAGCAACTCCGGCGTGCCCGCGTTTTTGTGGCCGAAGCGGTGGTCGTGGCCCGCCACCAGGTGGACGGCGTGCCAGCGGCCCACCAGCAGCTCCTCCACAAAGTCCTCCCACGAGGTGGTCATCATCTCCCGGTCGAAGGGGGCCAGAATGACCTCCTTGATGCCGTACAGCCGCCGGACCAGCTCCCTTCGGTCCCCGGCGGAGTTGATGAGGGGACAGGGAACGCCGGTAACCACCTCCTTGGGGGGCCGGTCAAAGGTAAAGACGGCGGGGGCGCAGCCCCGGCGGGCGGCCTCCTCCGCCGTCCGGCGGAGCAAAGCGCCGTGGCCCAGGTGAACCCCGTCGAAGAAGCCCAGGGCAATGACACGTTCTTTCATACTACGCTCCAAAGAAATTCTTGATGGACGTCAGGGTCCCCCCCGCCCCCCGGGAGAGGCAGAGAAACTCCCCGTCTTGTCCGTAGATTCGGTAAGTACCGTCCGCCGTTCCCGGCAGGGAGATGGGGTTCCCGCAGCGGACCCGCTTCTCCTGCCCCGGGGACCGGACGGTCAGGGCGGGATACCCGGCAAACAGGCTGTCCAGCGGGCGGAGCAGGGACTCCCCCTTCTCCTGCACCTCCTCCAGGGTCACGGCCTCCGCCAGGGTAAAGCCCGCCGCCATGGTCCGGCGGAGGCTGTACAGCGCCCCGCCGCAGCCCAGGGCCTGTCCCACGTCGTGGCAGAGGGTCCGAATATAGGTCCCCTTGGAGCAGAGGCATCGGAGGCGGAAATCCGTTTCGCTCTCCGCCTCCAGCAGCTCCAGCCCATAGATGGTGACGGGCCGGGGCTTCCGCTCCACCTCTTTTCCCCGCCGGGCCAGCTCATAGAGCTTCTTCCCCTGGATTTTCACGGCGGAGTACATGGGGGGAACCTGCTGAATGTCCCCCCGGAAGCCCGCCAGGGCGGCCTCCACGTCCTCCCGGCCCGCCGTCACGGGGCGGGTTTCCAAAACCGTGCCCGTCACGTCCTGGGTGTCGGTGGTCAGCCCCAGGCGAAGGCCCGCGTCGTACTCCTTCCGCCCGTTCTCGGCGAACTCCACCGCCCGGGTGGCCCGGCCCACAAAGACCGGAAGCACCCCCGTGGCCATGGGGTCCAGGGTGCCGCCGTGGCCCACCCGCTTTTCCCGGAGGATGCCCCGGATTTTCGCGCACACGTCCATGGAGGTCCACCCGGCGGGCTTGTCAATGATCAGGATACCGTTGGGCATTGGAAACCTCCCGATTTACAGAGTAAAGTCCGGGACCACCTGGGCGATGGCCTCCAGCATCCTCCCCTTGGCCTCGGCAAAGGGGGCCTCCACGGTGCACCCGGCGGCGGCGGCGTGGCCCCCGCCCCCCAGCAGGGCGCAGACGTTTGTCGCGTTGACCCGGGGCCCGGTGCGGAGGGAGAATTTCCACACGTCCGGGCGGAGCTCCCGCATGGTGACGGCGCAGTCCACCCCCTCGATCTGCCCCCCCAGGGCGGAGAGGTCCTCCGCGTCGGTCTCCGTGGCCTGAACCCGGGCAATGAGGGACATGGGAACCGCCAGCACCGCCACCCGGTCGTGATCGTGGTACTCGATTTCGCTGAGCATGGCGGCCTCCAGGGCCAGCCGCTTTTTCGTCTTGGTGCGGAAGAAGGTCTTGTTCACCGCCTGGAAATCAATGCCGGTCCGCAGCAGCGCCGCCGCCACGGCGTGGGTATGCGCGGTGGTGTTGTTGTAGGCAAAGCAGCCGCAGTCCGTGGAAACCGCCACGTAGAGCGGCAGGGCCATCTCCGCCGTAATGGGCCCCAGCTCCGCCAGGATGTCATAGATGATCTCCCCCGTGGCGGCGGCGGAGGGGCGGACATAGTTCTCCCGCCCGAAGCCCTCAAAGGAGGGGTGGTGGTCAATGGCCAAATCCACCCGCTCCGTGTAAGGCTTGGCGTTCTCCGGGAACAGCGCCGCCGCGGCAATATCCGTGGAAACCACCCGCTCCGGCTGAAAATCCGCCGGGGCGGCGTAGGGCCGGAAGTAGGGGGCCGCCGTCTCCGTCAGCTCCGGGTTGGGCAGCAGGTACGCCGTCTTTCCCAGGGCCCGCAGCCCCGCGCACAGCGCGGCGGCGGAGCCCACGGTGTCCCCGTCGGGCCGGACGTGGGTGAGAATCAGCACGTTGTCAAAGGACCGCAGCCGCCCGGCGGCTTCCTGTATGGTGAGCATGGTCATTCCTCCTCCGGCCCGGGGCCCCGGGCCGCGTCCTTCTCCTCTTCCTTCCGCAGAAGCTCCAAAATATGGGCCCCGTGCTGGATGGAGTCGTCGCCGATAAACTGGAGCTCCGGCGTATAGCGGAGCTGGAGGGCATGGCCCAGCTCCCGCCGAAGGAAGCCGGAGGCGGATTTCAGGCCCTTGAGGACCTCCTTTTCCTGGTCCTTGTTCAGCACGCTGACATAGACCCGGGCATAGCGCAGATCGTTGGTGGTGTCCACCCGGGTGATGGACACCATGCCGGTGCCGGAGACCCGGGGGTCTTTCAGATTGCGGAGCTGGGCCGCCAGCTCCCGCTGGATTTCGTCGTTGATGCGGTGGATTCGGTTGGATGCCATAGGCGTTCTCCTTCTTGAATAAAGGCGGCGGTGACACCGCCGCCTTTATCATGTCCTTACTGAGGAATTTCCTCCATGGTATAGCCTTCCACGATATCGCCTTCCTTGATATCGTTGAATTTCTCAATGGTCAAGCCGCACTCGTAGCCGCTGGCCACTTCCTTGGCGGCGTCCTTGAACCGCTGGAGAGAGGCCAGCACGCCCTCGTGAATGACGATGCCGTCCCGGACCAGGCGGATGGAGCAGTTGCGGACGATCTTGCCGTCCTGGACATAGCAGCCCGCCACGGTGCCCACGCCGGAGACCTTGTAGGTCTGGCGGACCTCCGCGTGGCCAAGCAGCGCCTCCCGGTACTTGGGGGCCAGCATGCCCTTCATGGCGGCGGTGATCTCGTCGATGCAGTCATAGATGACCCGGTACATCCGCATATCCACGTTCTGCCGGGCCGCGCCGTCCCGCGCCGCCGCGTCGGGGCGGACGTTGAAGCCCACAATGATGGCGCCCGAGGACGAGGCCAGCATGACGTCGGACTCGTTCACCGCGCCCACGCCGCCATGAATCACCCGGACGTTCACTTCCTCGTTGGAGAGCTTTTCCAGGGACGCCTTGACGGCTTCCACGCTGCCCTGGACGTCGGCCTTGACGATGAGGGCCAGCTCCTTCCGCTCGCCGGCCTGGATCTGGTCGAAGAGGTTCTCCAGGCTGACCTTCTGCACCGGGGCGGCGGCCTTCGCCCGCTCCTCGGCCTTGCGCTGCTCCACCAGCTCCCGGGCCATCCGCTCGTCGCTGACGGCGAAGAAGGGGCTTCCGGCGGTGGGGGCCTCGCTGAGGCCCGCGATTTCCACGGGCACGGAGGGGCCCGCCTCGGCGAGGCGGTTGCCCTTATAGTCCAGCATGGTGCGGACCCGGCCCACGGCGGTGCCCGCGATGATGATATCCCCCTGCCTCAAGGTGCCGTTCTGGACCAGCAGGGTCGCCACGGGGCCCCGGCCCTTGTCCAGCCTCGCCTCGATAACGGTGCCCTGGCCCGCCCGGTTGGGGTTGGCCTTCAGCTCCTGAATCTCCGCCAGAAGCACCAGGTTTTCCAGAAGGTTCTCAATGCCGATGTTCTTCTTGGCGGAGACCTTGCAGCAGATGGTCTCCCCGCCCCAGTCCTCGGGGACCAGGCCGTGCTCCGTCAGCTGCTGCATGACCTTATCCGGGTTGGCGTTTTCCTTGTCGATTTTATTGACGGCCACCAGAATGGGGATGTTGGCCGCTTTCGCGTGGGAGATGGACTCGATGGTCTGGGGCATGATGCCGTCGTCCGCCGCCACCATCAAGATGGCGATGTCCGTCACCATGGCGCCCCGGGCCCGCATGGAGGTAAAGGCCTCGTGGCCGGGGGTGTCCAGGAAGGTGATGGGCTTTCCATTCACCTGGACCTGGTAGGCGCCGATGTGCTGGGTGATGCCTCCGGCCTCGCCGGAGGCCACGGAGGTGTTCCGAATCGTATCCAGAAGGGAGGTCTTGCCGTGGTCCACATGGCCCATGACCACCACCACCGGGGCCCGGGGGACCAGGTCCTCCGCCTTGTCCTCGGACACGTCGATAAGCTTTTCCTCAATGGTGACCACGACTTCCTTTTCCACCTTGCAGCCCATTTCCTCGGCGATGAAGGAAGCGGTGTCAAAGTCGATCATCTGGGGCAGGGAGGCCATGATGCCGTTTTTCATCAGGGCCTTGACCACCTCCGCGCCGGTTTTCTTCATCCGGCTGGCCAGCTCGCCCACGGAAATCTCGTCGGGAATCTGGACCTTGACGGGGGCCTTCTTGGCGATCTCCAGCTGGAGGCGGCGCATTTTCTCCGCCTCGTCCTGGCGGCGCTTGTTGGAAAACACGGGTCCGCCCCGGCGCTGATTCCGGCCCTGGACCTTCTCCCGGCCGGAGCGCTGCTGGCGCTGCATCCGCTCGCCCTGCTGGCCGCCCAGGGTCTCCAGGCGCTCGTCGTACTTGGCCAGGTTCACGTCGCCGCCCTTCCGGGTGTCCACGATCTTCTTCTGGGGCACCCGGCTGGCGGGCTTTTGGACAGCCGGCTGGGCCGGCGGCTGTCCGGCGGCAGCGGGCTGGGCCGGCTGGGAAGCGGGCTTGCCGCCCTTCTGGGACGGGTTTCCGCCGGGCTGGGAACCCGGCTGGGGCCGCTGCTGGCCCTGGGGTCTGCCCTGCGCGGGCTGGGGAGCGGCCTTGCGCGCCTCCGCCGGGGCGGGCACCGCCGGAGCGGGCTTCGCCTCCTGATAGGTCTCCTGGAAGATGACCTGAATGTCGGAAATGGCGTGATCCTGGGTCAGCCGGTCAAAGATGACGGAAAGCTCCCGGTCCGTCAGTACCTGCATGTGGTTCTTGGGGGCCGCGCCGTACTTGGTCAGGATCTCCGTGATGGTCTTGGTGGGCAGGCCGAAGTCCTTCGCCACCTCATGGACTCTGTATTTTTCAATAGCCAAATAAAACACCTCGTTCTGTTCCTCTCCAGAAGCCCGTTTGAAAACCGGCGGACCCTCCGCCGGCTTTCAGACGGACTTGGGAGCGGAGAAATTTTATAATCATATGCGGGCCGGCAAGGCCCAGTCATCCGCGGCGGCACCTCAGCGTCCCCCGCCCTTGTTCCGGCCCCCGCCGTGAGGCGGTCTGGGTCCGGCCTTGCCTCCGTACCGGGG
>CATOKC010000058.1 GCA_951800675.1 uncultured Oscillibacter sp.
CGGGGTCCGGGCGGGGGCGCGGTTGAAGCCGCCCTGGGGACGGGGGCCGCCGCCGGCGCGGTTGAAGCCGCCGCCCTGGCCGGGCCGTCCGCCGCCGCGGTTAAAGCCGCCGCCGCCCTGACGGTCCCGGTTGAAGCCGCCCCGGCGGTCACCGTCGCGGCGGGGACGACGCTCCCGGCGCTCCTGATAGGGCTTGGAGGTGTCCATGGTGCGGGGAGTGGTGCGCAGGGTCTGGCTCAGCACCTCGCCCTTGTAGATCCACACCTTCACGCCGATGCGGCCAAAGGTGGTGGCTGCCTCCGCGAAGCCGTACTCGATGTCGGCGCGGATGGTCTGCAGGGGGATGGTCCCCTCGTGATAGTGCTCAACGCCCGCGATTTCGCGGCCGCCCAGACGGCCGGAGCAGCAGGTCTTGATGCCCTTGGCGCCGGCCCGCATGGCCCGGGCCATGGCGTTCTTCATGGCGCGGCGATGGGAGATGCGCTTTTCCAGCTGCTGGGCGATGTTCTCCGCCACCAGCTGGGCGTTCATGTCGGGGTTGCGGACCTCGACGATGTTCAAGCGGACCTTCTTGCCCACCAGCTTCTCCACAGCCAGGCGGTACTGCTCGATCTGCTCGCCGCCCTTGCCGATGACCATGCCGGGCCGTGCGCAGTGCAGGAATACCGTCACCACGTCGCCGCTGCGCTCAATCTCAATCTTGGGCACGCCGGCGCCGTACAGGGTCTTTTTGAGGTATTTGCGGATCTTCTGGTCCTCCACAATCAGGTCGCCGACCTTCTCGTCACTGGCGTACCAGCGGGAATCCCAGTCTTTAATGACGCCCACGCGCAGGCCGTGGGGATTGACTTTCTGTCCCATAAACGGTTCTCCTCCCTCTTATGCCTTTTCCGCCACAGCCAGGGTGACGTGAGAAGTGCGCTTGTTGATACGGTAGGCGCGGCCCTGGGCCCGGGGCATCATCCGCTTGAGGATGGGGCCGGGCGTGGCGTAAACCTCGGACACCACCAGCTTGGCGGGGTCCATGCCGAAGTTGTTCTCGGCGTTGGCAACGGCGCTCTTCAGAAGCTTCTGCAGGGGCTCGGAGGCAGCCTTGGGGGTCTGCATCAGGATGGCCATGGCGCTGCCCGCGTCCTTGCCGCGGATCAGGTCGCAGACGATCTGGACCTTCCGGGGGGCAATGCGGACGTAGCGCAGATAGGCCTTCGCAACTTTATTTTCCATGTTCTGCATCCTCCTTCAACTCAGTCCTTCCGGTGTCCGCGGAAGGTGCGGGTGGGGGCGAACTCACCCAGCTTGTGGCCGACCATATCCTCCTGGACGTAGACGGGCACATGCTTCCGGCCATCGTGCACGGCGATGGTGTGGCCCACGAAGGAGGGGAAGATGGTAGAGCTGCGGCTCCAGGTCTTGAGGACCTTCTTCTCGTTCTTCGCGTTCATTTCCTCGACCCGCTTCAGAAGCTCGGGGGCAACGTACGGGCCTTTCTTAATGGATCTGCTCATGTTTCATCTGCCTCCCTTACTTCTCGTTGCGGCGCTTGACGATGAATTTGCTGGTGGGGTTCTTCTTCTTCCGGGTCTTGTAGCCCAGAGCCGGCTTGCCCCAGGGGGTCACGGGCCCGGAGCGGCCAACCGGGGCGCGGCCCTCGCCGCCGCCGTGGGGGTGGTCGCAGGGGTTCATGACGGAGCCCCGGACGGTGGGACGCCAGCCCATGTGGCGCTTGCGGCCCGCTTTGCCGATGTTGATGTTGGCGTGGTCAATGTTTCCCACCTGACCGATGGTGGCCATGCAGTTGGTCCGAACAATGCGGACCTCGCCGGAGGGCATGCGGATCTGGGCGTCGCCGCCCTCTTTCGCCATGAGCTGGGCGGCGGTTCCGGCGGAGCGCACCAGCTGGGCGCCGTTGCCGGGGTGGAGCTCGATGTTGTGGATCATGGTGCCCACGGGAATGTTGGCCAGAGGGAGGGCGTTGCCCTCCTTGATGTCGGCGCTGGGGCCGGACTCCACCTTGTCGCCGGCCTTCAAGCCCACAGGGGCCAGAATGTAGCGGCGCTCGCCGTCCTCATACTCCAGGAGGGCGATGTTGGCGGAGCGGTTGGGGTCGTACTCCAGGCGGAGGACGGTGGCGAACATATCGTGTTTGTCGCGCTTGAAGTCGATGACGCGGTATTTCCGCTTGTTGCCGCCGCCCCGGTGGCGGACGGTGATGCGGCCGTAGCTGTTCCGGCCGGCGCTCTTTTTCAGGGTCTCGGTGAGCTTGGGCTCGGGCTTGGCCTTTTTGTCAATGCCGTCGAATCCGGAGACCGTCATCTGACGCCGGGAGGGAGTCGTCGGCTTAAAGGTTTTAATAGACATTTGTCGTTACACTCCTTCCGTAGAATCAGACCATGCCTTCAAAGAACTCGATGGTCTTGGAATCGGGGGTCAGCTGGACGTAGGCCTTTTTCCAGGTTTTCGTCATGCCGGGACGGCCCGCGCCCATGCGCTTTTCCTTGCCGGGCACCGTCAGGGTGTTGACGGCGGCCACCTTTACGCCGAAGATTTCCTCTACGGCTTTCTTGATTTCCACCTTGCCGGCGTCCTTGGCCACCTCGAAGACGTACTTCTTGTCGGCGGCTCCGGCCATGGCCCGCTCGGTGATAACAGGGCGGATCACGATATCGTATGCGGTCATTACGCGTACACCTCCTCGATTTTGGCGAGGGCGGCCTGATCCACCACCAGGTACTTGGCGTTCACGATGTCATAGACATTCAGCTGCGCCGCGGGGGTGGTCAGCACGCCGGGAAGGTTCCGGGCGCTCTTGACGATCGTCTCGTCCATGGCGGGGGTCACCACCACGGCCTTGCCGTCGACCTTGACAGCGTTCAGGAACTTACGGAACTCGGCGGTTTTGATTTCCGTCTGCTTGATGGAGTCGATGACCACCAGGCAACCCTCGGCGGCCTTGGCGGAGAGGACGGACTTCAGAGCCAGGCGGCGAACCTTCTTGTTCAGCACGTAGCGGTAGCTCCGGGGCTTCGGCGCGAAGACGATGCCGCCGTGGGTCCACTGGGGAGCCCGGGTGCTGCCCTGACGAGCGTGGCCCGTGCCCTTCTGGCGCCAGGGCTTCTTGCCGCCGCCGGAAACTTCCGCGCGGGTCAGGGCGCTCTGGGTGCCCTGGCGGCAGTTGGCGAGGTGGTTCTTCACGACCTCGTGAACGACGGACTCATTGGGCTCGATGCCGAAAATCGCGTCGTTCAGTTCCACAGTGCCGACTTCCGCGCCGGCCATGTTTAAAACTTTCACAGTAGACATTTACTCAGCACCCCTTTCTCACTTGCTTCTGGCGGAGGCCTTCTGCGGGTTGCGGCCGGAAGCCTTCTGCGGGTTCTTGCTGATGTCCGCGCCGGCCTGCTTGACCTTGTGGACCTTGACGGTGGACTTGATCGTCACCAGCCCGCCCTTGGGGCCGGGCACCGCGCCGCAGACCACCAGCATGTTCAGCTCGGGATCCACCTTGACGACGGAGAGGTTCTGCACGGTGACCTGGTCCACGCCCATGTGGCCCGCGCCGTCGCGGCCCTTCATGATGCGGCCCGGGGTCGTGCCTGCGCCCAGGGAGCCCTGGTGGCGGTGAACGGGGCCGCCGCCGTGGGTGTTGCGCTTCACGGCCGCGCCGTGGCGCTTGACAACGCCCTGGAAGCCGTGGCCCTTGCTGACGCCGGTGACATCCACGAAATCTCCGGCGGCGAAGGCGTCGGCCTTGATGATGTCGCCCACGTTCAGTTCGGCGGCGTTTTCCAGGTTAAACTCCTTCAGGTGCTTCTTGGGCGCTACGCCCGCCTTGTTCAGGTGGCCCAGCTCAGGCTTGGTGAGCTTACGCTCCGCAATGTCCTCGAAGCCCAGCTGCACGGCCTCGTAGCCGTCCTTCTCAGCCGTTTTCTTCTGCACGACCACGCAGGGGCCCGCCTCGATGACCGTGACGGGGATCACATGGCCGTTCTCGTCAAAAATCTGGGACATGCCCACTTTTTTGCCGATGATCGCTTTCATGTAGGTTCCTCCTTAAATAAGGTTATTGGTTGGGCGAGGCGGCCATTGGGAACCGTTGCTCGGCCAACTTGACCCGCTCATCTCAAAAACGCGATGAGCCGCGGTACAAACATGGGAATGGGGCTTAGAGCTTAATCTCAATCTCCACGCCGGCGGGGAGCTCCAGGGCCATCAGGGCCTCCACGGTCTTGGGGGAGGACTTGGTGATGTCGATGAGCCGCTTGTGGGTCCGGCGCTCGAACTGCTCCCGGCTGTCCTTGTGCTTGTGGACGGAGCGCAGGATGGTAATAATCTCCTTCTTGGTGGGCAGGGGGATGGGGCCGGAAACCTCGGCGCCGGTGCGCTTGGCGGTTTCCACGATCTTCTCCGCGCTCTGGTCGATCACCTGGTGGTCATACGCCTTCAGACGGATGCGGATCTTTTCCTTCTGTGCCATGTTGGGGTTCCTCCTAATTCGTACGGTTTTTAAATGGGTCTCGATTCCGTACGGCGAGAAAATTTTTCTGTCCACTCATCCGTGCGTATCATTCCAGCTCATGAAAAAACCCGGCGCAAAGCAAGCCGGTTCCGTCATGGCGCGGCGATCTACGCTCGCGTACAGACCTTTCTCAGCCGCCCGATTATCGGACATACTCCCCGGAAGTTACCTCTTTCGAGCAATCTCCCGGTTCATCGCGGTCGCGGGGCGCAGAGGATGTCCTCTCCGCCGCATGCCCATACATAATAATTGAAAATTGCTCCCATGTCAAGAGAAATTTTGCTGTAATTTCTCTTTTTTTCATGGAATGCACCGTCGCTTTGCCGAAGTCTCGCTGAACCTTCCCTCTCAAACAGGCGATACTCAAAGACGCTTCAAAAAAGCCTCTCGAAGCTGGCAAAATCGGAGGACTACTTATTAAAAACAGCTCCGCAGCTAGGGCTTGTTTGATAATTGGCGATATGCCCAACAGCGAGGAATTTTTTTGTCAGACAGGGCAAATTTTCGCGGGCATCCTGACGGATGGCAAGAAAATTTAACGATGTATGGCAGAAAAAGGCCCGCTGTTTGGGCGTGTTGACAATTTTCAAACAAGCCCTAGATGGTGTCGTCAATAAACAAGGAGCCAAATAGCGATGCGGCGGATTTGGACAGCGGCAGTGAAAGAAGCGGCGTTTTTGGCGCGGCGCGTAGCAATACCGCGCCGCCTTTTGAGAAGAAGGAAAGCGTTCTCAACGAGATGGCGGAGTTTGTAGAGTTATTTGTCGTATTCCAGCAGATGTTTTCGGTTCTTTCTTGGTGGAATGACCGGCCTCATGCCCTCGTCAACAGCCTTGAGGATGACCGCGTCTGTATCATAGCCCCGGTCTGCCGGAAGGTACTCTGCCCGCCTTTACCTTTGAGGACCATTATATTACACTCTTATTGACCACGCCATCTGGTAGCAGTGCAGGCCGCCTCTTTAAAATCGCTTCTTTGGGAGCAGTACACGTTTCTTAAAAAAGCCCCTTGAAAGCAGGGTTGACGGCAGGGCGGAGATATGCTATACTCTCCCGTGAACAAACCGGAAGGGGTGGAAAAGTGAGACTGATTTCCTGCTGAACGCCAAGTAACTTGGCTTCCGGCGCCGCGTAGACGGGGCCGGGGCGGCGTTGTGCCGTCATGCGGGAAAGCACAGCTCACCTCCAGCCCTTGCGTCAGATACCGCCTTGCCGCCCGTTTTGGGGCGGCTTGCGCCGTGCTGCAATGGGCCGCGGGAGGCTTTCCCGCGGCTTTTTATCTTTTCACGGCAAGGAGATGACGCGTATGTCTATGATTCAGGCGGAACGCCTAACCTTTTCCTATCCCGGCAGTCCTGATCCTGTTTTTGAAAACGCCAGCTTTCAGATTGATACCGACTGGCGGTTGGGTCTTGTAGGTCGAAACGGCAGGGGGAAAACCACCCTGCTACGGCTGTTGATGGGGGAATATCCCCACGAGGGAACGTTGGTTTCCTCTGCGCTCTTCGACTATTTCCCCAGTCCCATTCCAGAGCCAGAGCGGCTGACAGCGGAGGTGCTGGAGGACCTCTGCCCCGAGGCGGAGAGCTGGCGCTTCCCCAAGGAGCTGAACCTCCTGGGCGTGGAGGAGGAAGCCCTTTGGCGGTGCTTCTCCACCCTCTCGGGCGGGGAGCGTACCAAGGTCCTCCTGGCGGCCCTGTTCCTCCGGGAAGGACGCTTCCCTCTGATCGATGAGCCCACCAACCATCTGGACACCCAGGGCCGGGAGTTGGTTGCCGCCTATCTCCGGCGGCAGCGGGGCTTTATCCTGGTGTCCCACGACCGGCGCTTTCTGGACGGCTGTGTGGACCACATTCTGGCCCTGAACCGCTCGGACATCCAGGTACAGTCCGGAACCTACAGCTCTTGGAAGGAGAACTTCGACCGTCTCCAGCAATTCGAGGAGGCAAAAGACGATCGCCTCCGAAAAGACGTTCGCCGCCTCCAGAAGGCGGCCCGGCGGACCTCCGTCTGGTCCGACCGGGTGGAGGCGTCCAAAATCGGAGCCGCCGACAAGGGCTATGTGGGCCACAAATCCGCCAAGATGATGAAGCGGGCCAAATCCCTGGAGGCCCGGCAGGAAAAGGCCCTGGAGGAAAAGCAGGGGTTGCTCCAAAACCGGGAGACGGTGGAGGCTTTGAAGCTCTCCCCGCTAACCCACCATGCCAAGCGGCTGGTCTCCTGCGGGGAGCTGACGCTGTGGTACGGAGACCGGAGGGTCTGCGGACCCTTAAGCTTTTCTTTGGTGCAAGGGGAGCGGGCGGCTCTGGAGGGCCGGAACGGCAGCGGGAAAAGCAGTCTCTTGAAGCTGCTGCTGGGACAGGATATCCGCCAGGAGGGGGAGCTATCCCTGGCCCCAGGGCTGAGGATTTCCTATGTACCCCAGGACACCACTTTTCTCCGGGGAACGCTGGGGGACTTTATCTTGGAGCGGGGCATCGACGAGAGCCTCTTCAAGGCCATTCTGCGGAAGCTGGGCTTTTCCCGAGAGCAGTTCGGCCGGAATTTGGAGGACTACTCCGGTGGGCAGAAGAAAAAGGTACTCATCGCCGCCAGCCTCTGCGAGCAGGCCCACCTGTATATCTGGGACGAGCCGCTGAACTTTGTGGACATTGACTCCCGGCTCCAGATTGAGGCGCTGCTGCGGGACTTTGCGCCCACGATGATCTTTGTGGAGCATGACCGGGCCTTTCAGGAGGCCGTGGCCACAAGGGTCATCCCTCTGTAACCCTTTCATTATATAGAAAGGGCCCTGGAAGCCCTCCGATTGGAGGAGCCTCCAGGGTCCCTTTCAAATCAGCGCCACAATCAGCCACAAAAGGCCAATGGCACCCGCTCCCATGAGGGTATAAACCGCCGGGCTCAAGTCCCGCCAGGCCCGGCTGAATCTGCCGTGGTCCCCCCCTGCGTAATTCCGGGCCACCCGGCGGGCCTCCTCCACCAGCTCCCGGGAGGTAACTCCCTCCCCGGCGGCGTCGTTTCGTACAATGAAAATCGCCTGTTCAAAAAACCGCTGGTCCGGGGAGTCCACCACGACCACCCGTCTGGAAATTCCTTTCACCATCTCGTGTGTATGCCTCCTGTCAGTGATGGTTTCATTTTTCCAGCCCCAGGGGAAAATTATACCTGAAACGGAAAAAGAGGAGGGGCGGTTTTCCGCCTCTCCTCTTCCCCTTATTTATTTCATCAGCTCGTACATCACGGCCTTGATGGTGTGCATCCGGTTCTCCGCCTCGTCAAAGACAATGGACTGGGGGGACTCGAACACCTCGTCCGTCACCTCCATGGCCTCCCGGCCGAAGCGCTCCCCCATTTCCTTGCCCACCTTGGTCTTGTGGTCGTGGTAGGCGGGAAGGCAGTGCATGAACCGGCACTGGGAACCCGCCTCGTCCATGAGGGCTTTTGTCACCTGGTAGGGGCCCAGGGCGGCGATGCGCTCCGCCCAGACCTCCGTCGGCTCGCCCATGGAGACCCAGACGTCGGTGTAGAGCACATCCGCGCCATTCGCCGCCTCCTGGGGGTCCGTGAGGAACTCCAGAACCGCGCCGGTCTCCTTGGCAATGGCCTGACAGGTCTCCACCAAAGACGGGTCCGGCATGTAGGCCTTCGGAGCGCAGGCGACGAAGCGCATCCCCATCTTGGCACAGCCCACCATGAGGGAGTTGCCCATGTTGAAGCGGGCGTCTCCAAGGTAGACCAGCTTCACGCCCCGGAGCTTTCCGAAGTGCTCCTGGATGGTCAGGAAATCCGCCAGAATCTGGGTGGGGTGGAACTCGTCGGTGAGGCCGTTGAACACGGGGACCCCGGCGTACTCCGCCAGCTCCTCCACGATGGCCTGGCCGAAGCCCCGGTACTCGATGCCGTCATACATCCGGCCCAGCACCCGGGCGGTATCGGCAATGGACTCCTTCACGCCGATTTGAGAGCCGGTGGGGCCCAGGTAAGTACTGCCCATGCCCAGGTCCTGGGCGGCCACCTCGAAGGCGCAGCGGGTCCGGGTGGAGGTCTTTTCGAAAATCAGGGCCACGTTCTTCCCCTCCAGATACCTGTGGGGGGTTCCGGCCTTCTTCTTGGCTTTCAAATCCGCCGCCGTGTCCAGAAACTGCTGAATCTCCGCCGGGGTGAAGTCCAGAAGCTTTAAAAAGTGCTTTTCCATAGCGTCCTCCCTTTCTCTCAGCCCAGGGTCTTTTTCATGATGTCCAGTCCCTTGTCCATCTCGTCCTTCGTAATAACCAGGGGCGGCAGCAGCCGCATTCCCGGCCCGGCGGTGAGGATTAGAAGGCCGTTTTCAATCAGCTTGCCCGCAATGTCTTTGTTGGTCCATCCCTCCCGGACCTCGACGCCGATCATCAGGCCCAGGCCCCGGGTTTTTCCAAAGCAGGGCAGATTCAGGGCCTCGATGCCCTTGCGGAGATACTCGCCCTTCTCTTGGACCTCCCTTAGGAATCCGTCGCTGAGGGTCTCCTGGACCACCAAGCCCGCGGCGGCGCAGACGGGGTTCGCGCCGAAGGTGGTGGCGTGCATCCCAGGGCCCAGAACGTCCTTGCATTTCTCATTGGCCATGATGCCGCTCATGGGCAGGCCCCCGGCGATGCCCTTGGCAAAGCTCACCACGTCGGGGAGAACGTCATACTGCTGGAAGGCAAAGAGCGTGCCCGTCCGGCCCACGCCGGTTTGGACCTCGTCCACCAGGAGCAGCCAGTCCTTCTCCGCGCAGAGGGCCTCCACGGCCTTAACATAGTCCTTGTCCAGGGGGAGCACACCGCCCTCGCCCTGGACCAGCTCCACCATGACGGCGCAGACGTCCCCCCGGTCCTGGGCGCGCAGCGCCTCCAAGTCGTTGGCGGGGGCGTAGCGGAAGCCCTCAGTGAAGGGGAAGAAGTAGTTGTGGAACACATCCTGCCCCGTGGCCTTCAGGGTGGTGATGGTCCGGCCGTGGAAGGAGTTTTTCAGGGTAACGATGGTACCGCGGCCCTGGCCGTATTTGTCAAAGCTGTATTTCCGGGCCAGCTTGATCATGCCCTCGTTGGCCTCGCCGCCTCCGTTGGCAAAGAATACGGCGCTTTCCCCGGTGCGCTGGCAGAGGATTTCCGCCAACTGGGCGGGGGGCTCGGTATAAAAGAGGTTGGACACATGGCCCAGCTTCTTCGCCTGGTCCGCGATGGCCTCCGCCCAGGGCTGGTTTCCATAGCCCAGGGCGGTGACGCCGATGCCGCTGGTGAAGTCGATGTATTCCCGGCCCTCCGGGTCGTAGAGGGTGGCCCCCTCCCCGTGGTCCAGGGCCACGGGGAACCGGCCGTAGGTGTTCATGATATGCTGATGGGTCAAGCTCTTAATGGCCTCGGATGTCATAGGGCCTCCTCCTTTTTCATCATGGTGCCGATGCCCTCGTCGGAGAGCAGCTCAATGAGGATGGAATGGGGGATGCGGCCGTCCAGGATGTGGACCCGCTCCACGCCGCCGTGGATGGCGTCCACGCAGCACTGCATCTTGGGGATCATGCCCCCGGAGATGACCCCCTCCTCCACCAAGGCCGGGACCTCCTGGGTGCGGACCACATGGATGAGGGTGCTCTCATCCTTGGGGTCCCGGAGGAGCCCCCGGACATCGGTGAGCAAAATCAGCTTCTCCGCCCCCAGGGCTTCCGCCAGCTTGGCGGCGGCGGTGTCCGCGTTGATGTTATAGGCCGTGTCGGAATCCACCCCCTGAGCCACGGTGGAGACGATGGGGATATAGCCGTGCTCCAGGGCGTTTTTCACCGGCTCGGGGTTCACGCCGGTGATCCGGCCCACCAGGCCGTATTTCTCGTCCATCTGCTCCGCCTGGAACAGCTGGCCGTCCATGCCGCACAGACCCACGGCCCGGCCTCCCAGGCGGCCCAGCTGGGACACCAGGTCCTTGTTGACCTTGCCGCAGAGGACGGCTTGGACGATGTCCATGGTGGTGACGTCGGTATAGCGCAGGCCGTCCACAAATTTGGACTCGTGGCCGATCATTTTCAGCATGGCGGAAATCTCCGGCCCGCCGCCGTGAACGGCCACCACCCGGATGCCCACCAGGTTCAGCAGGATGACGTCGCTCATCACCGCCCGGCGCAGCTCGTCGGAGATCATGGCGTTGCCGCCGTATTTGACCACGATGGTCTTGCCGGTAAATTTCTGAATATAAGGCAGGGCCTCGATCAGGGTCTGGGCCTGCTGTTCATGGGAAGACACACCGTCCGCCCCCTTTATGTTCTGTAGTCGCCGTTGATTTTGATATAGTCGTAGGTGATGTCACAGCCCCAGCAGGTGCAGGAGTCTTCTCCCTCGCCCATGGAGATGTTGATTTCCACGTCGTGCTCCGTCAGGACCTTCTTGGCGAGGTCCTCGTCAAAATCCAGGCCCCGGCCCTTGGCGCAGACCTGGACATTCCCGGCGGCACTGGCGAAATGGACATTCACTTGATCCGGGTCAAAGTCCTCCCCGGAGTAGCCCATGGCGCAGAGGACCCGGCCCCAGTTGGCGTCCGCGCCGAAAATCGCCGCCTTGGTCAGGGTGGAGGACGCTACGGACTTGGCGATGGTCTCGGCACTTTTTTCGGATTTTGCGCCTTGGACGGTGCAGGTGATGAGATGCCGCGCCCCTTCGCCGTCGGAGGCCATTTTCTTGGCAAGCTCCGTGCACAGGGCCCGCAGGGCCGCGAGGAAGGCGTCGTAGTCCGGGCCCTTGGCCGTAATGGGCTCGTTTCCCGCCAGGCCGTTGGCCAGGACGCAGCAGGTGTCGTTGGTGGAGGTATCCCCGTCTACGCTGATGCGGTTGAAGCTGACGCTTACCGTTTCAAGCAGGGCGGTTTTGATCATCTCCGGGGAAATGGCGCAGTCCGTGGTGAGGAAGCAGAGCATGGTGCCCATGTTGGGGTGTATCATGCCGCTGCCCTTGGCCACGCCGCCTACGCGGACGGTTTTGCCCCCTACCGTGGTTTCCACCGCCGCCTCTTTTTTCACGGTGTCGGTGGTCATGATGGCGTGGCCCGCCGCGTCGCTGGCCTCCGCCGACCGCTCCAGGGCGGCGCAGAGGGCCGGCATCGCGGCCTCGACGGCCTCCACGTTGATCCGCTGGCCGATGACGCCGGTGGAGCTCACCAGCACGTCCTCCGGCTTGCAGCCCAGGGCTTGGGCCGCGGCGGCACACATGCGTTCCGCGTTTTCCTCCCCCTGGGGGGCGCAGGCGTTGGCGTTTCCGCTGTTGGCTATGACGGCCCGGGCTCTCCCGTCCGCCAGGTGCTTGCGGTCCACATGGATGGGGGCGGCCTTGACGGCATTTTTCGTAAACACCGCCGCCGCCGCGCAGTCCACGTCGGAGACGATCAGCGCCACGTCCTTCTTCCACTCCGCGTGGGTTTTGACCCCCGCGTGGACCCCCGCCGCCCGGAAGCCCTGGGCGGCGCAGACGCCGCCGTCAATGAAGTTCAGCATATCCGTTCCTCATACTTTCTCAAAGCGCCAGGCCCGCCGTTTCCTCGAAGCCCAGCATCAGGTTCATGTTCTGCACCGCCGCGCCGGAGGCGCCCTTGCCCAGGTTGTCCAGGCGGGCAGAGAGCATGAACTGCCCGCTGTTTCCGTTGACAAAAATTTGCAGCCCGTCCGTCCCGGAGAGATTGTTGGAGCCGATAAAGCCGCAGGAGGGCGCGCCGGCGGGACGGAGGGTCACCACGGGACTGCCGCCGTAATAGTCCTCGTACAGTGCCCGGAGCTTCTCAACGGACCAGGGGCCCTCCAGCTCCTCCGCCCACAGCGGGACGGTGACTACCATCCCCTGGGGATAATCACAGATCATGGGCATGAACAGGGGCGGGCGGTTCAGTCCCGCTATTGCCGCCATCTCCGGCAGATGCTTGTGGGCCAGAGTAACCGCGTAGTGCCGGGGGCTTTCCAGCTCCTTGTCCCGGTCCGGATCGGTATATTGGGCGATGGCCTTTTTTCCCGCCCCCGTATAGCCCGACAGGGCGTGGCAGGCCAGCCGGGCCTTGGGGGACAGCGCCCCCTTCTCCACCAGGGGCCGGACCAGCGAGAGGAAGCCCGTGGCATAGCACCCCGGGTTCGCCACCCGGGCCGCCGTTCGAATGGCCTCCCGCTGCCCGGACAGCTCCGGGAAGCCGTAGACCCAGCCCTCCGCCGTCCGGTGGGCGGTGGAGCAGTCAATGACCCGGGCGCGCTCATTTTCAATCAGGCCCACCGCTTCCACGGCGGCGGCGTCCGGCAGGCAGAGGAACACCAGGTCCGCCGCGTTGAGAAATTTTTTCCGCTCCGCCGGGTCCTTGCGTTTGTCCTCGCTAATGAGGAGGAGGTCGATGTCCTCCCGGGCCGCCAGGCGGTCGTAAATCTGGAGGCCGGTGGTGCCCTCCTTGCCGTCTATATATACCTTAGGTTTCATGGGACGCCTCCCTTTCACTTGCTCCGAGCCTGGATAAACGCCTCGATCTCCGCAATCTGCCGGGTGGTCTCGTCTGCCGCCGGGCCGCCGAAGCTCCGGCGGAGGGCCATGCAGTTCTCCAGCTTCAACGCCTCGTACACGTCCTCTCCGAACAGGGGGGAGACGGCTTGCAGCTCCTCCAGGGTCAGCTCCTCCAGGATTTTCCCTTCGGCGGTACAGGCGGCCACCAGCCGCCCGGTGGCGGTGTAGGCGTCCCGGAAGGGCATGCCCTTCTTGGTCAGGTAGTCGGCGCAGTCCGTGGCGTTGATGAAGCCCCGGCCCGCCGCCCGGCGGAGGTTCTCGGGGAGGACCCGCATGGTGCCGATCATCCCCGTGAACACCGGGAGGCACAGCTCCACGGTGTCCAGGGCGTCAAACACCGGCTCCTTGTCCTCCTGCATGTCCTTGTTATAGGCCAGGGGCAGACCCTTCATCACCGTGAGAAGGCCCATTAAATCGCCATAGACCCGGCCTGTCTTGCCCCGGACCAGCTCCGCCATGTCCGGGTTCTTCTTCTGGGGCATGATGCTGGAGCCGGTGGAATAGGCCTCGTCCAGCTCCACGAACTTGAACTCCCAGCTGCACCAGAGGATGACCTCCTCGGAGAAGCGACTGAGGTGCATCATTAAAATAGAAAGCGCGCTCAGAAGCTCCAGGGCGTAGTCCCGGTCGCTGACGCCGTCCATGGAGTTGCCGCAGGGGCGGTCAAAGCCCAGGGCCCGGGCCGTCTGGAAGCGGTCGATGGGATAGGTGGTCCCCGCCAGGGCCCCGGAACCTAAAGGACACTCGTTCAGCCGCTTCCGGCAGTCCTCCAGCCGGGTCACGTCCCGGGAGAACTGGGCGGCGTAGGCCAAAAGGTGCTGGGCGAAGGACACGGGCTGGGCCCGCTGCAAGTGGGTATAACCCGGCATCACCGTGTTCCGGTGCCGCTTGGCCTGGTCGCAGAGGACCTTCTCCAGGTCCAGCAGACGGCCTATGACGGTTCCAATCTCCTCGCGCGCGTACATGCGGAAATCCAGGGCCACCTGGTCGTTCCGGGACCGGGCGGTGTGGAGTCGCTTTCCCGCCTCGCCGATCCGCTGGGTCAGCAGGGCCTCGATGTTCATATGGATGTCCTCGTTGGCCGGAGAAAACTCCACCTTTCCCGCCTCGATATCCGCCAGGATTTCCGTCAGGCCCTTCTGAATCGCGTCCTTATCCGCCTGGGAGATGACCCCCTGGGCCGCCAGCATCTCGGAATGGGCAAGGCTTCCCTGGATATCCTCCCGGTAAAGCCGCTGGTCAAAGTGGATGGAGGACTGGAAGTCGTTGGCCAGGGTATCCGTCTCCTTGCTGAACCGTCCGCCCCAAAGTTTCATGGATGCTACTCCTTTAAATTAAAGTTTCCCCTGCTCCCGCAGCGCCAGCACGGTGTCGGGCAGGCCCCACAGGTTGATGAAGCCCGTGGCGTTGGTCTGGTCATAGGCGCTCTCGTTGAAGGTCACCAGCTCCTCGGAGTACAGGCTCTCGGGGGAGGTGATGGAGGCCGTGATCATGTTGCCCTTGTAGAGCTTCAGCTTCACAGAGCCCGTCACGTGCTCCTGAGTCTTGTCGGCGAAGGCGCTGAGGGCCTCCCGCAGGGGGGTGAACCACTTGCCGTTGTACACCAGGTCCGCGAAGTCCACCGCCAGCTTGCTCTTCATGTGGGCGGTGTCCTTGTCTACCGTAATCATTTCCAGGCACTCGTGGGCCTTATACAAAATCGTGCCGCCGGGGGTTTCGTACACGCCCCGGTCCTTCATGCCCACCAGCCGGTTCTCCACGATGTCCAGAAGGCCGATGCCGTTTTCCCCGCCCAGCTTATTCAGCTTGCGGATAATGTCGCTGGCCTTCATTTTCTCGCCGTCCACCGCCACGGGGACGCCTTTTTCAAAGTCGATGGTCACATAAGTGGCCTTGTCCGGGGCGGCCACGGGGCTGACGCCCATCTCCAGGAAGCCCTCCTTCTCATACTGGGGCTCGTTGGCGGGGTCCTCCAGGTCCAGGCCCTCGTGGCTCAGGTGCCAGAGGTTTTTATCCTTGGAGTAGTTGGTCTCCCGGCTGATCTTCAGGGGGACGTTGTGGGCCTCGGCATAGTCGATCTCCTCGTCCCGGCCCTTGATATCCCACTCCCGCCAGGGGGCGATGATGGTCATCTCCGGGGCGAAGCGCTTGATAGCCAGCTCGAACCGAACCTGATCGTTGCCCTTTCCGGTGCAGCCGTGGACAATGGCGTCCGCCCCTTCCTTTTTGGCAATCTCCACCAAGCTCCGGGCGATGATGGGCCGGGCGAAGGCCGTACCCAACAGGTACTGCTCGTAGCTGGCCCCCATTTTCAAAGACGGGATAATCACCTCGTCCACCATCTCGTCGGTGAGGTCCGCGATATACAGCTTGCTGGCTCCGGTCTTGATGGCCTTTTCCTCCAGGCCCTCCAGCTCCTGCTCCTGGCCCACGTCTCCGGCCACGGCGATGATCTCTACATCGCCATAGTTCTCTTTCAGCCAGGGGATAATGATGGATGTATCCAGTCCGCCGGAATAGGCAAGGACGACTTTTTTGATATTCTTTTTCATAACCGCGCCTCCATTGGTTTTAATGATGAATGAATTATACAACTCCTATGAATATTTATGCAATTGACGGAATGCACAAGAATGCCGCCGGGAGGGCGGCAAATTTTGCCGGAAGGGATGGTACAAAAGAAATCCCCCGGAGAGGCCCAACTCTCCGGGGGAGCCCTTCGCTGTGGACTTCTTCCATTATATTAAATGGCTAGACAAACACAACAAGGGCAGCTTGTAATTATTATACCACCCGCTGCAAGAAAAGGCAAGGGGGTATTTTCCCGCCCTTGCGGTTTCTGTCGAACGGTGGTATAATTAACCTGCCGCCCTCTCCAAACTGGCAGCAGGGAGGAGGTGAATGCCGTGGAAAACCTAATTGATTTCTTAGTGGCAGTCGGAGCGAGCATAGCCGGCAACTATGTGAGCAAGTGGCTTGACCGCCACCGCAAGGGCAGGTAAGCACAATGAAAAACCGGAGGGCGGCATCCCTCCGGTTTTTCTTTTGCGTGTCTGCCGTGGACCTAATTGAATTCTTGGCTGTGATGATTATACCACACCCCGCCCAGTATATGCAAGCCCTATTTTTTCATTCCGTTCTCCGCCTCCGTTGCCCTCCCCCGTGCAACTCCTCCCCTCCCGGGCCCTTTCATAAGTCTGAACACAAGGAGGATTTGCCACATGAAACAAACCGAACACTTCTGCCTGAACCAGTGGGAGCTGACGGACCGCATCCGCATGGAGGACTTCAACGCCGACAACGCCAAGATCGCCGCCGAGCTGGCCCGGCTCCGCCGGGACGTGTTCGCCCTGGCCTACTACATCGGACAATATGGCCTGGCGCTGGACAATGACGACAAGCTCCACGCCGGACAGCACTATGTCCTTAGCGCCGGATTCCACCATCCGGACCACTTCACCTGCACCGGCGGCGTCACCGTCCAGGACCACAAGGCCACGCTCACCGGCAAAAACGCTGTGGGCACCGTCACAACGAACCGCGTCTTTTTCGCCGACCCCACCGGCGGAACCGTCACCCTCTGGCTGCACCACAAGGGCGGAAACGTCGTCCCTTACATTAACGGAAAGGCCATGGCCCTATCGGACCAGTTCAGCGACGGCTCGCCCAGCGGCGGCTTTGGGAACTGCAAGGTATACACATTGGAGACGCCTTACACATCGGACCTTCAGGTGATGCTGGAAATGAGCTGTGGAAACAGCAGCTCCATGCAGCTGTTCGATTTCTTCCTCGCGCGGCTTTGAGTGAAAAGACGCCCCGGGCCGAAGCCCGGGGCGTTCTTTCGCTTAGGTCAGGGAGTTCGCATAAGGGTCATCTCGCACAGAGGAGTAATCTTAGGCCTCCTGCGCGAAGCTCAGAGCGCGGGTACCAACCTTGATCTCGGCGGACGCCGGGGTTGTGGTAACAACGCCAAGCACGCCGCTTATGATCTCGGGAATATCGGAGGTATCCGAAGCGGTGGCCAAAACGGTCTTTCCGCCCGCGGTAACCTGGATGCTCTTGCCCGCAACCGCAGTACCAACGATGTTGATGACAGAGTTCTCAGCAAAGCCGTAAGTCTTGGCCGCACCAGCGGTAATCTCACGCGGGTTGCCAAACTTGTCGGCGGTCAGCTGAATCTTGGCAACGGTAGCGGCAACATCAACCTTGGTGTAAGCCTCATAGACCTCGCCCTTGTTAAGAGGAGCAGCAGCCGTGATGGCCTCGCCGTAGCCCAGGCCAGCCTTATCCGCAACCACAGCCTTGTCGGAGGAAACGGTGAAGGTCACATTCACAGCAGCGTCCACGAGGTCGCCGTTGGACAGAGTCTGTCCGTCAGCCGTCGCAGAGACGCCCTCGCCCAGGTTCGCCTTGATCATGCTCACAACGCCGTAGTCCTCTTTACCCTCCAGGGTGATGATCTCCTTAACTCCGTCGGCAGCCGCAGCCGTCTTGGGAGCGGTGTTACCCGTGTACATGACGTACGCGTCGCCAGAGCCGCCAGTAAGTTTCAGATCAACGCCAACGGCAACGTAGGTGGCAGTAGCTGTAGGAACCGTAATGGTAGAGTCGTCAGGAGCTTTACCAGAGGCGCCAATGCCAGTGCCGGGAGTCAGCTTGCTGACAGAATACAGAGTAATATCCGTGCTGGAGGTAGTGGTGGCAATCTGCTTGTTGGAGGCAGCCGAATCGTTCGCGTCGTACCAGTTGGTACCCAGAGCGCCGGAGGCCGCAGTCGCAGCACT
The DNA here is from genome assembly GCA_951800675.1 of uncultured Oscillibacter sp. The sequence continues at coordinate 17,834 of CATOKC010000058.1, forward strand.
CTTGGCAACAAACTTACCGGTACCATTCGCGGTAAGGGTAATCTTACCGGCAACCTTCGGGATGCTCACGCTTCCGTTGGCCGGCAGCTCGACCTTGGCAGGAATACCGGCGGGGACAGGCGCATCGGGAACCCACTCCGCGGTAACACCGCCAACGCTGGTCAGTTTAATAACCTCGGGAGCAAGCGAGCCAGGAGCAGTGTTCTTAGCCGTGAGGATCAGAGCAAAGCTCTTGGTCATCTTAAAGGACGCGCTGTTGTCGGCACCCGTGAGGGTAACAGCCACTCCATTGAAGTCCATCGTCTTGTTAGCGTCAATCTCGGTGGCAGAAGCATAGACGACGACCTCAGCCTCCTTGGGAATCTGGTAGACATTGTTCGTACCGGTGATGAGCTGCTTGTTGGCATAAACGATGCCCTTACCGGCCAGAATGCCGCCCAGAGTCAGCTCATAGGTAGTGCTCTCGGGAACGCCGGTCACCAGGTTGACGAAGACATGAGAGGTAGCGGTCTTGACGTCCTTCTTGGTGTCGTCGCGGTTCACGATGGTCAGGCGCAGCTTGATGGTATCGCCATCCTCGCTGCCGGGCATGACCTTGATTTCCTCAACGTTCTTGCCGAAGGTCAGGTTGTTGTCCAGATCAGTCCACTGGACGCTGTCCTTCGTCACGATGCCGGTGAGGGTGGGAGTAACGGTGACTTCCGCATCGGGCTTAACGGTGTAGACATAAGGAGTAGTTTCCTTACCGTCGCCGGTCTTCAGAGTCAGCTTCTTGCCGTCCTGCCGCACGTTGAGGGTCGCCCAAGCCTCGCCAGCGCTGTCCTTCTTAGAGGGAGCCTCCAGAATGACGATAGCGTAAGCGCTGCGGAAGCCGGCGTCAGTGCTCTTGCCGTTCAGCAGAACCTTCAGAACAACCTTGCTCAGGTCATAATCGAACAGGTCCTTCAGCTTGGTGATCTCGCCCTCGTGGCCCACGCGGACGTCGATGACCTTGGCGCTGCCGCCGAGGATCACGCCAGCCTGGTGACGGTCCGTAATGACCTCATCGTTGTTCTGGTTCAGCAGAGCCTGAACAGCCGCGTTGGCGCTGGTCGTAGCAGAGTCGCTCTTCAGGAGGATGCTCTCATCCAGAGTCCGCAGCTCGCTGCCAATGATGCTGAAACGATCCTTCAGGGTGTTGTCCAGCGTGTTCTCGACCGCCTTGATCCCCTTGATGTAGAGACCGTCGAGGCTATTGCCGCGGTAGCTGTCACCGTGGAACTCGCGGGCATAGAAGATGCCGTTGCGCTCAGAGCCGATCAGGATATCGCCAACATCATATTCCTTGTCGAAGATGCCGGTCTTGTTCTCCTTGAAGTCGGGACCCTGGACGTACTCGCGCTCGGTCCACTTGCCCTTGAGCAGCTCGCTCTCAGTGGCATCGGCGCCGACGCTCTTCACATAGTTGTTGGAGCCGGTGTTCTTGGTGATGACGCGGAGGCCGGACAGATCAGCGTCGGCGGAGTCGGTCTTGATGACCACGGTCTCAACGTTGCCGTCTTCATTGACATACGCC
>CATOKC010000059.1 GCA_951800675.1 uncultured Oscillibacter sp.
CCGGGGGGGGGGCTTTTGGCCCCCCCGCGTCCTTATGTTCGGATGTCCGTCAGCGGGACCGGCTCCCCCTCCAGGGTGACACTTAAGGGAGCGTCGTCGGAGAAGGAGAGAAGGACATAGCCAGCGTCCAGCTTCTTGCCCTTCTGGATTTTTACCCGCCAGACGCCTTCTCCCCGCGTGGGCTCCCAGGCGTACCGCCAGGGGAAGCCGTTGCAGTAGAGATACTGCCGCCCCTCGGAGTGGATGACGTACCAGGTACGGATGGCGCACTGGTCCATGGCCTTCCGGGCGGCGGCGGGGAGCTCCTCCACCGTCATGGCCCGCGCGTCGAGATTGGCGGCAAGGTCCGGGGGATTTCCCTGCTTCAGTGTCAGCGAGATGCTGCCCTTGAGGTTCCCCAGGTCTCCCTCCGGGGCATGGAGGAACAGGCGGTAAGATCCCGGCTTTACGGCCTCGCCGTCGAACACAAAGTCCGCCGCGCAGCGGAGCTCCCCGTCCGCCCGCTTGCTGGAGACGCTGTAATAGGTTACGTCCTCAGGGCTTTGCTCCATGCCGCAAAAGCCGATCTTCATGCGTCCGCCTGTTTCCGCCGTCACGTCGTAATGAATCCGATCCCCTTGGGACAGAATGTATTCCCCCAAATATACCCAGCTGCCGCCCTGCATCCGGGTCCGGTCCACAGGAATGGTGACATCCATGCCGCCCTCCTCCAGATCGTCCCAATCGCCGAATAGTTCCTCGACCTCCGCTTTGGTCATTTCCCGGACAGACTGGATTTTACCGTCCGCGCCCCGCTCCACCTTGAGATCCAGCAGGCCCTGGGGATTCGTGTCCAGGGTCACGCAGGAGGCGTCGGGGCGGGAATCCAGGAAAATTCGGACCTTGTACCCCTGGTAGTAATAGACCCGGCCCTCTTTGATGATTCCGGCGGCCTTGTATTCCTCGACCTGTTTGGCCTCCAGCTCCTTTTCCAGGGCTTCTAATTCCCCGTCCCGGTCCAACGCTTTCAGCAGGATGGAACAGAGGGCGGCATTTTCCTTGGCGGCCCGGGCAGTCCAGGCGTCCAGCGTGGCCTCGTCCCAATCCAGATGGTTGACGAGAACGGAGAAGAAGGCGCTGTTCCCATCCTCATAGGCCCGCTCCAGCCACTCCTTCCGCGCCTCCTCGCTCAGGAACGGAACCGCCACACTGAACGAGGCGATGTCGCCCTCCTCATAGCTCCGCTCTGCCAGGAGGGCGGATCGGAGACGGAGATTTTCATTGGACGCCGCCTGGGCGGAAAGCGGCGGCAGGGTTGTTCCCTTAACCGGGCTTGCGCCGCGTTTGGCGGGCCCGGTGTAGGCTCCCGCCGCTGCGGCCCCGGTGGTCAGAGCCGCCGCCAGGATCAGGGACAGCAGGGCGGTCCATTTGGAGGGTTTCTTGAATTTCATGATTGCGCTCAACCTTTCTTTCAATAATTCCGCGCTCTCCCCCAAGCCGGCGGAGCCGGGGACGGCATGATATCCGCCGCCGGTTTCCAGGGCTCGGAGCAGGGTGTCCCCATAGGCCCGCCGTCCCTCCGGCGCCAGGGCCTGGAGCACCGCCTCGTCACAGGCCAGCTCACAGGCCCGGTCAATCTCCCGGGCCATGACCCACACCAGGGGGTTGAACCAATGGAGGCAGACTGTCAGCTGGACCAGCCACTTGTAGAGCAGGTCCCGCCGCCGGTAATGGGTCAGCTCATGGAGGACTGTGTGACGGAAATCCGCCTCCGCCACCGCCGCCGAGGGCAGAACGACGCAGGGCCGGAACAGCCCCAGCAGCATAGGGGAGGCCGCCAGAGGGTTTTCATACAGCTCCACGGACCGCCGGACGCCCAGCTCCTCCCCGGTCCGGGACAGCAGGTCCAGCAGGGCAGGGTCCTCCACCGCCCGGCACCCCGCCCGGAGATAGCGGGAGAAGCTCCGGCAGCTGGTGGCCTTCCATACCAGCAGGACCAGCGCGCCGCCCAGCCAAACCAGGGCCAAGACCTCCGCCGCGTCCGGCAGGGCGGGGGACTCCGGCTCTGCGTCGGCAGGAGGTTCCGGCTGGACCGGGGGGGCCGGTTCCGCGGTGGCCGGGCTTTCCCCGGGGGCCGAGGCCGCCTCCGGCAGCCGGGAACCCCCGGCCCGAACGGCGGCGGGGGTCTCCGCCTCCCGGAACAGGGCGCCCACGGGACTGAACTCCGGCGAGAGGGGCAGCAGCAGCCGGAACACGGCGATGAGCCAGACATAATACTGCCAGCGCTTGCTGAGGCGATCTCGGAGCAGGGGCCGGAGAACCAACAGGACCAGGATGGCCAGGGACCCGGAGAGGGACAGGGAGGCGGCGGTTTTCCAAACCTCCCTCATGCTTCCCCGCCTCCGTTCTCCCAGAAGCGTTTCAGCTCCTCATAGTCCCCGGGGGAGATGGCCTCCTGCTGAATCAGGGCGGCCACCAGGCCCTTGGCGCTTCCGGCGTAGAGCTTGTTCACCAGCACCCGGGTCTGGGCGGCCTGGTACTCCGCTTCGGATACGGCGGCGGCGTACTCGTTCCGCCGTCCCAGCTTGCGGACGGTGAGAAAGCCCTTGTCCACCAGCCGGGACAGCAGGGTGATGACGGTATTTTTCTGCCAGCTCCGGCCCGCCTCCGCCAGGGCCTCCATGATCTGGGCGTACAGGGCGGTCCCTCCGGCGGACCAGACAATCTTCATCAATTCCAGCTCCGAATCGGAAATCTGCGGGGTGTTCATAGGGTATCCTCCTTTGACTACAAGCTGTAGGCTAAAATTAAGATAACACGTTGTAGGCCAATTGTCAAGAGGCTGGAAAGAAAAAACCCCGCCGGAAGGCCATACCTTCCGGCGGGGTTGGATTATCCGGTGATTTTCCGTTCCAGCTCCGCTTTCACCTGCATGTAGTTGTGGAAGGGGATGGGCAGGACCTCCCCGGTGATGATGGCCGCCTCGTAGCGCCGGACGGACATCACATAGCGGCTGTTCACCGTGTAGCAGCGGTGAATGGGGCAGAAGGGCTCCGGCAGCATGGCGTTGACCTCGCTGATGCCCAAGTCGCTTTGAATCACCTTGTCCACACAGTGGAGCTCCGCCTTCCGGTTCCGGCTCTGGACATAGAAAATCATGTCCGGCTGGACGAACAGCGTCGTGCTTCCGCAGGGGATGGCCAGCCGCTTCTTCGGCGGGACCTCCATCAAAACGTCCCGGACGAACTGATAGGCGGACATCTCCAGCTTGGGACCGCCCTCCTCCAGGGCGAAGGGATGGAGAAACTCATAGTTGGCGTGGAGCAGCACCAGCTTGGTTTCCGTGCCGATGAGCTGATACAAGAAGGTATAGGAGGCGGTAACGGTGTCCTCTTCCGGGTGATCTGGAACACAGACCCGCACCTCGCCCATCACCGCCTGACAGCGGGGAGTGAGAGACAGGGGGGTGTATTCCTCCTGAAAAATCTGATAAAGTTTCGTCCGCCGCTCCACCCCGGCCTCCAGCCGGGAGCGGATGGTGTCGCCGCCAATCAGTACCCGTCCCCCGGTGCCCAGCCACACGCTTTTTGAACAGAGGTGGGACAGATAGGGCTCTAAATTCCCGGCGTAGTAACCGTGGGTGATCTCTCGGGTCAGGGCTATGGTATCCTCCAGCTGCCCGCTCATGGAATTCCCTCCCCTTTGTGATTATTGTAACAATATTATACAATAAGCGTCGAAAAAAGGCAAGAGAAAAAGGTGGTACCTTTAGCTTGGGCTGGAAAAATTATACTTTCTGCGTAAAATTTCAGTGGGTGAAGTTGCCGCTGCGGTACTGCTCCGCCGTCAGCTTGACGCTGACCCCGCCGGGTCCACCTCGGTGTACATGCCGAAGGTCTGGCCGTACCCGGGCTTTTCTTTCAGGAGGCTCTTCTGACGGGCCCACTGCTCCTTCTGGAGCTCCGGGTTCGCGCCGCTGGGGCCCCGGTCATTGGAGTGGATGCTGGAAGAGGATCCGTTATCGCCGATTACAGGGAATCCCTCGCTGGAGATTACCATGGTGCTGGAGTCCATGCCGTCGCCGCCCACCTCGCCGGAACCGAAGAGGGTAAAATCATGCCGCTGGCGGGAGGCGAATAGCGGCCCCCAATCCATTTCCCCGGTGGGGTTCCCCTCCTTGTCGCGGAGAACACGGCCCTTGGCCCCAAACTCGAGCTGGTTGGCCTCCTCATGGAGATTGACGCCGCCGGTCACGTCGAAGAGCTCCGCCACGGCGGCGGCCTCAATGTAGTAATGGCTTTCCCCCTTACTGTCGGCATAAGCCAAAACCTTGGGGGCCGTGCCACTGGTCTATATGGAAGTAGAGATTGTCCGGGTCCCGGACAAAGCTCTCCGGGGCCCAGCCGGGGATCAGGGGGCGGAAGGGCGGGGCCACACCCGTGTCCTTGGGCCGGGCGGAGTAGCTGACCAGTCCGTCCTCCTGGGCGGCGCAGACCCGGTAGAGGTCGATGGCCTTCCGCTCCGCCGTCACGGCGGCCAGGTGCCGGGCCTGGGGCCCCAGCTCCGCGGGAAGGCGGCAGTTCGCGAGACTGAGGAAGGCCAGATGCGCCGCGTCCGGTCCTCCGGGTTGTCGATGGCTTGCGGGTATGCCAGCGTCGTGCCGCCTCCTCTCGTCTCTGTTCTCTTAAGCGCTCCGGCGGGGCGGAATGTGACGCGCTGATAAAAAATTTTTTCGGATTCCATTGTACGCCGGATTTGAAGCGGTGTCAAAAAGCGCCTCCCCGTGCCCGAAAGCACGGAGAGGCGCGATGGAGCGGCCGGCGTTTATTCCTTTTCCTGGGCGTGGATGGGATAGTCCTCCAGCACGTCCAGCAGACGGGAATAGTCCTGGGACGCCAGGTGGGTATACCGGGCCCAGCGGTTGCGGCACTGGTTCCGGGCCTCCACCAGCAGGGCCTCCGCCGCCTCGGGGAAGGTCCGCTGGAGGGAGTTGAACCGGACCTCGCCCATGAAGAACTCCCGGAGATCATACCGGGGCTCCTGGAAATCCAGCATGAAGGGGTTCTTGCCCTCCAGCTTCCGCTTGGGGTCGTAGCGGTAGAGGACCCAGTAGCCGCTGCGGACGGCCAGCCTGGCCTCCTCCTGGGCCCAGGCCATGCCCTTGACAATGCCGTGGTTGATGCAGGGAGCGTAGGCCACGATGAGGGACGGCCCGTCGTGGGCCTCCGCTTCCCGGAGGGCCTTGATGTACTGGGCGGGGTCCGCCCCCAGGGCGACGGACGCGACATACACGTTCTGGTACTGGGTGGCCAGCATCCCCAGGTCCTTTTTCTCCGTCCGCTTGCCCGCGGCGGCGAACTGGGCCACCGCGCCGAAGGGCGTGGCCTTGGAGGACTGCCCGCCGGTGTTGGAGTAGACCTCCGTGTCCACCACCAGGATGTTCACGTCCTCCCCGGAGGCCAGTACGTGGTCCAATCCGCCGTAGCCGATGTCATAGGCCCAGCCGTCGCCGCCGTACATCCACATGCTCTTTTTGACCAGCTGGTCCTGGGCCTTGCGGACGGCCTCGACGCGCTCTCCGGTCTCGACGGTGCTTCGCAGGGCGTCCATCACCGCGTCGCTGAGCTGGATGGTCCGCTCCTTGTCCTCAAAGCCCTCCAGCCAGGCGGACAGGGCCGCTTTCAGGCTTTTGTCCTTCGTCTCCGCCAGCAGCTCCCGGACCTCCCGCTGGAGACGGAGCCGCTGCTGGCGGACGCTCAGCACCATGCCCAGGGAGTACTCGGCGTTGTTTTCAAAGAGGGAGTTGGAGAGGGCGGGGCCCCTTCCGTTGGGCTTGGTGGTGTAGGGATAGCTGGGGACGCTGAAGCCCCACGCCTGAGTACAGCCCGTGGCGTTGGCGACCACCATGCGCTCGCCGAAGAGCTGGGTGAGGAGCTTCATGTAAGGCGTCTCGCCGCAGCCAGCGCAGGCCCCGGAGAACTCCAGCAGGGGCTGCTCGTACTGGCTTCCCTTGACGGTGAACTTGTTCATGGGGTTTTCCTTGGGGGACAGGGCGAGGCTGTAATCCCAGTTGGGCTGTTCCGGCATCTGGCTCTCGATGGGCCGCATGACGATGGCCTTTTCCTTGGCAATGCAGGCGGCGGCGCAGGTGCCGCAGCCGGTGCAGTCCAGGGGGTCCACCTGGATGCGGAAGCGCAGGCCCTCGAAGCCCTTGCCCTTAGCCTCCTTGGTCACGTAGCCCGCCGGGGCCTTTTGGGCCTCCTCCTCGTTTAGCAAGAAGGGCCGGATGGCGGCGTGGGGGCACATGAGGGAGCACAGATTGCAGCCGATGCAGTTCTCCGGGAGCCAGCTTGCCACGTGGGCGGCGAAGCCCCGCTTTTCATACTTCGAGGTCGCCATGGGGACGCTGCCGTCCGCCGCGTCTTTAAACGCGCTGACGGGGAGCTGGTCGCCCTTTTGGGCGTTGACGGCCCGCATGACGGTGCGGACGTACCAGGGAGAGGCGGTGTCCGGCACCTCCGGCTCGCCGGTGAGGTTTGCCCAGGCGGCGGGGACCGGGATTTCATGGAGGCCCGTCAGCCCCGCGTCCACGGCGGCGCAGTTCATGCGGACCACCTGGTCGCCCTTGCGGCCATAGGTTTTCTGGATGGCGGCCTTCATGTAGTCCACCGCCTGGTCCACCGGGAGCACGCCGGAGAGCTTGAAGAAGGCGGCTTGGAGGACGCTGTTGGTCCGGTTCCCCAGGCCGATGGCTTCGGCGGCGGCGCCCGCGTCGATGGTATAGAACTTCGCTTTCCGCTCCGCCAGGAGGCGCTTGACCTTGTTGGGGAGATGGGCTTCCAGGTCCGCGTCGGACCAGTTGCAGTTAAGGAGGAAGATTCCGCCCTCCTTGAGCTCGTTTACGATGTCGTACTTGGCGATGTAGCTCTGGTTGTGGCAGGCGATGAAGTCCGCCATGGTGACATAGTAGGTGGAGAGAATGGGGGTATGCCCGAAGCGGAGGTGGCTTTTCGTCACGCCGCCGGATTTCTTGGTGTCGTACTCAAAGTAGGCCTGGACGTATTGGTCCGTGTTGTCCCCGATGATCTTGATGGAGTTTTTGTTGGCCCCCACCGTGCCGTCGGAGCCCAGGCCCCAGAACTTGCAGCTGATGGTCCGGCTGTCGGCGGTGACCACGTTTTCCCCGACGGGCAGGGAGTGGTGGGTCACATCGTCGGTGATGCCCACGGTGAAATGGTCCTTTTGCTCCCCGGCCATGTTGTCGTAGACGGCGATCATCTGGGCGGGGGTGGTGTCCTTGCTGGAAAGGCCGTACCGCCCGCCCAGCACCTGGACCCGGCGGTTCCCCTGCTGGAGGACGGAACAGACGTCCTTATAGAGGGGCTCACCGCTTGCGCCGGGCTCCTTGGTCCGGTCCAGCACGGTTAACCGCCGGCAGCTCTCCGGCAGGGCCGCCAGGAAATGGGCGGCGCTGAAGGGCCGGTAGAGCCGGACCTGGAGGAAGCCCGCCTTGCGGCCCTGGGCGTTGAGATACCGGACCACCTCCTGGAGGCAGCCGGAGACGCTGCCCATGGCGATGACGATTTGCTCCGCCTCCGGGTCGCCGTAGTAGTTGAAGAGCCGGTAATCCCGCCCCGTCAGGGCGGACATCCGGGCCAGATAATCCTCCACAATGCCGGGAACGGCGTCGTAGTAGGGGTTCACCGCCTCCCGGAGCTGGAAGGCCGTGTCCGGGTTGATGACGGTGGAGCGCATCAGGGGATGCTCGCTGTTTAAAGCGTTGGCCCGGAAGCGGTCCAGGGCCTCCCGGTCCACCATTTTGGCAAGGTCCCCGTAGTCCAGCACGTCGATCTTCTGAATCTCGTGGCTGGTGCGGAAGCCGTCGAAGAAGTGCATGAAGGGCACCCGGCTTTTGATGGCGGAGAGGTGGGCCACGGCGGCTAAATCCATGCACTCCTGCACGCAGGAGGAGGCCAGTTGGGCAAAGCCCGTCTGGCGGCAGGCCATCACGTCGGAGTGGTCCCCGAAGATAGAGAAGGCGCTGGTGCCCACGGTCCGGGCGGCCACGTGGATGACGCCGGGGAGGAGCTGGCCGGAAATCCGGTACAGGGGCGGTACCATCAGCATCAGGCCCTGGCTGGCGGTGTAGCTGGTGGTGAGGGCCCCCGCCTCCAGCGAGCCGTGCATGGCGCCGCAGGCCCCGGCCTCGCTCTGCATTTCCATGAGGCGCACGCTCTGGCCGAAGATGTTTTTCATCCCATTGGCGGCCCAGGTGTCCACATGCTCCGCCATGGGGCTGGAGGGCGTGATGGGGTAGATGGTCGCGACCTCGGTAAAGGCGTAGCTTGCGTAGGCGGCGGCCTCGTTGCCGTCCATGGTCTTGCGTTTCATAAAATCCCCCTTCTCTCATCTGCCCGGTCCGCTGGATGCCAGGCTGTAAAATTCATATGTCTATTATCGCACGCAGACATCATACTGTCAAGGAAAGAGTTTGCCAATTCCTTCCGATTAGAGGGTTCTGGAAAAAAGAATGGGAACCCTCAAAGGAGGGTTCCCAAAAGATTCCGGGACAGCTCTGCCCGGAAGTCCGGATGGGCGATGGCGATGAGAGCCCGGGCCCGTTCCAGAACGCTTTTGTATTTCAGGTCCGCCACGCCGTATTCCGTGACCACGTACTGGACGCAGGCGCGGGGGGTGGTGACGGTGCTTCCCGGCGGGAGCTGGGGAACAATCTTGGAGTGGAGGATTCCCGCCTTGTCCCGGTAGCTGGAGCGGAGGGCGATGATGCTCTTCCCGTCCTTGGACCACTGGGAGCCCAGCACCCATTCCAGCTGGCCCCCGGTGCCGGAGTACTGCCGGGGCCCTACGCTCTCGGCGTTGACCTGTCCGGTGAGGTCGATTTCCATGGCGTTGTTGATGGAGACCACCCGGTCGTTCTGAGCGATGCGCCGGGGATCGTTGGTCCAGTGGATGTCCTTCTGGCAAAAGGCCGGGTTGTCTCGGGCGAAGTCCCACAGGCGCTTGTCCCCGATGAAGTAAGCGCCCACGGACTGGCCCGGACAGGTCTGCTTGCGGCTGTTGTTCAGGACACCCTTTTTCATCAGCTCCATGACGCAGTTTCCGATAACCTCCGTCTGGAGCCCCAGGTCCCGCTTTCCCGCGTCCACCAGGCACTCGCCCACGGCGTTGGCCAGGCCCCCCAGGCCGAATTGGACGCAGGCCCCGTCGGGGATCAGCTCCGCGATATGCGCCGCGATGCGGCGGTCCGTCTCTCCCGCCGGGACGGGCGGATGCTCCGCCGGGGGGCGGCTGTCCTCCACAATGGCGTCCGCCTCCGAGACATGGAACAGCATGTGCCCGTCTCCCGCGCTGGAGAAGAAGGGAAGCTGGTCGTTTACCACCACAACGACGGTTTCCACCTGCTCCAGCGCTGCCCGGGGGACGCTGGCTCCCCAGAGGGAGCGGCTCATCCATCCGTGTTCATCCGGGGCGGAGCAGGTGATTACCGCCGCCCGGGGCTTCCGGGCGCACATCCAGTCCCCGGTGGCGCCCAGGTGCGTGGGGACGTACCAGACGTTTCCCTGCTTGGCAAGCAGCCGTTCACCGGAGAAGAAATTGGCCTGATAGGAAACCAGGTCCGCGTAGTCCGGGGCCAGCAGGGTGGTGTCCAGGGGAGCGTAGAGGGACAGCAGCTCAATGTGGCCCCCCCAGTGGACGCAGCCGCGCCGCCAGGGCCTCGTCTACGGCATAGGGCCAGTTGGCCGAGCCGCTGACGGCCATCGCGTCTCCAGGCCGGATCAGCTCTGCCGCCTGGGCGGCGGACATCCGCAGAGTCTCGTATTGCTGTTGCCAGCTGGTAAGGCCGGAAGCGCGTACGGCTCGGATTGGTGTTGGGAAAAACATGGCCACCTCCGTTTGTTTTTGAGGGTGAATTGGAAAGGAAAGCGTATTGGAGGATTATAGCAAAGCTCTGGGACAAAAGCAAGCCTCTGGCGGTCTGCTCACAGCCTCCGGCAAACAGCGGCTGGCCAGCCCAAGTCCTTCCGCGCTTCAACGGTGGCACGGAGTCTTTCGCCGGATCGCTTCAGCCCTCCTTCTCCATCATGATCTCCAAAATGGTTCGGTCCGTCTCCGTCATGCCCGGCGCGCTGATCCGGCCCATGTTCCGGATTGCCTGCTCCGGCGTCGCGCCGCAGATGCCGTCGGCGGCTTGGAGGACTACGTTGTCCATAGCCAGATAGGCGCACATCAGCGCCGCGTTGGCCGCCGTGGCCAGCTTTAAGGCGCAGCCGATTTTTCCGCCGTCGCAAATCATGCCGGTGAGGTCTCCGCTCATGTTGATGATGGTCCGCCCGATTTGCTCATCGCCTCCCCCCATCAGCCAGACCATGGCGGCAGAAGCGGCGGTAGCGGCGGAAACGCCGCAGCCGCAGGTGGCGGACAGCTTCCCGGTGAAAAGCTTAATGTACACGTTCAGCGCATGGGAAAAGGCCAGGGCCTTCACCAGCCGCTCCTGAGAAGCGCCCAAATGCCGGGCCATCTCCGCCACGGGGATTACGGCGGTCAGCCCGTGGTTCCCGCTGCCCGCGCTGCTCATAACGGCGTAGGGACAGCCGCTCATGCGCCCCTCGGCGCTGGCGGCCACCCGGGTCATGATTCGGCTGAACAGGTTGTCTCCCATGTCCCCGGAGGTCATCTGCCGTTTCAGAGCCCCGGCAATGCCGATGCCGGGGTCGTGCTCCAGACCGTAGTCCGCGAGACCCTGGTTCAGCTCCACGCCCTCCAGCATGAAGGACAGCTCCTCCTGGGAGCACTGGTCTACCACGGCTCGAATTTCCGCCACCGTCATGGCTTTCAAACGGTCGTGGAGACCGTCTCCGCCCCCGGCGGACCAGGGCTTTTCCAAAAGAACATCGCCGTTTCGCTCCGTATAGATGATGTTGGAATGGGTGCCCCGGATGATGCTGACGCCGGTGCCGTTGGAGGTGACCACCTCCGCCCGGGCGTAAAGCTGGGCCTCGCCGGACTTGATGGACACGGCGGACCGCCCCTCCTCCACCAGCCGGATGGCCTGGGCGGAACGGTCCTCGTTCAGGTCCTCCAGCAGCTTGAGACCCTTCTCCGGGTTGGCGAGAACGGCCCCCAAGGCGGCGGCGTATTTCAGCCCCACCCGGGGAAAACCGGGAATACCCACGCTCATGCCGTTTTTGTATACGCCGGGATTGACCTCCAGCTTGACGGAGACGATCTCCCCGCCGATGGCGTGGCGGGCGGCGGCGGCGGCCAGGGCCACGCAAACCGGCTCGGTGCAGCCCAAGGCGGGGACGACCTCTTGGCGCAGCAGGGACAGCAGCTCTTCTTTCGTAATCATTGGGATTCCTCCTCTCTATTCTATAAACGTTGCGGAACACCTTGTTCTGCGCTTTACCATAAGAGCAAATCCCGTGCCGGATATTTTTCCGGGCATTTCCCGGAAATCCCTTGCAAAATGGCGGCGGCTGTGATTAACTGGTTAAAAACTGGTTAAAGGAGAGACTCTATGCCGACCAAAAAGAAGATTTCCGTCATTGCTCTGGACCCTCGAGCGGGAGAGTCCTACAAGTCCGATATTGAAAAGCTGTTCGCGGACGTGGCGGAGGTCTCCGCCTTTTCCATGCTGGACGGCAGCGCCGCCGGGGTGCTGGACCGGGCGGATTTGTTTGTGGCCTCCACCGACGCCTACGGCTCCCCGGAGGAGCTGATGCGGCATATCCCCATTGACAGCCAGACCATGGCGGTGGAGGTCTCCTTCCGCTGGAGCGAGCTGCGTAAGCTTAAGGAGCTGCCGGCGGGGAGCCGGGTGCTGTTCGTCAACATGACCCAGACCATGGCCCGGGAGGCCATTGCCCAGCTGGAGCAGTTCGGCGTCACCCACATTCAATGGATTCCCTTCTACCCCGGCGCGGCGGAGGTCCCGGACGTCCACATTGCCGTGACGCCGGACGAGCTGCGCTATGTCCCCCCGGGGATGGAGACCGTCATCGACCTGGGCCAGCGGGTATGCACCTCCGGCATGATGATTGAGATCGCCCTCCGCCTGGGGCTGGAATCCCTGCTGGAAGGGCCCGCCTTTCAGCGCTACGCCCAGGAGGTGGCCACCAGCAACTACAGCTTCGACCGGATGTTTGCCCGCTCCATCCGCCTGGAAAGCCAGTTCCACATTTTAATGGAAAGCCTGGAGGACGGCGTGGTGGGCGTCAACGAGAAGGGGGAGATTTTCGCGTGCAGCCGCCACGCCGAGGAGATGACCCTGGTCAGCGCCCCTTTGATTCAGGGACGGCGGTGCGAGGAGGTGTTTCCCTACATCCCCTTTGTCCAGTGCATGCAGGGCCGCCGGACCCTGCCCGCCAAGGCGGTGAAGGTGGGGGGTGTGAACCTCAGCGTGGAGGTGGTGCCGGTGATCCGGCAGAACGCCTGCATTGGGGCCTTCGCTCTGCTCCAGCGGTTCAACGACGTGGAGGTCCGCCAGAGTGAGCTGCGGAGCCAGCTCTTTCTCAAGGGCCACTACGCGAAATACAGCTTTGACGACGTGGTGGGCCAGTCGGAGGCCATTCGGAGAACCAAGGAGACCCTGGGGCGCATGGCCCTCAGCGAGAGCCCGGTTTTGCTGATCGGGGAGACAGGCACCGGCAAGGAGCTCTTTGCCCACGCCGTCCATCAGGCCAGCCGCCGGGCGGACGGTCCCTTTGTAGCCATCAACGTGGCGGCCTTCCCGGAGAACCTGTTGGAGAGTGAGCTCTTCGGCTATGAGGAGGGGGCCTTTACTGGGGCGAAGAAGGGGGGGAGGCCCGGACTCTTCGAGCTGGCCCACCGGGGAACGCTCTTTTTAGATGAGGTGGAGGGCATGAGCCCCGCCCTGCAAATCAAGCTCCTCCGTGCTCTCCAGGAGCGGGAAGTCATGCGGGTGGGGGGCCATCGGATCATCCACGTGGACGTTCGCATTGTGGCCGCCACCAATGAGGCCCTGGAGCGGAAGGTCCGGGAGGGCTCCTTCCGCCGGGACCTCTACTACCGTCTCAGCACCCTGCCCGCCCTGATTCCGCCCCTGACGGAGCGGGGAGACGACATGTTTTTGCTGACGGAGCATTTCCGTCAGGAGCTGGGGGGCTCCTTCCGCCTGACGGAGCCGGTGAAGGACTTCTTCCACCGCCACGCCTGGCCGGGAAACATCCGGGAGCTGCGGAACGCGGTGGAGTACTTCATCTATACAGGCCATGAGGACATCGGCTTGGAGGACCTGCCGCCCACTCTGTTCCTCGCCGAGGGAACGATTTTCCGGCCCGCCGCTAAGGCCCCGCCGAAGGACGAGCCCTCCGGCCCGTTCCGCTTCATCCTCTCCCGGCTCTACGAGGCCTCTGAAACCGGGGCCTCCATGGGCCGGGAGACCCTGCTGAAACAGGCCCGGGAGGCCCATGTCCCCCTCTCCCAGAGGGAGGTTCGGGACATCTTAACGGATATGGCGGCTCAGGGACTGGCCCGGGTCAGCCGGGGCCGGGGCGGCAGTCAGCTAACCCCTAAGGGCCGGGCCCTCTGGGAAAACGGTCAAAGATAAAACGGTTTGACCAATAAGGGCTGTTTAACCAATTGAAAGCCCGGCAATAAACCGCTTCTTCCTTGTTTCCATCCCTCGGCCTCCGGAATGGGTTTTGACAATTTGCCAAAATCCATCCGGGGGTTTTGTGCGCTCCGCTGATTCCTTGGGGAAATTTTATGTTATCTCGGCTCTTCTCCCAAAATGGCACGGTTTTTGCTTTAATAATTCGCCAAACGCCGAGAACATCCTATCATTTCAGAAAGGACGCGAGACTATGCGATACGATTTTGACCAGATCATTGACCGGACCGGAAACCTCTCCGCCAAGTACGACGAACGGCTCCAGAAATTCGGCTCTGAGGATGTGATTCCCCTCTGGATCGCGGACATGGATTTCAAGACCGCTCAGCCCATTATCGACGCCTTGAAAGCCCGGGCGGAGGAGGGCCTTTGGGGATACACCGCCCGTCCCGCCAGCTATTTCGAGGCCATCCGGGACTGGCAGAGCCGCCGGAATGGCTGGACCCTGGACACGTCCCTGATGAGCTTCTGCCTGGGGGTAGTTCAAACCCTTAGCGCCTGTGTGCGGCTCTACACCCCCCAGGGAGGCAATGTGCTGATTCAGACTCCGGTGTATGGCGAGTTCTACGACATGGCCGAATTTGCCGGACGGCGGGTCATTGAAAATCAGATGATCGAGGAGAACGGCCGCTGGACGGTGGACTGGACGGACTTCGAGGCCAAGCTCCAGGAGGCGGACCTGTTCCTGCTGTGCAATCCCCACAACCCCGTGGGCATCGTCTGGACGGAAGAGGAGCTGCGCCGGATGATGGAGCTATGCCTGAAGTACCGCGTCCTGGTGGTCAGCGACGAAATCCACTCCGACCTGATCTTCCACGGGAAGAAGCACATCCCCACCGCGTCCCTGTCCCCGGAAATCGCCGCCAACGTGATTACCGGCATCTCCGGCACCAAGACCTTCAATCTGGCGGGCCTCCAGGCCAGCGCGGCAGTGTTCCCCAACCGGCACAAGAAGGAGACCTTTGACCGTTTCTGGATGAATATGGACATCCACCGGAACAACGCCTTCTCCGTCATCGCCATGGAGACGGCCTTCCGGGAGGGGGAGGAGTGGCTGGACCAGCTGCTGCCCTACCTCTCGGAGAATTTCGACTTCGTGGTGAACTACTGCGAGCGGCACATTCCCAAGATCAAGACCTACGCCCCCGACGCCACCTATCTCATGTGGCTGGACTGCCGGGCGCTGGGCCTGAGCAACCAGGAGCTTCACGATTTCATGATCGAAAAGGCCCGGCTGGGCCTGAACGACGGCTGCGCCTTCGGCCGGAGCCTGAACGGCTTCATGCGGCTCAACGCCGCCTGTCCCCGCGGCGTGCTGGAGCGGGCCCTCCACCAGCTGGAGGCCGCCGTCAACAGCCTGTGACCCCCCTCCCGGCGGAGGTTTATAAAAAGACACCAAAGAAACGAGAAATGGAGATGTTATCATGGCTACACAAATTGGAAAGCAATCCCTTTGGCAGCAGTATAAGACCCCCATCCTCCTTCTTGGCGGCATCGCCATCGGCTCGCTCATCGGTGTGATTTCCCCGGGCTTGGGCCAGATCCTGAAGCCCATTGGCGACATCTTTTTGAATCTGCTGTTCACCATCGTGGTGCCCCTGGTGTTTGTGTCCATTGCCTGCGCCGTGGGTACCATGGCCAACATGAACCGGCTGGGGAAGATTCTGGGCGGCACCGTGGCCGTGTTCCTGGGCACGGGAGCCTTTGCTGCCGCCTGTGTTCTGGTGTGGGTGAATCTGTTCAGCCCCTCCGCCGGGACCAACATCCAGTTGGCCGCCGCGGAGGTGGGGGAGGCCCAGACCGCCGCCCAGATGATTGTGGGCTCCCTGACGGTCAGCGACTTCCCGGAGCTGTGGAGCAAGTCCCACATGCTGCCCCTCATCATCTTCGCCATCATCACTGGCTTCTGCGTGGCCTCCTGCGGCGGGGAGGAAAGCCCCGTTGGAAAGCTGCTGGCGAACCTGAATGATATTATCATGAAGTTCGTGGGGGTCATCATGACCATCGCCCCCCTGGGCCTGGGCGCGTACTTCGCCAACCTCATCGGGGAGTTCGGCCCCCAGCTCCTCAGCGATTACGGCCGGTCCATGGTGGTCTACTATCCCCTGTGCCTGCTGTACGTGGTGATTTTCTTCCCCCTGTACGCCCTGTTCGCCGGTGGGAAAACCGGCCTCAACCGGATGCTGAAACACATCTTCACCCCCGCCGTCACCGCCTTCGCCACCCAGAGCTCCGCCGCCACCCTGCCGGTAAATAAGGAGGCCTGTGACGCCATCGGCGTGCCCAAGGACGTCAGCGACCTGGTGCTGCCCATGGGCTGCACCATGCACATGGACGGCTCCGTCCTCAGCTCCATCGTGAAGATCGCCTTCCTGTTCGGCATCTTCGACATGCCCTTCACCGGCGCGGGAACCTACGCCATGGCCATCGCCGTGGCCATTCTCAGCGCCTTCGTCCTCTCCGGCGCCCCCGGCGGCGGACTGGTGGGCGAGATGCTGATTGTCAGCATGTTCGGCTTCCCCGCCGAAGCCTTCCCCCTCATCGCCACCCTGGGCTTCCTCTTTGACCCCGCCGCCACCTGCCTCAACGCCGCCGGGGACACCATCGCCTCCATGATGGTCACCCGGCTGGTGGAGGGAAAGGACTGGCTGGAGAAGAAGCTGGCCTCCGGCGAACTGGTCTGAAGGTTATCCCCGATTCCCCATTCATTACCTGTCATCAATTAAAAAGGAGATATGATCATGAAAGTTACCGTTATTGGAAGCCACCTGTGCCCCGACACCCTGTACGCCCTGAACCGCCTCAGCGAGGCCAAGGCGGAGATTGACTTCAAGAACCTCTCCGCCAGCCTGCCTGACCTGAAGGTCTACCTGGCCCTGCGGCAGGACAGCCCCGCCTATGCCGACATCCGGGAAAACGGCGGCATTGGGATTCCCTGCTTCGTCCTGGAGGACGGGACCGCCACCCGGGACCTGGATGCGGTTCTCAACTGAACTCCGGTCGGAAAAACGTGCGGTAAAAAAATAAAATACCTCCCCTGGGGCGGCCCCATCCACGGGCCGCTCCAGGGGAGGTTGTCTTTCTATAAGCGCCCCACAGCGCCGAAGGGGCGGATTTACGCCTCCTCCTCTAGGGCCCCACGGTTCCGCTCCCCCAGCAGCAAGGCAACGCCGTTGGTGATTCGATGGTACAGGGTAAGCAGGTCCGCCAAATAGCGCACGCCCTCCACGGTGATCTGATAGTACTGCCTCCGCCGCCCATCCGGGGCGGCTTTTTTATAGGCCTCCAGAATATAGCCGTTTTCCATCAGCCGGTAGAACAGCATATAGGGAGACGCTAAGCTCAAGGTATGCCCGGTTTCCTCCTCCAGACACCGCATAATCTGGTGGGCGTGCATATCCTCCCGGCTCAGCAGGGTCAGGACCAGCATCTCCGTCACCGCCCGTTTCAAGTTGTCCTCCATGCCCCGTCCCGGGTCATTCCGCAATGCAGGCATCCTGCGCCCCCTTTCTCAAACGTGGCCGACAATTACACAGTATGCCCATGATACAACATCCCCACTCCTCCGTCAATAAGCATAGAAAGTGATTTCACAATGCAAATTATCTCTCTTAAAGAAAAAGTATTGACAAGAGAAAAACGGTGTGATATTCTTTTCCCAGAGGACGGCTTTTCCCGCGGCCGCCCCTAATCAACATTTGGAGGGGATGCCCATGAACATTCCAGGCAATCGCTTTTCCCCCGCCTTTCCCTGTTCCGGAACCGGGCCCCGTCAGGCGGCTCGGGGAGCCGGTCAGGCGTCGGCCTTCGACCTGTATTTAGACGTAGAGCGCCAGCGGCAGAAGATGCGGGAGCTTCCACCGGGACGGATGCTGGACTCCGTGTATATGCAGTTCAAGGACGACTACCGGGCCTGGAAAGCCCAGCAGCCGGAGGCGGTTCTTCCGGACTCCCAGGGGTGGACGGAGGAAAACCTGGCGTTTCTGCGGGAGCATTACACCGGAGACCTGTCCGCTTTTGAAATCTACGACGCGCTAAACGCCATGAAGGAGCTGGGCATCCTCAGCGAAAAGGGGCTGCGCTGTGCCGAGGGCACCACGATGATCCGTCTGGATATGGATTTGGACGGCGGAGTATTCCAGACCTCTGTGGACCCGGATTCCAAAGCCGCGTGGCTCCGCGGCTTCGACGAGGCCCCCATGGTGGGGTTCCGCGGCCTGGATGATATTCTCTCCTGGGCAAAGGATTTCCGGGAGGAAGATCACCCAGATTTCATCACCGGAGCCGAGGCCATGGCCCGGGGCTGGATTTAAGCGGAATCACGGAAAAGGAGAACGTCGTATGGATGCTGGAGTAAACTACATTGTCAACAACACCGGAATTCCCACCTCGGCGTGGGGAAAGTACAAGCCCGCGGGAGTGAACCCGGACGGGCCGTCGGTGGATTTTTCGGACCTTCTCTCCGGCAAGAAGCAGGAGATTGCCGGCAAGCTCACCGACGGGGCGAAAAAGACCTTACAGCGGCTGAAAGCCAACCCAAACGCCATCTCCAAGGTGGAGTGGATGGATTTGATGCGCGAGCTGAACGCCATGGGAGCCATCAGCGACATAGATTACCAGGGAACGAATATGATGCTCCATCTGGTGCCTCTGGGGGATATGAACAACCCCTTCCCGACCTCGGCGGACATGTGGGACACGCTGGACCGCATCAACCACTGGCCGGGAAACCCCTTGGACTACCTGGATCAGTGGGCCTTTTCTCTAAAGAAATGGGGGGCCGAGCTGTCCTGGGAGCGGAATCCCGATGGTACGTCCAAGTATCAGGATGTCTCCCCGGTTTACGATCAGGCGTCCGCCTGCGGCCGGGTGTCCAATCTGATCAAGGGCCTTTTGTCGGTGGACCTGTTTGCCGAGAAGCAGAGAGTGGGCGCGTGAGTACCGGCTGCGTATGAGAGCGAGTGTTCCCATTGAGAGGGGAAGGAATGACCCGGGGTCTCCGTGGAAGGAGGTCCCGGTTTTTTTTAGAGGTGTTGGATATATCTTCCAACAACGCTGGCTGATAATTGTGTATAATCATGAAAACGGTTCTAAGGGTGCCGTAAGGGGGCTTTCCGCGCTTACCCGCCTGGCGGATTGGAACAGATCGGTATTTTTTAAGGGGTCTTTCGCGGGCGGCTGGACCGTTTTCTCTACGCTGCCTCTATTGACACTAAAAGGGAGGAAATAGTATAATGAACCAGAATAAGCCTTGATCTTTCCGGGGGCGGAGCCATGCTTTTCCCCTGGACGGGTGGACGTTTCTTTCCCGGAGCGTCAGAATGGAGACCGCCAATGAAAAAGACTCCAAACAAGTGGGAGCGCCGGCAGGGAATTCCCCTGCTGTTCCCCATTATATTGGTTTTTTGCCTGCTCGGAACGATGGTATTTGGGGTATCTCGGAAAATCACCAGGGAGATGTCCGAATCCGCCATTCAGAATTTGAGCGAGAGCCTGGACCTGATTCAGTGTACCATCGAGGCCATCTTGCGA
>CATOKC010000060.1 GCA_951800675.1 uncultured Oscillibacter sp.
GCCTGAAAAAATTTTGCATCTTATTTCACTGTCTACTTGACGGGGAGCAGTTCACATTGTCCCGAAGCTGTGTCTCCATGCCAAACCGGTCCAGCACGTCGCTGACCAAATCCGCCTCGCAGCGCAGCACCGCCTGGATAGTCTCGCCAGGAAAGGGGTAGACCCGCTCCCGGACATACCGCTCCAGGTCCAAGCTGGGCGGCAGAGGCTCTATGGGCTGGTCTTCCAGCAAAACCGGCGACTGAATCCGGTCCACCCGATAGTGGCTGATATTCTCTTTCCCCTGATACCGGCAAAGAAGGTAATAGTTCCCATTGGTAAAGAAAAGGCCATAAGGCGACACCCGATAGGGCTGCTCCCGGCGGGGATGGAGCCGCTTGTCCATGCCGTATTCCATATACTGAAACTCCACCTGACAGCAGCGGGACACCGCCTCCTCCAGTACCTCCACAGACAGAAAGGTCTCCTGATTGATACCGCGCCAGGGTGTTCCAACGGACAGGGGGCGGCACTGCTCCCGCTGCCAGCGGCTCAGGCCCTTTCCCAGCTTCTTCAGCAGCCGCTCACACTGACGCCGGGAAATGCCCGGAAAAGCGGAGGCGGCATCCGACAGCAGACGCACCTCCGACGGCTCCAACGGGCGGGACAAAAGCCGGTAGCCCTCGCCGTCGTCCTGATACTCCGGAATATGACAGCCCACAGCCCGCAGCTTGTCCAGGGCGGCGTAGACCGCCCGCCGGTCACAGCGCAGACCGTACTCCGTCCGCAGCAGACGAAGCAGATCTCCCATAGTCAAAGCGTGGTCGGCGTCGGTATACTCCGAGAGGACCTGATAAACCCGGAAGGGAAGGATGTTTATGGACACGGCGGCGCCTCCTTTTCCTGATGGGTTATTGTACCATAAACGCGGCGCGGATAGCAACCACCCCCCTGTACTTGTTTTGGTACAGGGGGGTGTGCTAACATTACGGAAAATCCATTTGAAAGGAACGACTGCGCATTTATGGAAAAAAGGCCAACAGGAAAGCGGCTTCTCAGGGAGGCAGATTACGCGCTTTTGAAACGAGTGCTATGCAGTAATTTCAGTTTGATCTGCTTGGATGTGGATGATCTGACGGTTCTGCAAAAAGGCGAGGCAGCGTTCCTTTGGGAAAGCCCTCCTTGCGCGTCAATGGACGAACTGATAAGCCTGGCCCCGCTGGCAGCGGCGGAAATGGCGCCGGAGCGGGGCCGAAAAATCGTATCTGTAGTGCTATATGTCAATGTACCTGGGGATATGAGCCTCGAAAGCCTTGATGAAATATGCCGCGCAATTCAGCGACCGATTCCAGAAGACACGGATATTAGATTCGGCTGCGGTTTTCACAAAGAAGCTTGTTTCCTGCTTGCCACTTCTGAGGGAAGAGCAGCGAAGAGGAGGAAAACGTAATGACCTATGTGATGTCGGATATTCACGGCTGTTATGAAAAATACCGGTCCATACTGGAGACCATTGAGTTTGCGGAGGATGACACCCTCTATGTGTTGGGGGACGTACTGGACCGGGGGCCGGACGGGTTCAAAATCCTGCTGGATATGGCGGCGCGGCCTAATGTAATTGGGCTTCTGGGGAACCATGAGCTGCTGGCCGCTGCGGTGCTGCCTTCCCTTTTGCGCACCATACGCCGGGGCGAGGAGCAGCCTTTGACGAAAGCGGAACAGGCGCAGATGCAGGAATGGCTTCAAAACGGAGGGAAGGCGTCCATCCTGCAATTTCTCCAGTTCAGCGGGGAGGAAATGGAGACCGTGTGCGAGTATCTGCCGGAATTGTCCGCCTATGAGGAAATCACGGTACAGGGACGGCGGTTTGTTCTGGTCCACGCCGGGCTGGAGCATTTCTCCGCTGCCCGTTCTTTGGAGGAATATGACCTGGAGGATTTCCTGTTCTGCCGCCCGGACCCGAACGCCGCCTACTTCCCGGACAAAACCCTCGTCTTTGGGCACACCCCCACCCGGCTGCTCTTCAGACAAATCGGGAAGCCGGAACTGCCGGACCGCATTTTCCATCGCAATACAATGATTGGCATCGACTGCGGGTGCGCCTATCCCGGAGGACGGCTGGGGTGTTTATGCCTGGATACCATGGAGGAGTTTTATGTGTAAGAATTTCATAAGAAGAGTTCATTCGGTTTGCCGCGCACATTTTAAGAGAAATTCCGCACACAGGAAATTGGTGGAAAGGACTGAGCTGAGCTGCCACACAGACTTTACTCCGGGGGAGGGTATTCTTTCTCCGAAGGAGTGGATCAACATCGCCCGTGAAACCGGTGTCCGGGCCATCGCGATCACGGATTTTCAAAATGCAGACGGGTTTATGGAGGCGGCGCAGGCTATCGAGCAACTGCGCCGGGACGCAGGACCGGGAGAGCTTGATTTCAAGGTACTCTATGGTTTGGAAACTATGCTGGAGGACGGGTGCCTGATTCATCTTCTGGCGCGGCATCAGGAGGGGCTAGCGCAGCTTTACCAGCTGCTGGAAGGTCGGAAGGAACGTCCGTTTCTGCGAAAAGCGGAGATCAATGAGCATCGAGCCGGACTGTTGGTAGGTTGTCCCGGAAAGGACGGAGAAGTTTATCGTGGGATTCTAAAAAATTTGGATGACGCCCGTTTGGAGGAAATCGCCGGGTTCTACGATTATCTGTCGGTCCTGCCGCCGCAGCATTACAGGCTTCTGTCCACACGGGAACACGCTCCATGCAGCAAAGCCCTTGGGGCGGAGGACTTGATCCTCAAAACCATTGCTCTTGGCAAGCGGTCAGGCAAGCCGGTGGCCGCAACAGGAAACAGACGAACAGCAGATCAGGATTGGGGTATGTTTCGAAGCAGTATGGCTTATCGTGCCCTGAAGGATGAGAACTTGGTCCTTGATCCAGCCGTCCTTGGCAGACGGCTGGGCAAACCGACAGCTGCAGCGAGAAATACACCCACGGGAAATCAGGATTGGGGTATGTTCAGATACGGTATTACGTATCACATTTTGAAGTGTGAGGATTGGAATATGTCCCTGCCGAACCACCTCTACACGGAAGAGGACGGGGCCTGGGATGTATCCCTGCCGGATCTCCTCTACACGGATGAGATGTTGGACGCCTTCTCTTTCCTGGGAAAAGAATCAGCGGAGGAAGTTGTCATTCACGCGCCCAACCGTCTGGCGGATCTCTGCGGTAGAATCCAGATTTTCCCGGAGGACAAACAATGTTTTCAGCCCATTCTGCCCGGCGCGTTTCAGACCGTGGCGGACCTCTGCCGGAAGCGGCTCCGGATACGGTACGGCAGCACGCTTCCTGAGACGGTACGGGAACGGATTGAGTATGAGCTTGCAATTCTGCAAACCAATGAATGGTTCTGCTCCGTTCTCCTGATTGGCCGCCAGCTGGTACAAGGGTTCCAGGGGAAGGGGTATCCGGTCCGCGCCATAGCCAGGTACTACTCGGACTCCGGTTATACATATTCGTATACCGCATATCTGCTGAGAGTGACCGAAGTTGAGCCTTTGGCCATACATATCCCCCGTGAACGCTTCAGGATGCCTGACGCGCCTGATTGGAATTTTGCATTGAACGTTCCGGAAGAGTCTGTGGAGGAATGCTGGAAAGAGGCCATTGCGATCTTTTCTCAAATATTTCCCCAGGGAATGGCGGTATCAATGCCGGAATCATATCAATCCAACGGAAGGATTTTCGTCCCCAATGCTGCGGAACTGCGCAGCTGGCTGCCCTTGAAAAAGGTTGACGGAGAGTATTGGGTCCCTTATGGAGCCGCTGAGGATTTTCCCTGCCTATTCCGGTTGTATTTAGTGCCCGCAAAGGACCTGAGCCTGCTTCGTAAGCTGGAACAATCAACTGGAACGCACCCTTCCTCCATAAACATTGAAGAGGATGCGCTTCCGTTATTATTACGGGATCAAACGGATATCCCTGAGCTCGGATTTTCAGATATCCAGGCGATCTGGAAACTGGCAGACCCCCAAACAATGAATGACGTCATCAAGGTTTTTGCTCTGCGTCACTCTTGGGGCGCTTGGGAGGACAACGGTGAGGAGCTGGTGAAAAAGAAGGCCGTTCCATTCAGCGAAATCATTGGGAGCATGGATGATGTTTTCTGCCGTCTGCTGGACGCAGGATTGGATGTTACGTTTGTGAAACAGATGCTTTCGGATTCACTTGAAGAACTAGATAAAGAATGTATTTCTGTCCTGACACAAAATGGGATTCCAGAATGGTTTATCAATTCCTGCAACAAAATTATAAAGCTCTCTCCAAAAGCGTATTGCGCGGCAGCTTTCGCGATACCTGCACTTAAAGCGGCATGGTATAAGGCGCATTTTCCAAAGGAGTACGCGCAGGCGTATTCTGAATGGCATTCGACTTGTGTTGAACACCCTGAAACAACGATCACGGGGAGACCGGTATGAACGCTCAAGAAATCAAGAACATCCTGATCGCCTATCTGAAGGCAGCCAATCATGAGATCCGGATCTACCAGGAAAAAAGCATCGGGAACGCGGTGTGCGATCTGATGACGGTGACCAATTGCCTGACGGGCTACGAGATCAAAAGCGACTTGGATAATTACCAGCGGCTGAATCATCAAATCACCGCCTATGACCGCTTTTTTGAGAAATGCTATATCGTCGTAGGCGGCCGCCACCTCAAATCAGCAGACCAGAAGGTTCCTGGCCACTGGGGAATCATCACAATCCAGAGTGACCATGTCACCGTCAACCGCCCCGCCCGTGCCGGGAACCCGGCCTGCGACAGCCAGCTGAGGGTCCTCTGGAAGCTGGAGCTGTCCAACCTGCTGACAAAAGCAGGACTCCCGCTGTATACTTACAAAAGCAAGGAGTACATCATAGGACAGATCGTGGAAAAATTGGATCAAGCGGAAATCAGGAAGCATGTGGCCTATGAACTGATGCACAGGGACTATACGCTGTTCAACGCAAAAGACTACTCGCTCCATTTCGGTGGAGCGGGGGAAACAGAGGATGGTCCCCCCGCAATAAGCGGCCTGCCGGCGGCGGAGATCGTGGACACACTGTCTGAACAGGATTTCGGAGAGATGACCCTGGACCGGTGGATCGCGCTGTATGCCCAGGCCAAGGAGCTGCAAAAAAGCAAGGAGGACCTTAGCCGTGTGCGGACGGCTCCGAGGGCGCCCCACGACATCCCTTATACCGATATTGAGGTCTCGCTGGGCGTGCCTTGGGTCAGTGAACAAATCATCGACGATTTCTGCTATGTTCTCCGCACGGGAGATGAGAAGCTTGCGGAGAGGATGCACTGGGCCCACAAGATAATCAGGTATGAGCCTCTGACCGGATACTGGTATGTGGAAGACAAGCAGCGTACAGCACATTGGTATGGGGACAGGACACGGCTTGAGAGAACCTATGGCCTGCCAAGCTACAACGCGCTGTATATTCTGGAGGCTGCGCTGAATCTCCGGGAGATCCGGCGGGAGACGAAGGAGGAGACCCTGGCGGCGCAGGAAAAGCAGGAGGCCATTGGGAAGCTGTTCAAGGAGTGGGTATGGCAGGACGAGGACCGCCGCTGGGAGATCGAGGAGGCATACAACAAGATCTTTCAGGACTGCCGGGCCAAAGAATACAGTGGCCGTGAATTGAAATTCCCGGAAATGAGCCCGGATGTCACACTGTTTCACTACCAAAAGGACGCTGTTATGCGGGTGATCTCGGAGAAAAACACGCTTCTGGCCTTTGACGTGGGGGCGGGGAAAACCTACATCATGATCGCCGCCGCCATGAAAATGCGCCAGGAGGGGCGGTCCCGGAAAAACCTGTTTGTGGTGCCCAACCATATCGTGGGCCAGTGGGAGCTGATTTTCAAACAAATGTATCCCACAGCCAAGGTGCTGCCGGTGGACCCCGCCGCCTTTCGGCCCCAGCTCCGGCAGAAGGTATTGGGACAGATTCAGCGCGGGGATTATGACGGTATCATCATGGCGTACAGCTGCTTTGAGATGATCCCGCTGTCGAAGGAATACCTGATGGAACAGCTGGAGCGGAAACTCCGGGAGCTGGACGCCTCGCTGCCGGAGAGTTGGAAAGAACGGTATTTTCTAAGGACCAGCGCGGCGGTGGAACGGGAGAAGGCCTACCTCAAAAAGCAAATTTTTGGCCTGATTGGTACGCTGAAGAACCGCACGGAAGCCATCACCTTTGACCAGCTGGAGATCAATACACTCTTTGTGGACGAGGCCCACAACTTCAAGAACATCCCCCTGCGGAGCAATCTGAAGGGAATTTCCGGTGTCAATATCACCGGCTCTAAAAAGTGCCTGGAAATGCTCTACAAGGTGCGGTGCGTCCAGGAGCGCAATCAGGGCCGGGGCGCGGTCTTTGCCACTGGTACGCCGCTGTGCAATTCGATCTCGGATGCCTACGCCATGCAGATGTACCTGCAATATGACAAGATGAAGGAAACACATCTGGACCGCTTTGACAACTGGGTAAAATCCTTTGCCAAGCCCGAGCGGATATGCGAAATCGACGTGGACACCTCAAAATACCGTTTTGTCCTGCGGTTCGCGCATTTTTTTAATCTGCCGGAACTGTCCAGGCTGTTTTCCCAGATTGCCGCCTTTCATGCGGTGGACAACAAGGAAGGGGTTCCGCGGCTGGAGCGCTACAGCGATGTGATCCTGCCCCGCAACGCAGCGCTGCAGGGCTACATGGATCAGTTGTGCCAGCGCTCGGAAAAAATACGCGCACAGCAGTTGGACAAGACCGCAGACAATATGCTTAAAGTGAGTACCGACGGCAGAAAGGCAGCGCTGGACCTGCGCCTGGTGAAGCAGGAGCAGCCCGGTGGGGAGAGCTCCAAGGTCTGGCGCTGCGTTCAGCAGGTCGTGGAGATTTACAAGGAGCACAACGGATGCAGCCAGATTATATTTTGCGACTACTCCATACCCAAGACGGAGAAGTTCAATATATACGATGAACTGAAACAGGAATTGATGAAGCAGGGTGTCCCATCTGAAGAAATTGCCTTCATTCACAGCTGCCGCTCCGAGGCAGAAAAGGTGCAGCTTTTTGAAGAGGTAAACTGCGGCGTGGTACGTGTCCTGCTGGGTTCCACCTTCAAACTGGGCATCGGCGCCAACGTGCAAACCCGGCTCAAGGCTATTCATCACCTGGACGTACCCTGGCGGCCCTCCGACATGGTACAACGGGAGGGCCGCATCCTTAGGAGAGGAAACCGGTACCAGGAAATCAAGATTTTCCGCTATATCGCCGAAGGAAGCTTCGATTCCTACTCCTGGCAGCTGCTGGAGACCAAGCAACGGTTTATCTCCCAGTTTTTAAGCGGCTCGGAATACCAGCGTTCTGCCTCCGACCTGGAGGAAAATGTATTGACCTACGCGCAGGTCAAGGCCCTGGCCATCTCCCAGCCGCTGATGAAAGTGCTGGCCGAGAAAGAAAATGAGCTGCGCCGCTTGCGGATGCTCTCCGATAACCACGTCCGCACACAAGAAGCGCAGCGGCAAACCATCGCCGTGCAGGAGAAACAGCTGACAGTTCTCAAAGGAAGGCTCGCGGTTGCCGAACAGGATGCCAGCTATGTGGGCGGCATTTCTGAGGACGGCTTTCAGGCCGCTTACAAAAATATGAAAGCGATACTGACTGAGGATGTGATTTTGGGCGGGGCAGTTTCTCCTTTGGAACTGTCGGTCTTGGGGTTCGGAATTGCAATCCCGGGAGCTGGAGAGCAGAACGCCAAAAAGCCCTATGTTGTCCTGTCTCGCAATGGGGCCGGCTATCCAATCGAAATGGGACCATCCTCTGCCGGGAACGCACGCCGTGTGGTGAACTTTTTGAAACGGTTTCACGAGCTTCCCAAACGCATCGGAGAACAGCGGGATGAATGCCTGAGGGAGATCGAGCGCCTGAAGGAACTGAGCCGGGAAACAAACCCCTATCTAGAAAATATGAGGTCTTTGGAGGAAGAGATCACACGAATACGCTCCAAAATTATCTGAGCTATAGCAACTATCAAAAAACTAACAATAATCAGAAGCGATGTCGCCTGGCCGAAGGGTCGGAAGTAAAGCCTCTTTCAAATATTGGACAAAACGTTCTCCGGTCGTTCCGCCCTGGTAAGTTGTAAATGCTTTCTCCCCACCTAGGCGAATGGAAGAAAGAACGGTCGTTGTCCACGGCGTATTCAAGGGGGCATGGTCCACTGCTCTTTGGGATGAGGGTGCCCGTCTATAAAGACGGGTCAAGTCGGTATTCAATCCGCTTTCGTCCAGAAATACCAAGTGCTCCGCCATCTCAGGTTTTATGGTTTCTTTCCATTCTCTGCGCTTTTCCCGCACACCGAACACGGTCACGCTCACTTTCGGAGAGTGATTTCTTTTTCAGCGTATAACCTATTGCGGCTATTGCTCGTTCCACTGTTGAATAGCTGGCAGAAAGATTCCATTTCTCCCACAGCTCTTCTATTGTGATGCCTGGACTCTCATCAATAACAGCGCTGGATATTTTCCCTGTCCTCTGCTGTCAGGACCGGTTTCCGGCAGCGTTGACTGGTCCGCAGATTCTGTTCCGCTGTCAGCCCTTAGCGATATTTTTGATAGTTGCTATAGTCACTGGAGAGCATCCGGAACTACTCAGTAGTTACACTGCCAAGGACAATATCCTCCCATTCATTGCAAAGCGGGCAGTCACCTGTCGATGGATGACTGCCCGGCAAACTGGAATATCCCCTATTAACCTTGTGCTGCTATTGGTTTTTATCATGATAATACTCATGGTTCCTGATGGGACAATTAAGGGAAGCTGATAAAACCATGGATCTGAACATTTAATTTGCGGGGAGCCTTGATATATCAGGGTTTCAGGAGGGTTTGACAGATAAAAGGGAATTTGAGCATGTTTTAAATCTTAAATACCAATATAGCTTTATCTGCTCCAACCGTTGACATAGTTACTAACTTATATCCTTTATTCAGCATTTCTTCGGCTTGTTTTTCAATAGCCTTTGCCAAATCTTCTACGCCAGTCGAACACTCTACAACAACAGACTTATAGACTAAATTGATCATTTTAGCCGCCACCTTTCTTGATTTCTTGATTTGATTTTGCCATATTTAATGTCCTCCTGTTTGCTGTGAAGCGGGCGCCCACTTCCTTGCCATACGCAGTATAATCTATATTTTTCTAAATGCCAAGTATTTCTTATTTAAAGACAAAAAAATCAGGCCCGTGCTCATGCACTGCATCATGAACAAGGCCTCCTGTGCCGCATCGTGCGGGTCATCTGATCTTTCGTAAGACCAGAAGCGCGATATCAGCCGATAAAAGAAACAGGGTATAAACGGTCTGTATGAGATTTGCCAGCCGGACGATATTATCCATCGCCCAGCTAAAGAAATATGCGGCAGCATTCAGGAGAACAAACAGCACAACGAAGGCCGCCAGGGAAGCCGTGGCGATCAGCCCCCGTCCCCGTTCGTCCCTTCCCTCCTTGGAAAAATAGAAGAATATAAAAAAGCCCAGAAGCACGAACCCAAGGATCGCGTTCGCCTTCATAAAGACCCTGCTGTCAAATAAAACCGTCAGCCATTCGATCACTGCTGTCCCTCCTTAAAATCAAACAGGTCCTCGATGGTAACATCAAACACCCGCGCTATGCTGTAAGCAAGCAGCATGGACGGATTATAGCGGTTCCGTTCCAGCTGCATGACCGTCTGTCTTGAAACGCCCACCAGGTCGGCAAGCTCCTGCTGCGTCATTCTTTTTGTGGCGCGGTAGACATGGATCTTGCTCTCAAACTGGTACCTGTTCTTATTCGCCACTTACTCACCGCCTTTTCCGGTCTTTAATTTCGCACAGGGTCACATCGGCTTCAAATTCTGGTCCAGCCTGTCCGCCATCCAGGCGACGCGCCGTTCCCGTCCGGCGTCCGTCTTTGCGTCAAAGTACGCCCGGGCGTAGGTCTTCTTCACCGACGGGGGCATGGCCTGAAAATTCGTCCACGCGGGCTCCCGGCCCTCCAGGAGGACGGATACGGCGGCGACCTGCTCCTCCGTGACCGCTGCGGGGCCGGGGGCGTACCACTGGCCGTTTCGCTTGGCCTCCTCGATCTTCTGCCTACCGGGACCGGTCATCAGGCCCCGCTCCTCAAGACGCTGGGCCAGCGCCTTGTTTTTTTCCGACCACCTGCTCTTCTCCCGGCGGGGGGAAAAATATTTCCGGTATGCCGTATCGTCGATGCGCTGCATCTGCCCGTCGATCCATCCAAAGCAGAGGGCTTCCTCCAGCGCCTCCCCCGCCTTGATGGTCTTCGGGCCGCCGGGCTTGCCGAACAGGAGCCACACACCACCACTGGTCAGGCAGTTCTCACTGAGCCACGCCCGGAAGTCCTCTCTGGCGGCAAATTCCATCACTTCGCCCATGCTACAGCCCGTCCTCTCCTTCCGGTTTGCTTTATTATACACGCAAACCGGCACTTTGTCAAAGAGCATCTGCATACGCCGCGTACAGGGAGCCTATTTCCGAATGATCTCCAGCGGCCGTCCCTCCCAGCCGCCGTAGAGGGAGAAGCATTCCTCCAGCCCTTCGGTAATGGCAGCGGTCCCGTCCTCACCCAGCAGGATGAAGTCGAACTCCGGGTTCCTGCGCCAAAACGCCTCCGCCTTCTCCCGCCCCATGACGAACAGGGCCGTAGACAGGCCGTCCCCTTGGAGCCCGCTGTCCGCCACGATGGTAACGGAGGCCAGCCCGGTCCGGGCGGGACGCCCCGTGGCGGGATCGATGATGTGGATGTAGGTCTCCCCATCCTGCTCAAAGTACCGCTGGTACCCGCCGGAGGTGACCACCGCCTTGTCCGCGATCTCCAGCACCCCGGCGTACCCTCCCCCGGGGGCCTGCACCGCCACCCGCCAGGGAGAGCCATCAGGCTTGGTCCCCAGCGCCTGGACATTGCCCCCCAGCTCCATGATGGCGGAGGAGACTCCCGCCTCCCGGAAGAGGGCCGTCAGCCGGTCCCCGGTCCACCCCTTGCCGACGGACCCCAGGTCCAGCTCCACTCCCTCCGGAAGCGCGAGCCGGTCCCCGTCCAGGGCGACCCGTCCATAGCCAACGCGCTCCACCAGGGCAGACAGCTCCGCCTCCTCCGGCACCCGGTACTCTCCGGTGGTGAACCCCCAGGCCCGGACCGCCGGGTAGACGGTGACGTCCAGCGCTCCCCCGGTCTCCCGGCAGAGCTCCAGGGCCTTCTCCAGCAGTTCCCGGACCGGTTCCGACAGGGATACGGCCCCGCCGTGGTTCGCCTGATAGATCTCGCTGCCGGGATCGGTGACGGAGAGGAGCCCCTCCAGCCGCCTGATCTCCCCGGCGGCCTCCTCCAGCAGGGCCTCACCCGCGGCGGGAGACTGCGCATAGACCGACAGCGTCATAAAGGTATCCATGGCCATCAGCTCCCTCCGGCAGGGCTCGGATACGGAGCATCCGGTCAGGAGCAGCAGGAGGACGATACACAACAGGGACAGGCGGCGCATAGGCGGACTCCTCTCTTTTTCCGGCGGCGTCAAGAAAACGCTTGACAAATCCGGGAAATGGTTTACAATGGGAGCGACATGTGTCAAGACACATTGTTAGACTAGAAAGCGGGTACATCGATATGAAAAAGATAAGCGCGTTTCTCAAACGCAAGAACATCGTCCTCTCCGCCAAGCGGTATGGCATCGACGCACTGGGGGCCATGGCCCAGGGTCTGTTCTGCTCCCTGCTGATCGGCACCATCGTCAAGACCCTGGGGGAGCAGACCGGCCTGTCCTTCCTGGTGGACGTGGGGACCTACGCCTCTGCCATGAGCGGCGCGGCCATGGCAGTCGCCATCGGCTTCGCCCTGCAGGCCCCGCCGCTGGTACTGTTCTCCCTGGCCACGGTGGGCTACGCCGCCAACGCCCTGGGGAGTACCAGCCTCATCCCCAATCAGGCCGGCGCCGGGGGGCCGCTGGCGGTGCTGTTCATCGCCATCATCGCCGCCGAGTGCGGCAAGGCGGTCTCCAAGGAGACCCGGGTGGACATCCTGGTGACGCCTCTGGTGACCATCCTGGTGGGCGTGGGCCTCTCGGCCTGGTGGGCACCGGCCATCGGCACCGCCGCCACGGCGGTCGGGAACATCATCATGTGGGCCACCGATCTCCAGCCGTTCCTCATGGGGATCGTCGTCAGCGTAGTCATCGGCATGGCGCTGACGCTGCCGATCTCCTCGGCGGCCATCTGCGCGGCCTTCGGCCTCACCGGTCTGGCGGGAGGCGCGGCGGTGGCGGGATGCTGCGCCAATATGGTGGGCTTCGCGGTGCTGTCCTTCCGTGAGAACGGATGGGGCGGCTTGGTGAGCCAAGGACTGGGGACCTCCATGCTGCAAATGGGCAACATCGTGAAGAATCCCCGGATCTGGCTCCCGGCCATCCTGACCTCCGCCGTCACCGGCCCCATCGCCACGTGCATCTTCCGGCTGGAGATGAACGGCGCGCCGGTGTCCTCCGGTATGGGGACCTGCGGCCTGGTGGGACAGATCGGCGTGTGGACGGGGTGGCTGGCCCCCAGCGAACGGGCGATGTCCAACGGCGCAGCGGCGATCACACCGGGCGTCATGGAGTGGCTGGGATTGATCCTGATCTCCTTCGTACTGCCCGCCGTGCTGTGCTGGGCCTTCGGCAGGTTCTTCCGGAAGATCGGATGGATCCGGGAAGGCGACCTAACGCTGGCAGACTAAAAAATTAAAAGTTTCGTCCACCTTTTCAAAGGTGGCGGAGTCCAGAGGCGGCGCCTCTGGCCGCACTCCGCAGAGTGCGGAATCCCCTAAAGCCGCGCCCTAAAAAAAACTAACAAAGAGCAAAATCCCAAACACGCGCGGCTTCAGCGCGTCATTCGCCGCTGCGCGGCGAACAGCGCCGGGAGTTCCCGTCAATAGAAGACAGCAGTATCATCACCGCAAAGCGGCCCGGAGTACCCACTCCGGGCCCTTTTTCCGCCCTCAGCGGATGGCCTGCAGCCCCTCCACGGCCTCCCGGACGCGCTCCAGCAGCGCATCCGGCAGCGGAAGCCGCTCCATTTCGATACCGCCGTCCACCAAGCGGTTACGGATACCGAAGTAGACGCCGTCCATAAAGACGGAGGAGTGGTGCCACTCCCCCCGGAGGCAGGCCAGCAGGCTCAACGCCCCGGAGGACAGGGCGGGCGCGGCATAGGGCTTGAACCCCAGCGCCCGCATGTCCAGATTGGCGCGCTTGACCTTCTCGGTGAGCTCCCGGGAGAGGGCGTCGTCATAACGGTCAATGGAGTTGGCCAGCACCAGCCCCTCCCCGTGGGGCCCGAAAGCCCGTCCCTCCGTAAGGTAGGCGGCGAACCGCGCGTCCCGGGCGGCGTAATACCGGGCCCTGGCGTCCATCACCCCCAGCCCGAAGCCCCGGATCTGCCCGGCGGACAGCCCGCCCTCCAGCAGGGCCGCCCGGCACAGGGGGTCCACCGGATCGCTGACCACGCAGAACATGCCCCGGAACCCCCGCTCTCCCGCCATGCGGGCATAGGAGGCCGCCAGCGGCCGGTTCAGCTCATACTGCGCCATGCGCACGTCCCCGCTCTTTACCGCCGTGTCCGGCACGAACCGGGAGGCGCAGAAGAGGAACACGTCGCAGTCCAGAACGTCATCCACATCCACGATCTCAACCGCGGGGAACCGCCCCTCCCCCAGCGCGTTGACCTGATTCAGCTCAAACTCCCACCGCTGGGGCACGTTCTCCCGCAGGTCGCAGATGCCCAGGGTGGAGATCACGTCCCCGCCCAGCAGCCGCAGTCCCAGGGCCAGCGTGCTGCCCACGTCCCCCAGGGCCAGCAGATGGACCCGGCAGGGACGGGGGATGACCGGCGGCGCGGCGGAGAAGGGGTGCCGGTCACAGTTGACAAAGCTATGAGAAGGAAAGTATTCCATGATCATCCTCCGATCACGATCTTAAAATTCGCCTGGAGCCGCCGGAGCATTTCGATGTCGTTGTCCAGATACGCGGAGGCGGCCCGGTTGAGGTCGTAGGACATGCAGTTCCCCTTGTCCGGGCAGAGGGGCAGGATCACCGCCTCCCCCAGGCGGCTGAGGGTCAGGTTCCGGGCGTAGAGCGCCCGGTACTCCGTCTCCAGCGTGAGCAGGATGTCCCGTGCGTTCTCCAGACAGACCAGGCTCAGCCGGTACGTGGAGCCGTCGGCGCAGTCCTCGCTGAGGTCGGGAGAGGCGTAGGGGAATATCCGGTTCACCGCCGGGTGGAGCCCCCCGGCCATGGGCTCGGACCGGCGGACGGTGTCGCCGCCGATGAATGGATACAGCGTGGACTCCACGAAGCGCAGCCGGAGGTTGGGCAGATAGTAGATGCCGTCCACCGGGTACCCCAGCTGCTCCATGGTATCCCGGCCCATGCCGGTGAGGTAGCCCACCAGCACCTGGCGCACCTGGGTCCCGGCCTCCGCCAGCAGGGGTGCGATGGCCCGGATGCGCTTGCCGTCGTGGAGCATGTCGTCCACCAGGATCACCGGCCGGCCGAAGGCATGGATGGTCCGCACCTGATCCGCCAGGGGGGAGTAGTTCGGGTAGGCCTCCACGGAGAAGCTGGAGAGGTCCGGCTCATAGACCTTGTCGGTGTGGAGGGTCTTGGTGACGGTGTTGGGCACCGCCACCCCCCGGAGGATCTTCCCGAAGGGCACGCAGATGCACTCCCCCAGTACCCTGGGCTCCACCGGATGAGGGGGTACGCCGTTGCAGGCGGCGATCCGCCGGAGCAGCCGCTGGTAGACCAGCCCCGCCGACATGGACAGCACCAGACACCCCGGGTACATCTCCGTCAAGGCCCGCTGGAGCCGCCGGTGGGCGGCGGAGACGGCGGCGAGCACCCGGGGGTTGGCCCTCAGGGGGGCCTTGATGGTGGTCTCGATGTTCCGGGTAAGCACGATGGGCCGCCGCATGTCCACCGTGAGCAGCTCCTGCCCGTGGTCCGTGATGGGCGCGGTCACGAAGCCCTGGAGCGTCAGTATCTCCCGGACGTAGGCCACCGTGGCCTCCACCGGACAGAAGAGGGCGAAGGTGAACTCCTGCCGCAGGGCCAGCGTCAGGACCTCCGTCAGCAGCAGCTGGCACAGGTCCAGCTGCGCGGGCCCCTTGGGCACGTAGATGCCGCTGATGACCAGCACCCGCCCTCCGGTCTCCTGCCGGACGAAGGCGGACAGCCGCGCGTTCCCCAGCCGGGAGAAGAGCTGCTTGGACTCCAGACAGCGGAAGCTGGCGAACCCCAGCGCCGTCCCGTCCCGGCGGAGGATGCACAGATGGTCCCCGAACCGCTTCAGCGCGTCCCAAAGTGCCTCCGGCTCGGGATGGGCGGCCAGGACTGTGGCGCGCAGGGCGTCCTCCGTCTCCTGATCCAGCTCCAGGCACCGCTGAAGCTCCAGCTCCTCCAGCCGCAGCAGCGGCTTATCCTGGGGCTCCCGAAGATAGAGGCCGTGGAGGTAGATGAACTCCTGGGCCACCGGATCGACGAGGTTGCTGACGTCCCGCCCCTGGTCGATAGCCTCCCGGATCCGCGTGGAGCTGATCTCCTCCAGATGGGTGGGCAGATGGAGCTCCACCACCCGCCCGGTGATGGCGCTGTAGTCGTGGGGGTCCCGCCCCCCCTGGTCCCGCCGGAAGATGATGTGGTCGAAACCGTGGATGGAGTTCTCCCGGGGCTCCGCCCGATAGCAGGAGGCCCCGGCCACCACGTCGCTGCCCGCCACGATGGCCACCTCCCGCCCCGGGAAGAGGGCCCGCAGCGCCGCCAGGTCCTCCGGATTGGCGATGTTCACCGGGAAATTCTCCGGGAAGATGGACACGTGGAACTCGTCCGCCGTGGACAGGGAGGCCAGCCGCCGCCGGACGCGGTGGGGCTGGGTCTTCTTGGACCAGGAAAATTCGTCGATGGCCAGCAGCACCTCGTACCCCAGATCCCGGATGGCCCGGACGATGCCCTTGTGGGACAGGGTGAAGGGGTCGAAGGTGCCGGGGAAGAACGCCACCGGCCTGGGCGCCTCGAACCGGAAGCCCCCCCGGAGCAGCTCCTGCTCCGTGAGGAACCGGTACAGCCGCCCCAGCATGGCGGCGCGGTAGTAAAAGGTGAGCTCATCCCCCTGCTCCTGCTGGAGGAGGGACAGGAGCCTCTTCTGTGTCAGCAGGAAGGCCCGGCGCTTCTCGTGGACCCCCAGCACCTCCGACCCGAACACGTGGCGGCCCAGGACGAACAGCGCCTCCTGCCGCACCTGGGGCCGGAAGCCCGCCAGTCCCCGGAGGAGCAGTCCCAGCAGGCGCTCCCTGCGGCGGCGGTAGGCCGCGTCCCCCTCCGGAAAGCGGACCCGGTAGGTGTCGTATTCCTCGTAGATGACCCCAACGGCGTCCAGCGCGGCGGAGGCCACCCGGGCGTTGGAGGCGCACAGGGACTCCTCCAGCTCGCTGAGGACCTCATCCAGCTGCACCGGCGGCAGCCACAGGCAGAACCGCCCCAGATAGCCGGGGATGTACTTGGCAAACTCCTGCTGCCCGATCTCCAGCCCCCGGCACAGCTCCACCGCCACCTCGTTGCGCTCCTCCGCCGAGAGCAGAGGCGCCATGGACAGCAGCGCGGCCCCCGCCGCGTGGCGGACCGTGACCCGGTCGCTGACCTTCACCAGGTTGGTGAGGTGGGTGGCGATGTGGAGCAGGCTCCCGTCTCCCTCCCGGGCCAGCCGGGTGAGCAGACGGATGTTGACCTCCTTGAGGATCCACGGCGTGGCGGCCTTCAGGTTATCCAGAAAGATCTCGGATACCGCCTCCCGGGGCAGGGCGGGGGGCTTCCCCCGTCCGGTGATCTCCCCCATGGCCTCCTCCCGCAGCAGCGCCAGGGAGGGGCATCCGGCGCAGTCCACCTCCCGCAGGGCCCCCAGCAGCACGTCCTGGGTGGAGATGGCGGGGCGGAGATAATCCAGCAGCAGCACCGCCGCCGTGCGCACCGTCACGTCCTTCCGGGAGGACAGCGCCTGGGCGAAGAAGAGGAGGTCGTACCGCTGCCGGTCCGCCAGGACCTCCACCGGCAGCGCCGTAGCCGTCTCCAGCAGCTGGAAGGCGGTCTCATCCTCCAGCCGCTCCGGACGGCG
Organism: uncultured Oscillibacter sp.; assembly: GCA_951800675.1. The sequence goes on from CATOKC010000060.1 coordinate 17,219, forward strand.
GTAGTACCGGAGAAATTCCTGCAAAAACAGCCCCCGCCGGTCCGCCGGGCATTTTTCCAGCACGGAGTTGACCACCATCTTCAGCGTAAAGCCGATCCACCGCCGGTGCTGGGCCATGAGCTTCCGGTCCGGCCGGATGAGCTTGGCCAGATAGAGCCGCCATTGGACCAGACCGGCCTCCTCCCGCCCGTCGGGAGTGCAGCCGTCCGGGGACTCCTTGACGTAGCCCGCGTGGAACCGGGCGATGATCTCCCCCATGAGGGCGGCGGACTGCCGGCGGATGTCCCCCTCCCGGTGCATCAATAATTCGTAGAGGAACGCCAGGGTCTGCACCTTCTGGGCATAGCCCAGGTAGACGGAGTAGGACTCCAGCACCCCCAGACAGGCCCGCAGCCGCCGCCAGTCCGTCTCCCCCCTGGCCTGCTCCAGCAGTCCCGCGAAGCTCCGCTGCCCGGTGAGGCGGCTCATCAGGGCCACATTGTGCTCCACGCCCAGCATCCGCAGGGCCTCCATAGCTTGGGCGGGCTCCATCAGAGCGGCGTCCGGCTGGGGGAGCGGGGCGGCGGCCTGTCCGGAGAGGGTCACGTCCACCCCCATGCGCACCATATAGCGCTCAAAATCCCGCAGCTTGGTGTAGACGAAGGTGTACCGGGTCCGTTTCTCGTTGGTCACGTTGTCCAGCTTGTGGAGGATGACGTCGAAGGCGTCCGTCAGCGTAGAGATCCTGGTGATCTCCCGCCCGTCGCTCCCCCGGTCCTGCTTCACCCGGAAGTCGGCGTAAATGAGGGCCAGGCTCTCGGCGGACAGATAGTCCAGTTCCAGGTCCCAAACGGAGTGATTGGCGGCCACGTAGCCCACATCCTCCATGTGCCTGCTCCGGAACCACAGGTCCGTGTAATAGTAGTGGAGGTAGGGCACCCGCTCCCCGGGGCGGCACCCGAACTTGCCGATGTCGTGCCCCGCCGCCGCGGCGGATACCAGGGGCAGGTCGATGGGCACCCCCGCCCGCTTCATATCCCGGGCCACGCTGACGGCCACGTGGTGGACCCCGGCGATATGCTCCAGCGTCCGCCAGGGCGTGACCTCCAGCCCCAGCCGCATGAGCTCGTAGACGTACTCCCTCTGGCAGGCCCGCAGGAACAGCCGGTAGCCGTCCTGATGGGCGCTGCCCTCCAGCTCCTCCTCCCGCAGCAGGTCCAGGTCCCACATGGGGTCCATGGGCAGCGCGGCCCGCTCGGCGTCGAAGAGCACCTGCAGCAGCGCGAGGAAGAAGGACGCCCCCGCCCCATAGACCTCCCGCCCCGTGTCGGGGAACTGCTCCGGGAACAGCCCGCCCCGGGCGAAGCCGTAGGCATAGGCCAGCCACCCCTCCTCCGGGCAGGGGGAGAGCCGTTCCAGCTCCTCCCGGCACAGGGAGAGCACGGCGGCGCAGGACAGCCGCGTGCCGTCGAAGAGCGGCGCGAAGCGCTGGAGAAAGTTCTCCTCCTCCAGCCACCGGCGCACCAGGGCGCGGTGGGGGGCCAGATATTTGGCGGCGGGCTGGGCGGCGGTCCGGCGGAGCAGGCTGCCGGTCATCTGCCGGATGTGTTTTTTGTTCATGGCGGCGACCTCCTGGGCGCATAGGTTCTCGTGTACCCCCCCATTATGCACCAAACGGGAGCGATACGCAAGGTGTTTTTCCGCCGGAGGACCGCAGGTCCTTAAGAAATCTTAATAAAACCCGCCAGGATTTTCCCTTGCATTTGCCGCGCCGGCGTGGGATAATAAAGACATCAAAAAAAGATAGGAGGGTGTTCCCTTGGCGGAGAGTTTTCAGGAAATGACGGCGGACATTTTGTCCCATCCACTCTTCATACGGCTGCGCGGCTGTCCCCACCACGGCGGGGAGAACTCCCTGT
>CATOKC010000061.1 GCA_951800675.1 uncultured Oscillibacter sp.
GTAACATACCTATCACCTTCTGATAACATTCTACACCTTTAGTCAATTCACTGTTGCTTTATTGGATTGCTATAATCACTAACAAAAACATTTAAAATCCAAGCTCTCGCAGCAATGTGAGAGATAAGTCGAGGCGGAAGGGAGCAAATGGTAAGGCAGAGACGATCCACAACCTTATTCAAGGAAGTAAAGACCTCATTTTTATAGCCCAATTTAGGGAATTGGGTGGACAATTCCCTAAAGAACAGATTCATACACACCGTATTACAATAGGGCATGATCAGGAAGCACGATTCACCAGTCAGAGGCTCCACTGCTCCATAGGCATATCGGTACTCCCGTATATGATGACAAGGCACACTGGAACGGGTTCCTTTTTCACACCAGCAGTATTTGGGCTTGTTGATCCTTCCGAAACCAGCTTCATCTTGGAACATCAGACGCACGTTTCCCCTATCTCCTCTGCGATTGTGGATTTCCGTCTGCAATTTCTTCACTTTTTCTTTAATTTTTTTGAGGTCTCCATGACCTCCTCGCTGGCTTTTTTCGGATGTTTGCTCCGCGGCATCACTTTCCTCCAGCCGTGCCGACGCAGCACATAGTAAATCTGGCCGCCGCTATGATCTGCCTGTCCGCTTCACTATATCGGTATATTTTTTCACCTTGCTTCAGTATACCTTTTCTTGTCGTGCTTTTAAAGTGTTTTACGCGTAGTTAGTATTATTTATTGACGATACCATCTACGCTGTGCTTTACCTTGTAGGACGGCTTCCCCGTCAATGATGAAATTTTCGTCCTCGCCCATGAGGTAGCCGTACATGGGCTTGCTTGTGACGGGCTTCCCGCTCATGCCTTTTGACCTCTTGACTGCCTTGATTTTCTTGCTCGTATCCCTCACCAGCCATTCGTTAAAAATGTTCCTTGTTTCCTCTTCCGCCGCGAATCCAGCTCTTTTTGCGGCTTTGCTTGAAAAGAGTGAAATTGGCAGGAACCGCTGGCCGTCCGACCCACAAAAGCTCTCCCGCCAGGACTGCGGTCCCGGCGGACGCTTTTGTCAAAGCTCCACCGGCACACCGGCGGCGTTCAGAACCCGGCGGAGGCGGGGCAGGTCCCCGTCGAAAATCGCGCCGTCCATGCCCACAAACCAGGCTCCCTCGATGTTGATGTTCAGATCGTCAATGAAGAAGCACTCCTCCGCTCGAAGTCCATATTCCCGGAGCAGAGTCCCGTAAATCTCCGGCTGGGGCTTCAAAAGTTTCCAGTCGGCGGAGACGATTCTACCGTCAAAGCTCTCGCTGCCCGGAATACGGTCAAAATACCGGGGCAGGTCCTCCTTGGCGTTGGACAGCAGGTAAATGCCATATCCTAGCCCCTTCAGCTCCCGCACCAAGTCCGCCATGCCTTCCACAGGCAGCAGCCAGCGCCGCCACCAGTCCAGGGTCAGCTCCCGAGCGGAAGCGTGGAGCCCCGCCGGCAGGCGGCGGCAGATGGCGGCCAGCCCATCCTCAAAGGAGAGGGTTCCCCGGTCCATCTGAATCCACTCCACAGAGCCGAACACCTCCCGCAAAAGCAGGGCCCGGTCCTCCTCCGGGACGCCCAGGGCCTCCACGAATAGATTGGGCTTCCATTGAATCAGCACGTTGCCCATATCAAAGACAAGATTGCGAATCATAGCTCCTCCTCTTCTCCGGCCCCACAGCCCAGGACCACAACTTGATAGGTATGCAGCCAAAGGCGACCCTCCCGGCTCTCCAGTCCGTCACTGTTGTTCAGCAGCACCCGGAAGGGCTCTTCAAAGGGAACGGAAACCGTTCCCCGGCCATAGTGGCAAAGGACTAAAATTCGCTTCCCAGACGCTGCCCCGGTCCGCCAGTAGGCAAAAATCTCCGACTCCTCCTGAAACGCGGGCCGAAAGCCGCCATAAACCAGCGTATCCTCCCACTCCGGGTCCTTACGCAGGTCCAGTAGGCGCTTGTACCACCCCCGGACGGACCGCTCCGAGGCGGCGTCGGCCTCCGCGTTCAGCTCCCGGTAGTTGGGATTCACCGGAAACCAGGGCGTGCCGCTGGTGAACCCGGCGTGCTCGCCGCCGGTCCACTGCATAGGAGTCCGGGCGTTGTCCCGGCTGTGGCGGCGGCAGGCTGCCATGGCCTCCTCCTCCGTCCGCCCGGCGGCCCGGGCCGCCCGGTACTGATCCCGGGTGCTTAGGTCCTCAAAGTCCTCCACCGTGCGGAAATCCCCATTCCGCATGCCGATTTCCTGGCCCTGATAGAGGAAGGGGATGCCCCGCAGCAGCACGGACAGGGTCGCCAGGGCGGTGATTCCCTCATAGCCGTCGTCCCCCTCCGGCAGGAAGAAGCTGGGGCTCCGGGGCTGGTCGTGGTTTTCCAGAATATTGGCCAGAAACACGGAGTTCCCGGCATTTTTCTGGGACTGGAACACCGCGTCCCGCCAGACCCGGAAATCGAAGGGCTTGTATTGATACCAATAGGCTCCGCTGTGGTCCGCCACGCAGTGCCCAAAGTCGAAGAGGGTGGAAAAATAGCCCTCCGGCCCGCCGAACTCCGTCACCCGCTCCGAGGCGATGCTGAATACCTCGCCTACGGTGAAGGCGTTGTGGGGGAGGAAGCACTCTTGTTTCAGCTGGTTCAAAAATTCCCCAATCTCCGCCGTCTGGGGCAGCATTTTGGACACGGCGCAGGTGCCGTCGGGGCTGTCGGCGGGACCGTCCCGGAAGCTCAGGTCCTTTTTCAAATTGATGATGGCGTCCAGCCGGAAGCCGGAAACGCCCTTATCCAGCCACCAGTTCACCATGTCGCAGATCTCCCGTCGTACCTCCGGGTTCTCCCAGTTCAGGTCCGGCTGCTCCTTGGCGAAGGTGTGGAAATAGTAAAGGTCCGAGCCGGGCAGGCGGTCCCAGCAGCTTCCGCCGAACTCCGCCCGCCAGTTGTTGGGCGGACCGCCGTTCCGTCCGGGCTTTATGTAAAAGTACTGCCCGTACTTTCCTCCCGGGTCCCGGATGGCCTCCTGAAACCAGCGGTGCTGGTCGGAGCAGTGGCTGACCACCAGGTCCATCACCAGGTGCATCTTCCGGCGCTTCAGTTCCCGAATCAGGGCGTCCATGTCCTCCATGGTCCCGAAACAGGGGTCGACGCCGTAATAGTCGGAGATGTCATAGCCCTGGTCCACCATGGGAGAGGGATAGACCGGGGAGAGCCAGAGAATATCCACTCCCAGGTCCTTGAGGTAATCCAGCTTGGAGAGGACGCCGGGCAAATCTCCAATCCCGTCTCCGTTGCCGTCCAGAAAGCTCTTGGGGTAGATTTGATACGCGATTTTATTCTTCCACCAGGAAGAAGAGGATTTCATAAACATGCACCGCCTGTCGGTAAACCGCGCCTGGAGGTCCAGCCCCCAGGCGCGGCTTTCTTATTTCTTTCCGCCGAAAAGGCTTTTGAGGAAGCCGCCTTTTTCCGGCTTTCTCTCCTTCTTCTCCGGCGATTTTCCCGTCGGGGTCTTTGCCGCCTCCGGCTTCGGGGGATTCTTCAACCGTTCCAGAGCCTCCACAGCGTGTTTGTAGTCCTGCTGGGCGGAAGCCTCGTACAGCTCCCGGGCCCGCTCCACGCTGGCGGCCACGCCCTTGCCGTGCTCATAGCACCAGCCCAGGAGATACTGCCCCCGAGCCTGCCCCCGCTCCGCCGCCTGGCGGTAATAGGTCACAGCGGTCTCCCAGCTTTGCTCCACACCCTCGCCGGTCTCATAGAGATAGCCCAGGTTGCAGGCTCCGGTGGCGTCCCCGCCCTCGGCGGCCCGGCGATACCATTCTGCGGCGGCGGAGATATCCGACGCCACGCCCTGGCCCGACTCGCAGCAGTAGCCGTAGCAGCACATGGCCCGAGGATAGCCCGCTTCCGCCGACAGCTTGTAAAGCCGCGCGGCTTCCCCGTAGTTCTGCTCCACACCCCGGCCCGTCTCGTACATATAGCCCAGGTTGCACCGGCCCGCCGGGTCGCCCCGCTCCGCCGCCTGGCGGTAGCAGTCCACGGCCCGCTCCAGGTTCAGCTCCACGCCCTCGCCAAATTCATAACACACGCCCAGGTCGCACAGCGCCCGGGAATAGCCCGCGTTGGCCGCCCGCTCAAACCATTTCGCGGCCTCGGCATGGTTCTGCTCCACGCCCTTGCCGTACCGGCAGCATAGCCCCATGCAGTACATGCCCCGGCCCTCGCCCTGTCCGGCGGCCTTGCGGTACCAATGGACGGCCCGGGTCAGGTTCTTCTCCACACCGTTTCCCGTCTCATAGCACCAGGCCAGGTTGCACATGGCCCGGGGGAAGCCCTGCTGGGCGGCGGCGGAGTACCACTTCACCGCCTCCTCCCAGCTTTGCTCCACACCCCGGCCGGACTCGTACATGAAGCCCAGATTGCACTGGCCCGGGGCGTTGCCCATCTCCGCGGCCTTGCGGTAGAGCTCCACCGCCTTCTCAAAGCTCTGGGGCACGCCCTCGCCCCGCTCGTAGCATACGCCTAAGTCGCAGGTGGCGGGAGCGGAACCGGCGTCGGCGGCCTTTTGATACCACTGGGCGGCCAGGTTCACGTCCTGGGCCACGCCGACGCCATAGTCATAGGCCCGGGCCACGCTGAACAAGCCCCGGGGATCCCCCTGCTCCGCCGCCTTTCGATACCAGAGGAAGGACTCCTCCAGGTTCTTCTCCACGCCCTCGCCGTGCTCATAGCACCAAGCCAGATTGCACATGCCCCGGGACAGCCCGCCCTCGGCGGCTTTGCGGTACCACTCCACCGCGCTTTCCCAGCTCTGCTCCACGCCCTCGCCGGACTCGTACAAAAAGCCCAGGCAGCACGCGCCGTCCTCGTCTCCCTGCTCGGCAGCCTTGCGGTACCAATCCGCCGCCGCCGCCTTGTCCGCGGGCACGCCCCGGCCCCGCTCATAGCAGAGCCCCAGGCACAGCTGGCCCCGGGGATACTCCTGGTCCGCTGCCTCCCGGTAGAGCCGGACGGCCTCGGTGAAATCCCGCTTCACCCCCTCGCCATGCTCATAGCACCACGCCAGGTTGCACAGCGCCCGGGGATAGCCCTTTTCCGCCGCCTTCCGATACCACTCCACGGCGGTCTCCCAGTTCTGCTCCACGCCCCGGCCGGACTCGTACATGAAGCCCAGACAGCACATGCCGGGGGCGTTGCCCTGCTCGGCGGCGGCGGAGTACCACTTCACCGCCTGCTCCAGGTCCTCCTCCACGCCCGCGCCAAACTCCAGGCACCGGCCCAGCTCCGTCTGGGCGCCGGGATAGCCCAGCCATGCGGCGGACTGATACCACTTGGCGGCCTCCGCCTCGTCGGGCTCTACGCCGCTGCCCCGGCGGTATGCCTCGCCCAACAGGAACTGGGCCCGGGGGAAGCCCTGCTCCGCTCCCTTCTGGAAGCATTTCAGGGCCTTGTCATAGTCCGTCTCCACGCCGATACCGTATGTATAGCAATAGCCCAGGTTCGTCAGGGCCGGCATGTACTCCTGCTCCGCCGCTTGGGCATAGAGCATCACGGCCTGCTTGGGGTCCGCCGGGACGCCGATGCCCGCCTCCAGGCACCAGCCCAGATTCGTCAGGCCCAGGGGATCGTTCAGCGCCGCCGCCCGCTGATAGGCGGCCAGGGCGTCGGTCTCCCGCTTCTCGTCCACGGCCTGGTTCCCCAGGTTTACCCAATCGGAGGCGGTCATCTCCTCCTCCGTCAGGGCGGTGAAAAAGGTCCCCCCGCAGCGGGGGCAGATGTCCGGCTCCTCCTCGGCCACAAAGCCGCAGTCCGGGTTTTCACAGCGGTAAAAATCCATCATTTCTTCCTCCATCAGGTATTCGCTCCGCCGTCGAAAACCGGGGAGCCGTTGTATAGATCGGTAAAGGTATGGGCCGCGCCCCGGTACTTGAAGCCGGGGAAGGTATCCAGCTGGACCCCATGGATGGCCCGGAAAATGCTTTTTTCAATGTTGGGGTTCGCCTTTTTCAGCTCCCGCAGGAGAAGCTTGATCTCCTGGCGCTTACTCTCCCCCACGCCGTCGCCGGAGGCGTCCCGGGCCTCGGTGAAGCGGCAGGCGCATTGGAGGAAGCGGAGCTCATTGTAATCCCGCCAGCGGACAATGGCGTCCTCGTGGACGCAGTACAGAGGGCGGATCAGCTCCATGCCGGGGAAATTTTTGCTGCGGAGCTTCGGGGGCATGGCCTGGAGCTGAGCGCCGTAAAATAGGCCCAGCAGCGTGGTCTCAATCACATCGGAGAAGTGGTGGCCCAGGGCGATCTTGTTGCAGCTCAGCTCTTTTGCCTTGGCGTAGAGACAGCCCCGCCGCATCCGGGCGCAGAGGTAGCAGGGATTTTTGTCCACCTGGACCGTCACGTCGAAGATGTCGCTCCCGAACACGGTCAGGGGGATGCCCAGCCGCTCGGCGTTTTCCTCCAGCACACGGCGGTTGGCCGAACTGTAGCCCGGGTCCATGGCCAGAAAGGTCAGCTGAAAGGGCCGGTCCGTGTGCTTTTGCAGCTCCTGCATCAGCTTGGCCAGAACAAAGGAGTCCTTTCCGCCGGAGACGCAGACGGCGATATGGTCCCCCGGGGAAACCAGCTCATACCGCTTTACGGCGGCGATGAAGGGATTCCACAGGGATTTTCGATAGGTTTTAATGAGACTGCGCTCGGCGGTCTCCCGAGAGGTAAGCTCACGGGACATATGTGATTCTCCTAGCCAAAATGGAATCGTTTTTGTGACGACATGCGCGTCACAAAAAATCCAATACTCCAGCCGCCTTGGGCGGCGCCACCCGTCCGCGGCCTGGTGGTGGGGGATTCTCAAGGGGGAGCCCGCTCCCCCCTTGGCGTTTTACAGCCATATAGAACCTAAGCGGAACACGGAGGCGCACATCCTGCGGAACCAGGAGCGGTTGTTCCAATCCTCCAGTGTGTAGGGCCGGCTCTCTTTCAGGATGCCGTCCAGGTCCTCCAGCAAATCCTCCACTACCGGCATGTGGTACAGCAGCACACCACATTCGTAGTGCAGCTGGAAGGTCCGGTAGTCCATATTCGTGCTGCCGACCAAAGCCACCTCCCGGTCTGCCATGACGCTTTTGGCGTGGAGGAAGCCGGGGGTGTATTTGTAGATTTTCACGCCGTGGCTCAAAAGCTCCCCCCAGTAGGTCTCAGCCACCATGTAGGTGAACTTGTGGTGGTCCGGGATGCCGGGAATGAAGAGCCGCACATCCACCCCCGCGTCGGCGGCGATGCACAACGCCTTTTGCATGGACTCCTCCACGGCGTAATAGGGCGTGGTGAGGTAGAGCATCTTCTGGGCAGAGGCGATGAGCTGGAGATAAACCTCTTCAATGGGGTTATCCGGGTTGTTCAAGGGCCCGTCGGTGAAGGGCTGGCACCAGCCCTTGGCATTTTCCACCGGATGACGGGGGCGGTAGTAGTCGTCCTCGTTGTGGAAGGTCCCGCCCATCATCTTCCACATCTGCATGAACTGGGTGGCAAAGCCCCAGACCCCCTCGCCCTCGATGCGCACGGCGGTATCCTTCCAGTGGCCGAAGCGGACAATCAGGTTGGCATATTCATCGGCGATATTGACGCCTCCGGTGTAGGCGTACTGCCCGTCGATGACGGCGATTTTCCGGTGGTCCCGGTAATTGAAATAGATGCGGTTCACATAGCGGTGGACAGGGTTGAACGCCTTCACCTCAATGCCCGCGTTTTGGAGAGCCTGGAGGGTCTCGTCGGAGAAGCGGGTGAGATTGCCGAAGTCGTCGAAGGTGATGTGGATTTCCACTCCGGCGGCGGCCCGCTCCTTCAAAATGGCAAAGATCCGGTCCCAGAGCTTCCCCTCCGCCAGAATATAGTATTCCAGAAAGATATAGAATTCCGCCTGCTCCAGGCGCTGAATCAGGTCCTCGAAAAACTCCGCGCCCTCCTTGAAATAAACGGCGCTGGTGTTCCGGTAGAGCAGGAAGCCCCGCTTTTCCAGGTAGGCCGCCAGCCGCCCCCAGGCCGGGGACTGCCGCCGGAGGCGGCCGAGGTCGATTTCACTGGCCATGCGCTGGCTCTCTCCGCAGGGAATGGGGGGCACCTTCTGGAGGCTGAGCTGCTTCACCTGATGGGCCCCGCCCCAGAGGCAGAACAGAATCATGCCGGACACCGGCATGGCCAGCAGCAGGCACATCCACACCAGCTTATAGGTGGGGCTGCCGGGCCGCTGGTAGACCCAGATGGCCACCGCCGCGCCGGCGATGAGCAACAGGGCGTAGACAAGGCTGGAGTATTCCGCCAGAAGGAAGGAGATCAACAAAGAGGTGATGATTTGAACCAGCACCGTCAGCGCGCACATGGAGATGCTGGCGGCGGCGGAAATCTTCCGCTCGACCCGCTCCTCGACCGGGGGAATATAGGGAATGTTCTTGTGCACCTGACTTCGCCTCCTCATGGACAGTCTCAGCGATTGACCTTTTCATTATACAAAAAGACGCCGCTTTCTTCAACAGCAAAATATTAAAAATAGATAAAATTCGAACAGGGCGTTTTTCCATTCTGCTTCACGGATTTGGTCAAGCGCCGGTATCATAAGTCTGCCGTCCCACCTCATACCGGCAGCGGGGAAGGGAGAAACCAGGGCCAGCTCCGCTCGATTCCCGTTATCGGCCACAGCAAGCGTCGTCTCTCACTTCGTTTTCGAACGGCTTGACCGGCGCGGCAAGGGGCCGCGGGTCTAAAGCACCCCCCGGAGAGATGTCACTCTCCGGGGGGTGTTTTTGCGCGAAACCGCGGCCTGCCTTGAACAGTCTTTGGCTAACGCTGGCATAGCGCAGCCTTCCGATGCTACGCGGTGGGGATTTTGCGCCCCCTTACTCGCTCTGACGCAGAAGGCCCTGCTTGATGTCCCACAGCCGCTGGCTGAGGTCCACGTAGTAGGTGTGGGGATTTTCAAACCGCTTTACCTCGTCCCAGAGGGTATCCACCTGCTCCCGGCAATACGTCTGGATGTCCTTGAGGCCCGGCCGGTGATACACCAGCCGTCCCCCTTGAAAAATGGGTACCTGGAGGGGCTTGGCGGTGAAGTCCGTATAGGTCTTTCGCTTCCAGGTGGCCCGGGGATCGAAGAGCTCCAGGCTTCGGTGCTCGTCCACGGTCTCATCCCAAACGGCAATGTAATCCGCCTCCGCCTTGCCGGTGGCCCGGTCGAAGATGCGGTAGACTTTTTTAAAGTGGGGATTCGTGATCTTGTCCACATTTTCGCTGACCTTGATTTTGGGGACGACGGCACCGCCCTCGTCCTCCACCGCCACCAGCTTGTACACCCCGCCGAAAACCGGCTGGCTGCTGGCGGTGATCATCCGCTCGCCCACACCGAAGAGGTCGATCTGGGCCCCCTGAATCAAAAGATCCCGGATGATATACTCGTCCAGGGAGTTGGAGGCGGAGATTTTGCACTCCGTCCAGCCCGCGTCGTCCAGCATCTTCCGGGCCTTTTGGGTCAGATAGGCGATGTCGCCGGAGTCCAGGCGGATGCCGCATTGCTTGATGCCCAAGGGTTTGAGCACCGTGTCAAAGGCCCGGATGGCGTCGGGCACGCCGGATTTCAGCGTGTTGTAGGTATCCACCAGGAGGGTGGCGTTGTTGGGATAGAGCTTGCAGTAAGTCTCAAACGCCTCATACTGGGTGTCAAACATCTGAACCCATGCGTGGGCCATGGTGCCCCCGGCGGGCACGCCGTAGAGCTGGTCGGAGATGGTGCAGGCGGTTCCGGCGCAGCCGCCGATGTAGGCCGCCCGGGCCCCGGTGATGGCCCCGTCGGTGCCCTGGGCCCGGCGGGATCCGAATTCCAGCACCGTCCGCCCCTGAGCCGCCCGGACGATGCGGTTGGCCTTGGTGGCGATGAGGCTTTGGTGATTGATGGCCAGCAGGGTGAAGGTCTCAATGAGCTGGGCCTGAATAGCGGGGGCCCGGACCGTCACCACCGGCTCCTGGGGGAAGATGGGGGTCCCCTCCGGGATGGCCCAGATATCCCCGGTGAACCGGAAGTCCTTCAAATAGGCCAGGAATTCCTCGGAGAACAGCTTCCGGCCCCGGAGATATTCGATGTCCTCCTCGTCAAAGTGCAGGTCCAGAATGTAGTCGATGAGCTGATCCAAACCGGCGCAGATGGCAAAGCCTCCCCGGTCCGGCACGTCCCGGAAGAACACGTCGAAATAGGTCGTCCGGTTCTGGAAGCCCGCCTGGAAATAGCCGTTGCCCATGGTCAGCTCGTAGAAGTCGCAGAGCATGGTCATGTTCAGCTTTTGTTCGGTGCGCATGATGGGTAACACCCTCTTTTCGCTTTATTCCCTTGATTATAAGCAAAGCGGTGAGGAAATGCAATCTCTTTTTTGGGAAAAATTCACGAAAAATGTGAGGAAAAACAGACGGAAACCTGTCAATTATGGCAGGGCCCGCCTTTTGGCGGGCCCTGCGGGTTGTCAGGATGGCCGGTCGTATTCCAGCCGCCAGAAGCCTTCCGCCCGGTCCGCCCGGAGGTAGACGACGGTTTCCCCGGCAAAGGAGTCGGTAAAGCTCTCGGAGACGGTTTCCCCCTCCTCCGTCTGGAAGGAGACCGTATAAGTCAGGTTCTCTTCCTCCGGCAGGGTGAAGGAGCCAAGCTGGGTATCCGAAATCGCCTCCTCCGACGAGGCGGACCCGCCGTCGTATTCCACGGTGATGTGGGAGATGGCCAGGGCGGCGTAGTTGGTGAGAATCAGGTTGCCCTCCACGGCTTCCTCCCTCTGCCCGCAGGCGGTGAGAAGAAGCAGGAGACCGAACGCCCAAAACAGCTTTTTCATCCTTCCGCCTCCCGCAGACGCTCCACAATGGTCCGTTTCGACACGGAGCGGTAGGTCCACAGGGGCACCAGGGCCCCCAGGGCCAGAAAGACCGGCAGAATCACCACAATGGGCAGAACGGTGAGCTGGTAGGTGAAGAACCAGAAAATCTCTCCCACCATGTTTCCCACCAGGGGCCCCAGGCACACCGTCATCACCAGGGACGCCGCCAGGGCCAGGAGGGTGTAATACAGCCCCTCGTACACCAGCATGGTTTTTAGCTGCTTTCCTGTCATGCCCACGGATTGCAGCACCGCCAACTCCCGCTTTCGGGTGAGGATGCCCGTGAGGACGGCGTTGATGAAGTTCAGCACGCCCACCAATCCAATGATGAGGCTCAGGGCCCCGCCCATGGTCATGAACATGCCCCGGAAGCCCTCGAACTCCGCCTCGTAGCTGGCCCGGCTCTCGTAGTCGTAGAGGGGCTGGACGCTCTCCGTGTACTCCGCCAGGAAAGACTCCATGCCCTCCTCCGCCTCGTCGGTGGTGTTAAAGACATAGGTCATGACGCTGTCGGTGCCGGTGTCCTGTTTGAACCGCTCCGCTCCCAGGATGAACTCATCCGCGCCCACAACCCAGTAGCGGTAGGAGATGGAGTTGGGAATCCGCACCAGGGCGCAGACGGTGTAGTCGATGTCCTCATAGACCTTGGCCCGCTCTCCCCAGGGGCGGTTTCCCTCGATGGCGGCGTCCAGGTCCTCAACGATCTCCCCGGTGTCCCGGTAGAAATACTCCATCTCGGTGATATAGCGGACCGTCACGGTGTCCCCCAGCTTGGCCCAATTGCTGCCCCATTGGGTGGCGTTGTAATCGTCGGACCGGTACACGGCGGCGATGGCCTTTTGGCTGGGGTCCGACAGGGGGGCCAGGTCTCCCTCCAGCACGTCCAGCAGGCTCAGGGGAAAGTCCTCCATGCCGTACATCTGCACGCCGGCCTCCAGAAGCCCGCTGGGCAGCCGGGCCGTTCCCGCGATGATTTCATCCACAAGCTCCGGGGTATTATACGTTCCATAGCCCATCCGGAGCCAGTCCTCGGTGACAAACTGCTTTATGGCGGAGACGCCGCCGTAGACCCGTCCGCTCTCCTCCACGCCGCTCCGGGCGCTCACGTCGGAGATGATGCTCTCCGGCACCGCCTGATCGGCGGTGCGGAAGCCGCCGCTGGTCTGAAAGTAGGCCGCGTCCCCCAGGATAAAGTCCACGTCGGCCTTATGGGCCAGGTACTTGTTCATGTCGAAGCCGGTGGAGAACGTGTAGGTAATCGCGGCCAGCACCACCGCCAACGTCAGGGAAATGACCGTCACCACGGTTTTCCCCCGGCTCCGGCCCAGGTTGGCCCAGGCCATGCCCGGAAGGGACGCGCCGCTCCGGGCTTTGCGGACCTTCTCCCGCCTCCCCGCCTTTTTCGGCCCGCCGCCCTCGGTGTAGCGCACGGCCTCCACCGGGGAGACCTTCGCCGCCATGCGGCCCGGACGGGCGCAGGAGAGGAACACGGTCAGCAGGGCGAACAGCGCCGCTCCAATGAAAATCAGGGGGTTGAAGGAGACAAAGGCGTTCTTGTAGCTCAGCTGGGTCATGATGACCGGGGTGAGCTTGTTGCCGATGACAAAGCCCAGGAGCAGTCCAATGGGGATGCCGATAAGGCTGAGAAGCAGGGCCTGCTGCCGGACGACGCGTTTGATCTGCTTGCCGGTGGTGCCGATGGTTTTCAGAAGGCCGTAAAACCGGATATCGTTGGTGACGGAAATTTGGAAGACGTTGTAGATAATCAGGTAGCCGGTGAAGATAATCAGCAGCAGCAAAACCACAATGGCGATCAGCGTGGAGATATCAAAGCTGTTGGAAAGCTGGGCCCCGGAGTAGCCCCAGTTGACGCCGATTTTCAAGTAATTCTCCCCCTGGGGGTCGTCGTGCTGATAGCCGTGGTTCTCCAGGATCTGAAGGATGTTCTCCTCGATCTGGAGGTCGCTTTTGAACATCATGTCCAGGTTCCATTCTCCGGTCATGGAGTAGGGGTCCCCGCTGCCCTGGGCGCAGAACTCCTCGGCGGCGGAGCGGGGCAGGAGCACATTGCTGGCCACCAGGGCGCTGTCATACTCCCACCATCCCGAGAGGGTGAAGGTCCGGGTGACCAGCTTCCGGCTGGAGGTGTTTTCGTCAAGGTAGAAGGAAATGGTGAATTTCGCGCCCACCTTCGGCTCCACCCCCAGAAGGGCCAGAACGCGGGTGTCCGTGGCGGCCTCGTCGGTGCCCTCCCGGGGGAGGGTCCCTTCGACTGGCTGGCAGAAGTAGTGGGGCGCGGCGGCGGGCTCCAGGTAGGAGACCTCCACATGGGATTTGTTGAAGGGCGGGTCCACGGGCATGCCCACGAACAACCGGGCGAAGTCCTCTTGAATCAGCGGGTCCGTCCGCATTTCCTCCACCTGCTCCCAGGTGAGGCCCTTGATGGTGCCGTGAAAGTCGCCGCCCGCCTGGCGGAAATTCTCCTGCTGGAAGGAATAGTTGATGGAGGAAGCGATGGTAAAGAGGGAGGTGAACAAGATGGTGGTTAGGGCAATGGCCAGGACGGCCACGATGTTGCGGGTCCGGGCGGCCCGCATGGACCGGAAGCCCAGGCGGCGGACACAGCCCTTGTTGGCGACACGGATCATGGTTACGCCTCCTCCCCGGTGGTCCGGGAGGACCGGATTTTCCCGTCCTCAATGCGGATGATGCGGTCCGCCATTTGGGCGATTTCCTCGTTGTGGGTAATCATGACGATGGTTTGGGCAAACTTCTCGCTGGTGATTTTCAGCAGGGCCATGACATCCTGGCTGGTTTTGGAGTCCAGGTTGCCGGTGGGCTCGTCGGCCAGGATGATGGCGGGCTTGGCCGCCAGGGCCCGGGCGATGGCCACCCGCTGCTGCTGGCCGCCGGAGAGGTTGTTGGGGAGGTTCCGGAGCTTCTTCTCCAGGCCCAGAGTCTCGATGATCTGGTCCACATAGGCCCCGTCGGGCTTCTGGCCGTCCAATTGAATCGGGAGGACGATGTTCTCATAGACGCTGAGGACGGGGACCAGGTTGTAGTTCTGGAAGACGAAGCCGATTTTCCGGCGGCGGAAGATGGTGAGAGCCTCGTCCTTTAAAGAGAAGATGTCCTTTCCGTCCACGGTGACGGAGCCGGAGGTGGGCCGGTCCAGCCCGCCCAGCATGTGGAGAAGAGTGGACTTGCCGGAGCCGGAGGTGCCGACCACGGCGGCGAATTCGCCCTTTTCCACCGTCAGGTCCACGCCGTCCAGGGCGCGGACCTCCGCCTCGCCGGAGCCGTAGTGCTTGTGCAGGGCCTTTGTCTCTAAGATTGTCATATCCTGATACCTCCAAGGTAAAGTGTTTTCAAGCCATGGGGCTTTTACTGTAGATACTCTACCATAGGAATCTGTCCAGATTCTTTCTCAAATCTTACAGAGTT
Source organism: uncultured Oscillibacter sp. (assembly GCA_951800675.1). Next base: position 14,347 of record CATOKC010000061.1, read on the forward strand.
GAAAGAAGCCGCGCCCCCGCCCGAAGGGCGAGTACAGGCTCCCTTGCATTTTGCGTACCTTTCCGCTACAATAAACCTGCGGAGATAAAAACACGGCCCGGTCGGTAGTCCGGGCGTACCCCCTCCGGGGAGTACCAGTAACCTGCCTCCTTTGGTTGTCCGTTCTCCGTGAGAGACACGAAAAGGAGGAACCGCGTATGGAAACCGGATACGCAAATTTGACCGTCCGCTTTGAGGACCCCTTCTGGGTCCTGCTCTATGAGCGGGGCGGGGGCGGGACCTATGAGGCCTGCAAGCTCCCCTTCGGAGCCGAGCCGGGGGACCAGGAGGTCTACGCCTTTTTGCTGGAGAACTGGCGGAGCCTGCGCTTCAGCCCTCCCGTCGCCGCCAAGGGCCCCTTCGAGAGGAAGGTCAGCCCCAAGCGCGCCCGCCGGGAGGCCCAAAGGGCCGTCCGCCCCGCCGCCATGGGCACCAAGGCTCAGCAAGCCCTGGCCCTCCAGCGGGAGGAAGGCAACGCCGGAATCGCCAAAGGCGGGCGGAGCGGGAGTCGGAGGAGGAGCGGAAATTCGCCCTCCGCCAGGAGAAACGGCGGGAGAAGCGGAAAGGCCATTAGAGGATTCGGAAGAAAATACGCAAGACAGCGCCCCGGAGAGGACCTCCCCGGGGCGCTGTTCATTGGCTCTGTCCGTGGTTCCGCTCCATAGAGGCGGCATGCTCCCGCTCCATCACGTCCAGCAGCTCCGCGATCCGGCCCGTGAGATACCGCTCCCAGCAGGAGGCTATGGTTGCGGCAAACTCCTCCGTACCGCCGTGCCAAGCGGCGTCGGCAGAGGCGATGTTGCGGCAGATCACGTCCGCCGCCAGCGGCTGGTCCCAGTAGTCCACCCGCTGGTCCCCCATCAGCACGAGATAGGCCAGCACCGTGTCCGGCGCTTCCAGGAAGCGGCTTCGCAGCTCCTCGCTGGACCCCTCCGTCAGCGCGTCGCCCCACAGGTCGAAGACAATGAGCTGGTCCAACGGGACTGTGTTCGTATGGTTGAAGATATACTCAAAGCGTTCATCATTCAAGGTCTGGGAGATGCCGAAGGACTCCAGGCCGACGCTGACCGCCTCCCACTCCGTTTCCTCCAGCTCCGGGAAGCCGGAGGGGACCGGGGCTGTTTCTTCCGGCGGCAGGTCCTCCGGCGGCGCTTCGGACGGCGAAGCCCCCTGCCCGCCGCAGGCGGCGAACAGGAGGCACAGCGCCAACGCCAGAGCGGCTGCTCTTCCGGCGTTCTTGTTCATATTACTTGCTCAGGGCCTCGTCGATGGCCTTGGCGGCGGTTTTGCCCGCGCCCATAGCCAGAATGACCGTGGCCGCGCCGGTCACCGCGTCGCCGCCGGCATAGACCTTCTCCCGGGAGGTCAGGCCGTCTTCGTTCACCACGATGCCGCCCTTGCGGTTGATTTCCAGGCCCTTGGTGGTGGACTTGATTAGCGGGTTCGGGCTGGTGCCCAGGGACATGATCACGCAGTCCACGTCCAGGTCGAACTCGCTGTCCGGCACCTCAATGGGCCGCCGCCGGCCGGAGGCGTCGGGCTCGCCCAGCTCCATGCGGATGCAGCGGATTTTGTTCACGTCGTCGTTTTCGTCGGCGAAGATCTCCACCGGGTTGCAGAGGGTCTTGAAGATGATGCCCTCCTCCTCGGCGTGCTCCACCTCTTCCTTCCGGGCGGGGAGCTCCTCCATGCCCCGGCGGTAGACGATGTACACCTCGGCCCCCAGGCGCTTGGCGCAGCGGGCCGCGTCCATGGCAACGTTGCCGCCGCCCACCACGGCCACCTTCTTGGGCCGCTGAATGGGGGTGTCGGAGTCGGGGAGATAGGCCTTCATCAGGTTGATGCGGGTCAAAAACTCGTTGGCGGAGTAGACGCCCCGGTAGTTCACGCCGGGGATGTCCATGAACATGGGGAGCCCAGCGCCGGAGCCGATGAACACGGCCTCGAAGCCCTGCTCCTCCATCAGCTCGTCGATGGAGATGGTCCGGCCGATAACCGTATCCGTGGCGATGGTCACGCCCATGGCCTTCAATCCGTCCACTTCCTTCTGGACGATGGCCTTGGGCAGACGGAACTCGGGGATACCGTACACCAGCACGCCGCCCGCCAGATGGAGGGCCTCGAACACGGTGACGTCATAGCCCTTCCGGGCCAGGTCGCCCGCGCAGGTCAGTCCCGCGGGGCCGGAGCCGACGACAGCGACACGGTGGCCGTTGCTGGCGGGCTTTTCCGGAGCCTCGGCGCGGTGGGCGTTGTGCCAGTCGGCGACAAACCGCTCCAGACGGCCGATGCCCACGGGATCGCCCTTCTTGCCCCGGACGCAGTACATCTCGCACTGGGTCTCCTGGGGGCACACCCGGCCGCAGACGGCGGGCAGGGCGGAGGTGTTGGAGATGATCTGGTACGCCGCCTCAAAGTCGCCCTTGGCCACCTCGGCGATGAACTCAGGGATATGTACCATGACGGGGCAGCCCTGCATGCAGGCCCGGTTCTTGCAGTTTAAGCAGCGCTGGGCCTCGTCCAGAGCCTGTTCCTCGGTGTAGCCCAGGGCCACCTCCTGGAAGTTCTTATTCCGGACATTGGGGTCCTGGGAGGGCATGGGGTTTTTCTGTAAAGACATATTGGCCATGATTATTCGGCCTCCTTCTTAAAGAGGTTGCAGGTCTCCTCGTGCTTGTGCTTCTCGAATTCCATATACATCTGGTTCCGCTTCACGGCCAGATCCCAATCCACCTTGTGGCCGTCGAAGTCCGGGCCGTCCACGCAGGCGAACTTCATCTCGCCGCCCACGCTCAGGCGGCAGCCGCCGCACATGCCCGTTCCGTCGATCATAATGGGGCTCATGGAGACGGTGGTGGGGACGCCGTAGGGCTCCGTGGTCTTGGAGACGAATTTCATCATGACCATGGGGCCGATGGCGAAGACCTCGTCGTACTGGTTCCCTTCTTCAATGAGCTCCTTCAAAGCCTCGGTGACCAGGCCCTTGCGGCCATAGCTCCCGTCGTCGGTGCAGACGATGAGCTTGTCGGAGGACTTCTTGAACTCGTCCTCGAGAATCACCAGGTCCTCGGTGCGGAAGCCCACCACGGCGTGGACCTCGGCCCCGTCGTCGTGGAACTTTTTGAGAACGGGGTAGGCGATGGCGCAGCCCACGCCGCCGCCGACCACGCAGACCTTTTTCTTGCCCTCGGTCTCGGTGGCCTTGCCCAGGGGACCCACGAAGTCCTGGAGGCAGTCGCCCTCGCTGAGGCGGCTGAGCTTCTCCGTGGTGGCGCCCACGGTTTGGACGATGATGGTGACGGTGCCCTTTTCCGGGTCGTAGGCGTTGATGGTAATGGGGACGCGTTCGCCCTTTTCGTCCACCCGGAGGATGATGAACTGTCCCGGCTGGGCCTTCTTGGCGATCAGCGGGGCCTCGATCTCATACAGGGTGACGGTGGGGCGCAGAGCCTCTTTTCTGACGATTTTGTACATATGCTTCCTTCTTTCCCGATCATGTCATGGTTGTGATGTTCGGTCTTGCCCGGCACGCCGCAAGCAAGGCCTGGAGCCCGTGTCCTGCCATTGACACATTGCTTTCAGTTTAGCATAAGGGACGGAAACCGTCAATTGGTTTCCCTTGGATTTTTGCAAGAACCTGTGTTCATCTGAGAATCAGCGCCGCCCCGGAGAACATCAGCATGACGGTTACGCATTTTTTCACCCGCACCTCGTCCAGAACGCGGGCGCTCAGCATCTCCAGGCCCAGCAGAAAAATCACCATGCCGAAGATGACTTTGATGACGCCGGCATCTGTGTTTTTTTAACAGAATGCCCGGGATACTCCCCGCAGTCACCAGGGCCGACAGGGGCAGGCAGAGCTTCCAGCGGATGAAGCGCCGCTCTTTCCACATTAAAATCAGGTTGGAGGGATAGCCCAGCAGCAGATCCACCGGAGAAATCCGGGCGTTGTCCACGGTAAAGCTCAAAATGGTTGTGAATACCTGGGTGTTGGCAAAGCCGCACAGCCCCTTGATAAAAAAGGCGCGCTCCTCCGGGAATGGAATCAGGCCTCTTCGCTTTTTCCGGTGAGAATTCCCAGGTACTTGGCCATCAACGGGATATAGGTGAGTATGATAGCACGCCGGACAAAGCCCTGTCAATGCGCCGGACTTGCAAACCGCCCAAATCTATGCTATATTATTTAATTTGTGGAAACACTCCCATTATTAAAAACCAGGAGGCTGCAACATGGCCGCTTTTAAGGACGAAATCGCCCGGAGGCGAACCTTCGCCATCATCTCCCACCCCGACGCGGGCAAAACCACCCTCACGGAAAAGCTCCTGCTCTACGGCGGGGCCATCGCCCAGGCGGGCGAGGTCAAGGGCAAGCGGGCCCGGGCCGCCACCAGCGACTGGATGGAAATTGAGAAGCAGCGGGGCATCTCCGTCACCTCCTCCGTCATGCAGTTCCAGCACGACGGCTACTGCGTCAACATCCTGGACACCCCGGGCCACCAGGACTTCTCCGAGGACACCTACCGCACCCTCATGGCGGCGGACTCCGCCGTCATGGTCATCGACGCCGCCAAGGGCGTGGAGCCCCAGACGAGGAAGCTCTTCCGGGTCTGCGCCCTGCGGCACATCCCCATCTTCACCTTCATCAACAAGATGGACCGGGAGACCAAGGACCCCCTCTCCCTCTGCG
>CATOKC010000062.1 GCA_951800675.1 uncultured Oscillibacter sp.
TCCGCTTTCCGTTAGTCACCAGGCCGCTATGGAGATCGAACTGGTCCGGATCGCACATGACCTCGCAGATGAGGGGACCTTGGGCGCTTACAATTTTTTCAATGGCCCCGTCAATGCCGGCCGTATTCTCCGCCCTGCAGTAGGGTATGCCGAAGGCGGCGGCAATCTTTCCGTAATCCGGGAAATCCACGCCGTTGCCAGGATCTGTACCGATGGTTTTTCCCCGGAAGTGGGCCCGCTGACCGTGACGGACACCGGAATATCCGTTGTTGTTCATAATAACAATTTTTACATCGAATTGGTTCCGTACCAGAGTTTGCAGCTCCTGGAGATTCATCATGAAGGAGCCGTCCCCTGTATAGGAAATTACCGGCCCCTCCGCCAGAGGGGCGGCCCCTAGAGCCCCCGGCAGGGAGTAGCCCATTTCACCCTGCGCAAAGGAGTGGAGCAGACGGTCCGTTTCCTTGACCCTAGTGGATGCGGAGGCTACAATTCCGGTCAGCCCCGCGTCTGAAACATAGACGCTATGCTCGGGCATTTTCATGGACAGCCGTTCCATAAACACCTTTAAATCCACGAGATGTCCACCGTCGCTCCACTGGCTCTGATGGCGGAAAATCTCCCGCCAGTGCCGGCACGTGTCCAACCACGAAGCCGGCGCCTGAGGAAGCTCCATGGCGTTCATCTTCGCCAAAAAGTCCTTCGCGTCTCCGTGAACAAAGCGGTCTATGCGAACGCCCTTTTTCGCGTGCTCTACCTCGTCAATATCCACCACGATGATCTCGGCCGCCCGGGCAAACCTTTCCCGCTCCGGTCCCGTCGTATCGGTGGAGAGCCGGCACCCCACGCTGATCACCAAATCAGAATTCTGGATGGTAAAATTCGCATAGCGATTCGACCCGCCCATCCAGGCCGCAACGCCCATATTCAAATCGTGCTCATAGGGGAAGAGGTCATAGGAAAACCGGGTGAACACCACGGGCACTCGAGTCTTTTCCGCAAAGCGCCGCAGCTCCGCCTCCGCGCCGGCGCCGCGTACGCCGTGTCCGGCCAAAATCACCGGACGTTGGGCACGCCCTATGGCCTCCGCCGTAAAGCACAAATCCTCCCCGGAGGCTCGGGGCATTTCCTCCGCCTCCGGCACGTATCGCTCCAGCTGCTCCTCATTCACCATGCTGTTTTGTACGTCTAGCGGAACATCCACCCAAACAGGCCCCTTCCGACCCGATTTCGCCTGATAAATCGCCTGATCCAGGCAGCAGGCAATGTTCTCCGCCCGCTCCACCGTCACCGCGAATTTGGTAATGGGCTTCATGATCGTCTCGATGTCCGCCTCCTGCACTCCCACCTGACGCAGGGGAAGGCCGGACTGCTTGATCGTCTGGGTATAGGTCTGCTGTCCCGAGATGAAGATACAGGGAATGCTGTCCTGCCAAGCGTGGAGCACGCCGGTCATGGTATTGGTTCCGGCACAGCCTGTCGTAACCAGGCAAGCCCCGAAATGATCGTTGTATAGCGCGTATGTCAGCGCAGCCATAGAAGCTGCCTGCTCATGGTGCATCGCAATGGGCTGAAGTTCGCTTCTTCTCAGCGCGTCCGTCAAATACACGCACTGTCCTCCTGGAACATAGAACAGATGGCGAACCCCTTCCGCATAAATCCGTTTCATGATGTAGTCCGCTACTCGAATCATCGCCATAATTCTCTCCTTGCCGCAGTACCGCCTGTTGTTACAAAAACCGTAATATCCTGAGGTCTAGAGGACTGCGCGCCGCTTTATCTACCGGCGGACTCTCCAAGACGCCGCCGCATCTCGTCCAGCCGGCCCTCGTCCTCTCTGGCCATTCGGCCGTAATATCCGCATTTATTTTGCAGATAGAGCATCTCAAATTCAATCGCGCTTGTGATTCCATCCCGCAGGCAATCCTCGTCCGCTCCAGCGGCAAAGGCCACCTTCCGGGTTTCAAATTTATCGATATAGCCGTCCATCCCACGCAAAAACGGAATCGCGTTTACGGATATGCCGCCGCCCAAACCCACGCGGCAGCCACATGCTTTTACCCGGCGCGCAATATCCAGCGTCCGTTCCAGCATCCGCTCTCCGTTGAGCTCCGCCCGGTCCAAGCCCATGGAGCCAGCATAATCATCCCGCCCAATCGTAACTGTGTTTAAAAATCCCGCTCCCACGTTCAGTATCTCGTCCAGATTCTGGTGGGAGGTGACCGTCTCCGCATTGATGATCCATTCGATATCCCCGGCCTGCTCCTGATAAACTCGGTTGGCCGCCTCCGAGAACTTCTTCATGGCATAAGGGGTTTCCACCATAGGCGCTATGATCCCGCCCGCCCCAAGCATCCTGCACTCGTCCAAATCCCGGACCGCCTCGCAGCCACCGATTTTGACAATCAGTGTCATATCGGCTCGGAGTACCACCTCGTTGAGCATGACCAGCTCCTGCGTCCGGATTCCCTCCGCCTCAAACTCGGCCTTTACTGCCAAGGCGCCGCATTCGTTTTTCATTTTTTTCAATAAATCCAGCATCTTGCGCTCAATCGGATTCATACTGTTCCTCCAGAACATTTATTTTCCCCAGCGGATTCTCCTGCGTCACAGCAGTCCGCCGTCCACTCGAAGCGTCTGGCCCGTTATGAACCGGGAGAGGTCTGACGCCAAAAACACCGCCGCATCCGCGATTTCCTCTGGCTTTCCCAGCCGTTTCATCACATTCCGGCTCACAGCTATGGCCTTGACCTCTTCGCTGGTGATACCGCCCATATCCGTGTCCGTCAAACCGGGAGCAAGGGCGTTCACCCGAATTCCAAAGCTCCCCAGCTCCACCGCCAGCCGCCGGACCGCTCCCACCAACGCCGCTTTTCCAGCGGAGTACTCAATGTTCGAGCCACCGTCAAAGGCGGCAGACGAGGACAGAAAGATGACACTTCCCCGTCTGCTCCGCATCATGCTTTTGCCGATAAGCTGCGTAAACAGAAGGCTGGAGAAAACATTTATTTGGAAGGACTCTCGAACCGCGCTCATTGGCGTCATGGCCAGCATCCGCTGCGGGGCCGCTACGCCAATGTTGTTAACCAGAATATCGAGCCGTCGTTTTGTTTTCAGGATCGCCCTGGCGGCGGCAGTCACCTCGTCCTCGTTGGAAAAATCCGCATATACCAATTGAATTTCTACCTGATACGCCTCTTCCAGGGTGGAACAGTATTCCGTGAATTCCGGACACTCCTTCCGAATCAGCGCGAAAATAGACGCTCCCTGGGCGGCCATGCGCTCCAGAACCGCCTTGCCGATGCCCCGGTTACACCCCGTGACCACCGCCGTTTTTCCCTCTAACAACATCTCCTCTTCCCTCATCCGTCCACATAGCGGCTCATACTCTCAACCATCTTGAACCCGTCCCAGACGAAGGACAGCTCCATGGTCCCTCCCAGGGGAACCACACGGTCCACACCCCGGACGCCGCTGGAAATCACAAGCTCCCGAATCTGCTCCCTGTCCACTCCCAGCGTCGCCACCGTCTGGCATCGCTTGGTCAGCGCTGGGACGATTTCACAGAGCGCTTTCGCCTCATACTCAAAAAAACATCCGCTGCCGCATTTGAAGTCCATTACGTCCGCCGCCAGCCGGTCCACCTCCGCTCGGGTGACAAGGGTGCCTCCCGGCACATACCGGACGCCAGGTCGGCTCATGCCTAAGGCGCAGACGGCGGTATATTTATCAACCGCCTGAATGGGCTTCATGGTATATTCCCGCTGGGCCAATTGGTCCAGCGCGTTCCAGAACCGCTCCCGCGCCTGCCGGATGGAATCCCCTAGCCAGACCACCAACCGGGGTGAGCTGCACGCATTCTGGTCCGTGTAATAGGTATCTGTGTAGAATTTTTTCGCCACATCCTCCGAAGAGCACTCCAGATATGCCTCCGCGTTGATAACGGCGATGGAATATCGGTCCGCAAAGGCCATCTCCACCGCCCGGGGCGGAAGGCTCGCCTGGCGAATCGTCTCGATGGTATGGTCTCCACCCCAGATAACCCGCAGATCACAAATCGCAGAGAGCGCCTGGGTAATGGATGGGCTATGCTCATAACGCAGGACGCACACATAAGGGCGCATGTCTCCCCACGCATCCGCCAGCAGCCCGTTGATCGCCTCGCAAATCAAATCCACCTGTGGAAAGGGTTTATTGGACACCCGGACCACCGTACAGTTTCCCGCCAGCAGCGAGGAAGTCATGGACACCGCAAAATTCACGGGCACGTTGGACGGCGCAATGTGCACCGCCACACCGCGTCCCAGTCGATTCCGGTAGTCCCCCTCCCGGGCGGCAGTCTCCAGGGACGCCCTGCGTATCCAATAGGCATAGGCTTTCACGTCCGTTCCGCTCCGCTTGTCCCGAAGCAGCAGCCGAGAGAGCTGGGACAAAAATCCCACTGCCTTCTCCGAAAATGCTGGAAGCACTGGGGTCTCAGGCATCCGGCACAAGGTCTCCAGGTCCCCTACCAGGAACCGAAGGTCATTGGAATTCAGCTCCATAGGTATCGCTGCACCCCCTTAGCTCCGCGCTCTTCATGCGTCCGAGTATCTGAATATATTTGCCCTTCCGACCGCAGGGACAATCGTCCTCCCCCAAAACAACGCCTTCATCCTCTGTCAAAAGGGCGTGACCTGGGTAGGACCTGGGCAGCCCCGAAACAACCTGAACAATCCCCGGCTTCCCTATGGGGAGGGGGGAGAAATCTCGAATATCCCGGATAATGATATCGGAGTAAATACTGGCATGGAGATGTCCGCACTCACACTCGGCGTAAATCGCACCGGTCTGCTCCACCATGCCGTAATGATCCAGGAAATGGCGGAAACCGCAGACCTCGTGAAGCCGCTTTTTGAACTCCGCCCGGGTGACCGCCTCAGATTCTAGTTTTTTCCATCCGCCGCCAGTCATCAAAAACGCCTGGGAAAAGTCAACCCTCTCTCCCAGCCGCAGCAGCTCCTGATAAAAATGCCGCCACACCAGAAAGGTAAAGCCAAAAACCACAAACCGCCTTCCTTGATACCTCTTTGCAAATTCCCGAAACTTTTCCACGTTCAGCGTCATGTCCTCGTTCAACGCAAAGACCATCTCTCGAGCAGCAAATTGGAGACCCATAACCGCCGCCCCCCGGGCCGCGAAGGCTTTCCGGTCCTTTAGCACCGACGGAGTGTCCACCACCAGCATGGGGAGCCGTCCCTTCCCCCAAAAGCTGCTCAAAATTCGGAGCATGACCTTTTGCTGGAGCATAGCGGTTTCCTTGTCCACAAAAATCTTAGAGACCCGCTGGCCCGTGGTGCCGGAGGAGGTCATGGTTTTAAACACCGCGCTCCGATCAACGCTCAAGAGGTCGAATTCTTTGAACAGCCGCACTGGAAAAAAGGGTATGTCCGCCGGGGTTCTTACCTTTGACTCGTCATAACCCAGCATCTCTAAAAAATTGGCGTATTCCGGGCAGCGGTCCCTGTGAAAGCGGGTCAGCTCCATCAGCTCCCTGCTAAGCATCCGGCTCTTTTCCTCCGCTTCCAGTGCGTAGGGGTCCCACCGGTGGAATTCTTCGATCATGCTTTCCTCTCCCACTCCCGCGCTATGCGGTCCGCAATTTGGACGTCTGTCAGCCCCGCCTGCTCCCAGACATACCGTTGGGTTCCGGCCTCGCAAAAGGCATCCTGAAACCCCAAAAACACCTGTCGAGGTGTATTCGGCAGCGTTGCCTTAAATTCCGCCACGGCGCTGCCCAGACCGCCGCTGACCATATGCTCTTCCACGGTAATCACCAAGCCGTACCGAGAGAAAATCTCCGCAAGTCCTTCCCTGTCAATGGGCTTGAGGGTGTGCATGTTGTAAACGGCACAAGATATTCCCCGCCCTTCCAGAATCGCCGCCGCCTTCAAGCTCTCGCTTACCATCAGGCCCGTGGCAATAACGGCAACATCGCTTCCCTCTTTCCGCCGCGTCAGCCGCCCGGGCTCAAAGGCGTAGTCCTCTTCATAGACGATGGGGCAGCTCAAGCCGCCGCTCAGGCGAATATACACCGGGCCTTCCATGTCTGCCGCCCACTCCGTCGTCTTAATGGCCTCCAGGCTGTCTGCCGGTGAGAATACCGTTAAATTCGGCAAGGCCCGGATAAAGGCCAAATCCTCTGTAGCCCAATGCGAGATACCGGACTTTGCCGCCGCCGTTCCGGCGCTGGAACCAATCAGCTTCACGTCGCAGCGCATATGGGCTAGATTCTGCCGGACCTGCTCCAGGCTTCGCGCGGCGATAAAGGAGGCATAGGTGGAGGCGAATACCCGGTATCCATCCATAGCCAGCCCGGCAGCAACGCCAATCATATTCTGTTCCGCAATTCCAAGATTCAAAAACTGATCCGGGTATTTTTTCGTATATCGCTCCATGCCGGAGAGCAGCGCTAAGTCCGCCGTCAGCAGCTTTACCCGGTCCTGCCGGGCAGCGATCTCCGGCAGGGCCACGCCGAAAACCGCTCCCCGCTGGCCCATCCTGGCCCACATTTTAATGTTTGCCGCCGTGTACTTCATAACGCTTCTCCCAACACCTCCTGTCTGGCCTGTTCATACTCCTCCCGGGACAGGCGGTGGTGATGCCACTCCGGCCGGTTTTCAATGAAGGAAACGCCTTTGCCCTTGACGGTCTCGGCGATGATCCCGTGAGGCCGGCCCTTGGCCGTGTCCTGAAATGCCTCCAGCAGTTCCTGAACGCTGTGACCGTCGCACGAGGAAACATGCCAGCCGAAGCTCTCCAGCTTATTTCTCAGATTCCCCAGCCCCATCACCGCCTCCGTGTCCCCATCATAGGACAGGTGATTGCGGTCCACAATGGCGGTCAGATTGTCCAGGCCGTAATGGGCGGCAGATTGAAACGCTTCCCACACGCTGCCCTCGTTCAGCTCTCCGTCTCCCAGCAAGATATAAACTTGGGACGGCCGTCCCCGCTCCCGCGCCGCCAAGGCCATACCAATCCCCACCGACAGCGCCATGCCCAGGCTTCCGCCGGAATACTCCAGACCGATCTCCGGGCGCCGGGGATATCCTGTCAAACGTCCGCCATCCTTCTGAAACTCCAAAATTTCCTCGTGGGGTAGAAAGCCCGCCTCCGCCAGGGCTGGAATATGGGCCAGGACACAGTGGTTCTTACTGGGGATGAAGCGGTCCCGGTTCTCATCCAGGGGATGCTTCACATCAAAGCGCAGAACCTCCCCATAGAGTACAGCTAAAATCTCTATGCAGGACAGGCTTCCGCCCACGTGGGAGCCGCCGCTCCCTGACGCCAACGCCATATCCAGGGCGTCCAGCCGCATTCGCTTCGCCATTTCCGTCAGCCGGAGGACCGTTTCTGAAAGTTCCCTCATACCCTGCCACCATCCAAAATCATCATCTGTCCTGTCATGAACGCCGCATCCTCCGACGCTAAGTACAGCGCCGCCGCCGCGATTTCCTCAGGTTTTCCCATCCGTCCAAGGCTGGTTCGCTCCAGCACCTTCTCGCGTTCCGCCTCCGGCTTAAATCCGCCCATGTCTGTGTCCACAAGGCCCGGGGCAATGCCATTTACCCGAATGTTATACTGCCCCAGCTCTCTGGCGGCGCACCGGGTAATCCAGATCATGGCCGCTTTGCTGGAACCGTAAGCCAGGTAACCGGGGTTGGCCTCAATGCCGCCGACGGAGCACAAATTGATGATACATCCGCTCTTTTGGCGCATCATCCGCCGGGCAACCAGCTGCATGATCTGCACCTGGGCAAAGACGTTCACCTGATAGACCTTCCGCAGATTCTCCAGAGAGGTCATGGTGAGCAGTCCACCGCTGGGAATTCCGGCACAGTTGAGCAGTACGTCTACGTTCCGCTTCTCGTTTAAAATCCGCTTTACACCGCCTTGCACGGCGGTCTCGTCCAGCAGATCAAAGTAGACCGGCGTGATGGCCGTCCCGGTTCGGACGCTCTCCCCGGCCATATCCGTTTCAAACGCCTCGCTGGGCGTTCGGGCACAGGCCCAAATATCATACCCATCTTCAGCAAAAGCCCTGACGGACGCCCGCCCGATTCCCCGGTTTGCCCCGGTAATCATGACTGTTTTCCTCATTTAAAGACCTGTGTGCTTTCCGCAATTTCCCGTGCTGGGTTTCCCATGGCCGTCCGGTGTGACCGGACGCTTTTCATTACTACCGCGCCCATGGCAATGACCGCGTAGTCACCAATTTCAATGTGGTCCCGCAGGCAAGCGGAAATGCCCACATAGACGCCGGTTCCAACCGTTGTGTTCCCAGCGATGACCGCATGGCTCGATATTTGACTGTGCGGCCCAATGACCACCCCGTGTCCGATGAGGGAAATGCCGTTGACATAGACATTTTCCCCGATTACCGCGCCAGAAGAGACCGAAACGCTGTCCTTAATCACCGCGCCGGGCTTTAGCACGGCGGTGGGACTGACCACGGCAGTGGGGTGGACGATGATGCCCAGGCGGTAACCTTCGCCGGTAACTCGGTTATAAAGCGATTCCCGGGCCGATGGCTCTCCCACCGCGATGATAACTTCGATTTCATCCGCCTGAAACTCGGAGGAAAAATCGTTAAAGGGAAACATCCGGCAGCCATGAAACAGGCCGGGGGCCTTTGTGTCGTCGATGAACACCAGCTCTTCCCATTGGCTTCGCAATTCCTCGCTGCACATGATCAACTCCAGCATTTCCAAGCCGGAGCTCCCGGTTCCGTAGATGGCCAGTTTCATAAATCCGTTTCCTTCCGTCCCTGTAAAACCGTTTGGTTGATCAGCTCTGTAAACGCCTCCGCGCCGTCGGAATTTAAATGGGTGAGGTCCGCAAAAAATTCCCGGCGGTTCGCGAAAACGTCAAAGAAATCAAAAACAGCGCCACTCCCCAACGTCTCGATTATTTGGTAAAACTTGCGTTTTGTCTGATCCACCGCCGCAAGCGACGCTTGATTCAGTCCTTCCAGATAATAGGGTGGGACGATGAGAATGGGGGTGATGTTTTCTTCCATCAGCTCGTGACAAAAAGCCGCAAATAGCGTCTCGTTTTCCGCAACTGTCTCAGGATAAGCATGAAACCACGCTCCATTTACCAAGCCTTCGTGGTCTTTGCCTTGGTAAATTCCCCGGTTTTGCTGTTCATATCTTCGAAAGCTATAGAAGTCCGATACTTTTTTGCCGAACATTTGATAGTTTGCTATATACTCGGAAGCTTCTGATGTCTGCTGGTAATTGTGCCAATCCTTCAACCCCCGAAGCGCGAACATCTGTCCTGTTCGATAATGATGAAACGTTCTGGACATATCGTAGTGGAAGATGTAATAAGGAAACACCAACAGCGCGGTCTTTACAGACGAGAGCATATGCCGCCGCCGCATATACTGAAAAATCCGGCGGCTGTAATACAGATCCAGCCCATGCCAGGAGCAATCGTAAAACACAGGTCTCAGCTTTTTCTCGAAAATTCCGCGGAGAGAATAGGACAAGCCGAACATCAGTCCCGTCTCGCCGTGATACTGGGCCTCAATGTCCGCGATCAAATCCACCTGCATCTTTTCCGCGCCCTGGTTTAAAAACATGGTCGGTCGAACAATTTTTTGGGGCGAAATACCCAAGAGGGTTAAGGCGGATATCATATCTGTCAGGGTGGGGGCTCTAAATGAAAGCGGGATGATGAAATCAAATTCTTCGTTTCGCAGCCGCTCGGGAGGTATAAACCGTTTTCCGTCCAGCACGTCGCTTCGGTAATAGGTATCCGAATAACCGCTGATCTCATAGCCGTCATCCAGAAAAAACTCGATATCCCGCCGCAGCTCTACGTGTCGAACTCCATATAAAATGATCTTTTTCACGGTAACTCCTCCGGTCTCGTTCGTGGCCTCTCCCTATGGTTCCCTAGGCGGCCAGTCTTTGATTGCTCCGTCCCAGGGCTTGACTCGGTGGGCCTCAAGCAGCCAGGCCAGCACCTCCGTCAGCGTCACGATTTCGCCGGTAAACTCCCGGAGGAGGGCCTCCTGTTTCTCCGGAACTCGGGCCAAATCGCAGATAACGATGCAGTCCGCCGGAGGCAGGGGATCATCTCCCAGGCGGTAAACCGTCATATGCTCGTGCACTGCGCTGAAATTGTCCAGCTCCACGGCGTAGGCGGCGGTAACCTCCTCTCGATCCTTCAGCGTATCGTAAAACCGACGGCCCTCCCGGTTCAGGCCCATGATTCCGATGGTCCGGAAACCATGGGCGGCGAGGTACTCGCCGGGGTTCGCGCCCTTCTGCTCCAGCAGCAGCCAGGTATACAGCAAATCCCGCTCTCGGTTGGAATCCCCCAGCTCTGCCTTTTGAGCCCGGTACTTTTCCAGCCACACCTTTTTTACCAGCGCGCCACCGGAAATCGCCCCCAGAGCAGCCGCGAAAGCTATGGTCCACTTCTTCATGGCTTCACCCCCTCAATGAACTCTTCAATGGAAACAACCGGCCCCTGGAAGCCCAGGGCGGGTAGGTCTTGGAACCAATAGTGTCCCTTATGGAAATCAATTATCAGCATCACATCCGCCATATCCGGCTGGAAATCCTGCTTGGCGACCTTGGGAACCAGGCCGCCGCCGTCCTCCTCCTTCACCCAGGTGAGTTGGAACGCCACGTCGATTCCCGCGTCCAGGAGCATTTTCACCATGGTCTTGGAGAAGTCGTTCTTGCCGTAGTAGCCTACACGCTTTCCACCTATGCGGTCCAAGCACCCTCTAAGAAACTCCGACGGGGAAAGGTCACTCTGGTAAATATCCAGTAAAAGACGGTTGTAAACCTTCTCCTGGCTAAGAGGGTGAGGCATGGCGGGCCGGATGTTGTGGCAGCCCCAGTCATAGACCTTGGGGTCCTTCCAGCAGTCGTCCGCCAGGATTTTGAGGTATTCTTTATGATAGGGGTGCAGGGGATTGAGGATGTTCTTGAACCAGTAGGTCTCATCCTGCATTTTCCACCATCTATAAAGGGGCTTCATGACGATAGCGTCTACTTCAAACTCCCTGGAATGTGCAAAGGTATGAATGTACTCCGGAACCTCCCAAAAGTTACACTCCTGTACGACAATGGTAACCGACAGCCGGTTGATCTTTCCTTCCCGGCGCAGCCGGCTGAGGAAGCGAAAATTGTTCAGCACCCGCTCCGCATGGTCAAATCCGCCGCTAAGATAGCGGTAGACCTCCCGCTGGAGGCTGTTGATCGTGACGGTTGCTTCCATGTAGTATTCGCCCAGGTGGGAAAACTTCTCCCAATGCGCCTCATCAAAAAGCACGCCATTGGTCTCAAAGCCCAGTCTGAAATCCGGATGCTCCGGGCGCAGCTTTTCCAAAAACCGGATAAAGCTGGGATTTGCCAGAAATTCGCCGCCGCCGTTCATGCTTAACCATTTCGCTTGATTCGCGATGGGCAGAAGATTTTGCAGAGCCCGGTCGATCTTTTCCCGCTCTCCCGGCTCCGGACAGTAAACCGATGTGCGGCAGCTGGTACACGCGATGTTGCAGATATGGTCGTTTGCCATATTGATTTCCAGCGGCACCGGCGTAGGCACAGCGGCTTTTCGAATTTCCTCCTCCGTCAGGTCCGGCAGCTCGTCCCGCTCGCAGTAAGGACAGGAGGTCTTTCTGCAAAAGGCAAACGAGCCGTTGAGAATACTCTCCCGCGCCGCCCGCGCTGCTTCGCTATGCCAGATTTCGTCTAAATTCTTCTCGTAAAGATTTCCGATCACAAAGTGCATCCAGCTACAGGGCCATACCTCTCCTTTATCTGCTAAGTACACATGCTGAAAAGGACGTCTGCAAAATTTCATAATAGATTACTCCATTTCAATCAGGGTTTTCAAGATATACCAGCAGTACTTCCCCTTCTCGTGGCTTTGGGTCACCATTTCCGCCAGGTATTTCAATCTGGTGGGAGAGGGGTCCTTGACGCACTCCTCTACAAAACGGCAGAAGCGGTATCCAATCCGTTTCCCGAAATGCTGGTTCCGGCGCAGGGGAACCCCGTTCTTTCTGGCCCAGGTCTCCAGACGGACGGGATACATGAACATATCGTAGTTCCGGTAGGGATTCGCGTAGTGCAAAGAGAAGTAGTTGTGCTTGTTCTTTTGGTTGACGAAGCGGTAGCAGGAAAGAATTTCATTGCTGCAATAGATGGGGCCCATGGTGAGCAGGAACAACACGGTGGTTTTGTCTCCCACATTGCGGTGGGCCTTAAAGCCAATCGTATCGTCGCCCTGGTAGGCGTTCCGGTACATCATCGTCCCGACCTGTCCCGGAATATCCCAGCTGTCCACAAGGTCCTCCAGGGTAAACACCTTCTTGCTCCAAGCAAACTGCGGCGTACGGGTATAGTCCGGCTGGCCGTTTTCGTCCACAATCAGGCACTTGCCACAGCAGGCGCTGTATTCCGGGTGTGCCTCCAGAAACTCCCACTGCTTTTGCAGCTTTCGGGGGTCCAGCCAATAATCGTCTCCCTCAAGAACCGCCGTGTACTTTCCCCGCAGGCGGCGGCTTATATCCCAGCCATTGCGGTTCGCCCCCAGGTTCTTCGTCCTTAGTACGGGACGAATCCGATCTGGATAGCGGGCCGCGTATTCCCGAATGATGTCCGGCGTTCGGTCCCCGGAGGCATCGTCGCCAATGACAATTTCATAACGCAGCGTCGTCTCCTGGGTCAAAACGCTGTCCAGCGCCTGGGCAATATACTCCTCGTGAAAATAGGTCAGCATCAAAACGCTGACGTCAATTTGTTCCTGGGACATACAGGATTCCCTCTTCCCTTTCCAAACCGGCCGCCGCCTGCCAGCATTGCCGCAGGGTGCTTCCCGGATTTAAATATATGCGTAAAGAACGCTTTCGTTAAAGGTGTAGGAGTGCCGCCGCGTCGCGAGCCTAGGCTAGTTCTTTCCGAAGGACCGTTGTATTAAAACGATCCATCTTCCAGTTCCTTCCCATTTTCGTTTTCTCATCGGCTTCCGTACATCTTCTCATAGTAGTCCCGGTACTCCCCCGAGATGATTTCCTCCCACCAGTCCCGGTTTTCCAGATACCAGCGGATGGTATTCCGAATACCCTCCTCAAAGCCAGTCTCCGGCTGCCAGCCCAACTCCTGGCGAAGCCTCCCGGAGTCGATGGCGTACCGCAGGTCATGACCTTTCCGGTCCGCTACATAGGTAATCAGGCTCTCCGGCTTCCCCAGCTCCCGGCAGATGCGCCGCACCAGGGCTATGTTCTCCAGCTCACAGTCTCCGCCGATGTTATAGACCTCTCCGATCCGTCCCTTTCGCAAGATCAGGTCGATGGCCCGGCAATGGTCCTCCACGTACAGCCAGTCCCGGACGTTCTTTCCCGTGCCGTACACCGGCAGGGGTTTATCTCGCAGGGCATTGGCAATCATCAACGGAATCAGCTTCTCTGGAAACTGACAGGGCCCGTAGTTGTTGGAGCACCGGGAAACCGTTCCCGGAAAGCCATAGGTCCGGCAGTAGGCCAAGGTCAGCAGGTCCGCAGAGGCCTTGGAGGCGCTGTAGGGTGAGCTGGCGTGAAGATTCGTCGTTTCCGTGAACCGCAGCTCCGGCCGGTCCAAAGGAAGATCACCGTAAACCTCATCGGTGGACACCTGATGAAACCGGGGCGTTCCGTACTTCCGGCAGGCGTCCAGCAGCGCCGCGGTTCCCATGACGTTGGTCCGAAGAAAGACCTCCGGATCCTCAATGGAGCGGTCCACATGGCTCTCCGCCGCGAAATTCACCACCGCCTCCGGACGCTCCTCCTCAAAGAGGCGGTCCAGCGCCTCCCGGTCGCAAACGTCCGCCTTCACAAAGCGGAACTCCGGACGCTCCAGAACCGGCCCCAGCGTAGAGAGGTTCCCGGCGTAGGTCAGCCGGTCCAGGCAGACCACCCGGTCCCCGGGATGGGTGTTCAGCCAGTAAAATATAAAGTTCGCGCCAATGAACCCGGCGCCACCGGTGACCAAAACCGTCATAGCCAACCTCCCAAGCTCAATAGGAAAATCTTCCTTCTGCCACCCGCCGCAGGTGCTCCCCGTAGGGGGATTTCCCGTAAAGCGCGGCGGCTTCCAGCAGTGCGCTCCGGTCAATCCATTTCGCCCGGTAGGCGATTTCTTCTGGCGCGGAGATCACTACACCCTGGCGATTCTGTACCGCCTCCACAAAGACGGCGGCCCGCATCAGACTGTCCACCGTGCCGGTGTCCATCCAGGCGAAGCCCCGGCCCAGAACCTGGACCCGGAGGCGGTCCTCCTCCAAGTACAGGCGGTTCAAGTCTGTAATCTCCAGCTCTCCCCGGGAAGAGGGCGTCAGCCGCTTTGCCAGCTCCACCGCCCGGCCGTCGTAAAAATAGAGGCCAGTGACGCAGTAGTTGGACCTGGGCTGCCGGGGCTTTTCCTCTAGGGAGAGGATACGGTAGTCCTGGTCAAACTCCACCACGCCGAACCGCTTCGGGTCTCGGACGTAATAACCGAAAATGGTGGCCCTGCCATTCTGGGCGTTTTCCGCCGCCGCCCGCAGGCTCTTGCTGAACCACCCGCCATAGAAAATGTTGTCCCCCAGCACCATGGCGCAGGGCTCGCCGCCAAGGAACGCCTCTCCAATGAGGAAGGACTGGGCCAGTCCCTCCGGCCGAGGCTGCTCCGCATAGGAAAGCCGAATGCCGAAGTGGCTCCCGTCCCCCAGCAGCGTCTGAAACCGGGGGAGGTCCTCCGGTGTGGAGATCAGCAGGATATCCCGAATCCCTGCCAGCATGAGGGTGGAGAGGGGGTAATAGATCATGGGCTTGTCATAGATGGGCAGCAGCTGCTTGGACACCACCGCCGTCAGCGGATAAAGCCGTGTGCCGGAGCCTCCGGCCAAAATAATGCCCTTCATGGCGGTCCTCCCTTCACTTCCGGCAATTCAGCACAAGGCCGCAGATTTCATCCACGGTCTCCAACGGCAGATCCCCGTACAGCGGCAGGCACAGCACCTGACGGCTGGCCCGCAGCGCCTCCGGGGTCTCTTCCGGGTGAAAGCGCCCTTGAAAACAGGGAAAGGCGCTCGTCAGCGGGTAAAAGTACTTTCGGGCCATGACGCCCTGTTTCCGCAGCGCCTCCTGCACCCGGTCTCGGTCCGCGCCGAAAAGCCTCTCGTCAAACAGGACGGGAAAATAGGCATGGTTGGATTGAACCTCTGGCTGGAGAACCTTCAATCGGAGACCGGGAACGCCCTCCAGTCTCTCCCGGTAGCGCTCCTCCACCCGTCTCCGCTTTTCCAGCTCCTCCGCCACGTGCCGCAGGTTGCAAAGCCCCATGGCCGCCCGGAACTCGTCCAGCTTGGCGTTTCCTCCGCTACCTGTCACCCTCTCCGGGCCCTCCAGGCCAAAGTTCTTCAACTGGGCCAGCCGTTGACCAAACGCCTCGTCCTGAAAACAGGCCCCGCCGCCCTCCAGCGTGTGAAAGACCTTGGTGGCGTGAAAGCTAAAGCAGGAAACGTCTCCGAAGGCTCCCGCACCCCGGCCCTTATACCGGGCCCCGAAGGCGTGAGCCGCGTCGTAGAGAACCCTCAAGCCGTGCCTTTTGGCAATCCGGCCGATTGCCTCCGCGTCACAGAAGTTCCCATAGACGTGGACGGGCACAAGGGCGCAGGTCCGCCCCGTAATCAGCGGTTCGATCTTCGCCGGGTCCATGGTCAGCGTAAGCGGGTCGACGTCGCAGAATACCGGCGTCAGGCCCGAGCGGACAATGGCCTGGGTAGTTGACGCGAAGGTGAAGGGCGTGGTGATCACCTCTCCCTCAAGCTCCAGCGCTTGCAGCGAAAGCTCAAGGGACAGGTGCCCATTCGTCAATACGTCCATGTGAGGCGCGTCCAGATAGTTCGCCAGCTCTTCCCGCAGCCTCTCGTGCTTAACGCCCATGTTTGTCAGCCAACGGCTGTCCCACAACTCCCGAATCTCCTCGCAGTACTCCGCAAAAGGAGGCATCGCGGAGCGGGTTACATTGATCGGCCGCATTGCGCGCCCTCCTTTCCTAATTCCGGTTTAGCGGTCTAACAGCCAGCTTAGGTCCAGCTCCCAAGCCATCAAGCGGACATCCGGCTTTACCCGCTCGCCGTGAAAATCGCTGCCTCCCGTGACGTGGAGGCCATACTTTTCCGCTAAACGAAGGTAAAACGCCGTCTGCTCCGGAGTGTGCTTGGGGTAATAGCACTCCATCGCGTCCAGGCCCCAGTCCCGGAGCCGTCGGACCAGCGCCTCCAGCTCCTCGTTCCCCAGTCCCATTTGGTAGGGATGGGCAAGGGACGACTTTCCGCCTGCGGACCGAATGGCCTCCAAGCAGGTCCGGGCCTCCGCTTTGAACCGCTTCACCTTACGGTGATATTCCTCCGTGTCCAGATAGCGGTCAAACGCCTCTCGGTTGGTTTCCACATAGCCCCGGCGAACCATGGCCCGCGCGAAGTGGGGCCGCCCGATGATGTTTCCCCCGGAGAGCTCCTCCACCTCCTCCAAGGTCAGCCCGCAGCCCTTCTCCCGCAGAAATTCGAGAATCCGGAACTTTCGCTCATCCCGCCCGGCCTTGAACTTTCCGCAAAGAGCCGTCAGAGCCGAAGGGCTGATGGAAACGCAATAGCCTAAAATATGGAGGTTCTCATACTCCGCCGCGCCCAATTCCACACCCGGGAGTACACAAAGGTCCAAAGTCTCTCCGGCGTTTACCGCCGCCTCCACGCCGTCTATTGTGTCGTGGTCTGTCAGGGCCAGAACCTCCATTCCCCGCTCCTTGGCCAGCCGTACCAGCTCCCCGGGGAGATACTGCCCGTCGGAGGCTGTGCTGTGTGTGTGCAAATCCGCCGTCATGGCTTGTCTCCTTTGCCCAGCTCCCGTAAAATATCAATCGTTTCCCGGAGGCCGGTATTGATGTCATAGCCCGCCCGCCAGCCCAAAGCCCGCAGCTTTTTCCCATCCAGCAGGGCCTTGCTGGCGGTGGAATAGCCTCGCTTTTCCGTTTCGTCGGGCAAGTCAAAAACCACAGCCCGCCCGGCGTGCTCCGCCGCAATCGCCGCCAGCTCTCTCAGTCTGATATCTGACCGCGGGTCTGCCAGATTATAGGCTTGGCCGGTTTCCCCGGCCGTAAGCGTCCACAGAATCCCAAGAACCGCGTCGGCGGCGTGGGCGTAAGAGTACCGCTGGTCGCCCGCGCTCTTCAAAACAATGTCCTCGCCTTGGACGCTCTTTTTGATGAACTGCGCCACAGCCTTGGAATCCGTCCATCGCATGGTGGGACCATAGCACCGGGGAAGCCGGATGATGACGGCATCCATATCCTTTTCCGCAATATACGCCTGACAAAGCGCCTCGCTGACCCGCTTGGACTCGGGATAGCCCGCCCGCAGGGT
The DNA here is from genome assembly GCA_951800675.1 of uncultured Oscillibacter sp. The sequence goes on from CATOKC010000062.1 coordinate 17,449, forward strand.
GTTGCAGTCCAAATAGCCGCAGTAGGTCTCCGAAAAGGTCTCCGTATCGCCCCGGTTCTCGCCGTAAACCTCTACGCTGGATAGCAGCAGGAAGCGGCTTCCAGGCATTTGGGCGGCGCGTTCGAGAAGGTTCCAGGTTCCCATCACATTGGACAAGATGGTGTTCACCGGCTCCGTGGCATAGGCCACCGGGTGGGTGGTGCTGGCGGCGTGAATCCAATAATCCGGCGCTTCTGGCAGCATCCCCAGGGGCCGGTTGACATCCTGCTCCAAAAACGTGAAGGCGGGGTCACTCCGCCACCGGGAAAACCGTTTTTCCGCCGCCGGACGGTTCCGCCCCGCGGCGAGAATCCGGCAGCGCCGCTCCGGCGGCAATGGGCCGTTCCGCAGCATTACAGCGTCTGTCAAAAGGCTTCCCAGCATTCCCGCCGCGCCGGAGAGATACACGCGTTTCCCCTCCAGGCTGCTCCAATGGGGAAACGCCGCTATCAGCCGTTCCAGCATGGCGAGATAACGCCCGTTTTCCAAAAGTTCCATGTCCCTCACCTATTTCAGCCAGCCGTCTTTTTCCATCTTCATATAGGTCTTGAACAGCTCGAAATCATCCTTGGTGGTCAGCTTGATATTCTTGTCAGACCCGGCGGCGAAGTAAAGCCGCTCCCCCAGGTCTGTCATCAGCGTGTTCGCGTAAGTAGACGCCTGGATGCCGATTCCCTCGGAAAAGGCCCTCTCATAGGCCCATAGCAGCTTCTCATAACGGTATGCCTGGGGCGTCGACACCCGGCGGAGGGTGTCCCGGGGAATATAGCGGACCGTGGACGCTCCGTCCTCTGTTACGAAAATCTGCTCGTTGTACGGCAAGGAGGTCACCGCGTTTCCATACTGCCGGCACTTTACCAGTACATCCGTCAGCACAAAATCCTCCACCATAGGCCGGATGCCATCGTGGATCACCACGATATCCTCCGGCCCGCAGACCTCCCGCAGCGCGAAAACCCCGTTCCGGATGGACTCCTGCGCCGTCTCCCCGCTGGGCGTCACCCGCCGGAGCTTGTCGATGTTGAACTGCTTGGAATAGGCCCGCAGCATCTCGCTCCAGCCCTCCAGGCAGACCACCTCAATGGCGTCGATCTCCTGATGACGCTGAAAGCCCTCCAGCGTGTAGATGATAACCGGCTTGTCGTACACATTCAAAAACTGCTTGGGAATCTCCTGGCCCATCCGGTGGCCCGTGCCCCCGGCGATGATCAAGGCGATGTTCATACGCGGCCCCTCTTACAACCCAAATTCCTCTACCAGCCGGTTTACAATGGCCTCGGGCGTTTCCTCCCCGGCGTTTTGACTCACAACATGAGAGTGCCCCGGCTCGTCATAGGGCAGGTCCACCCCCACGACAT
>CATOKC010000063.1 GCA_951800675.1 uncultured Oscillibacter sp.
CGGCGGCTCCGGCGCCGCAGGCAGCTCCCGTCCGGCCGGCCGCGCCTGCCCAGCGGGGGGCTTCCGCTCCCGCTCCGGAAGCCCCCGCCGCTCCGGTACAGGAGGAGGCCGCTTTCCAGGAGGTGTATGTGGAGGAGGCGGAAAAGCCCGCCTATATCAACGTCATGCAGCTTTTGGTGGACGAGAAAGCGGATGAGTACATGAAGATGTTCGGCATCTGCTGCTGCGACAAGTGCCGGGTGGATGTCCGGGCCTACGCCCTGAATCATCTGCCCCCCAAGTACGTGGTCCTGAGCCAGAATGAGCGGGTCCCCCGCCTCACCGTCTATGAGAGCCGGTTCTCCAGCGACGTCACCGCCCAGCTGATTCAAGCCTGCAAAAAGGTGATGCTCACGCCCCACCACTCCAGGCCGGAAGCCTGATCGTTTGAAACCAAAAGGTTCGGCGCCCAGCGCCGAACCTTTTTTTGCTGTCAGGGGTTCTCAGCCCTCCGCTTTCGGCTCTTGGGCCGCTCCCTCCGCCGGTCCCGTCTGGCCGGGCACGGCGCTGCTCAACTGCTCCCAGAGAACGTTGACATTCTCCATGCAGGTGAAATAGACGTTGGTGAGAATCTGGTTGGGGATGCCCAGCTCCTCCGCCAGGGAGGTGATGGCGTTCCAGTTGGCGGACTCATAGCTCAGCAGCAGCTCATAGAGCTTGCCGCAGCGCCCTTCCTTCTTGGTAAGGGCCTGCCGCACCTCTTCCGCCACGGGGAGTTCTTCCAGAATCTCCTCCAAAGGCGCGTCCACCAGATGGTTCAGCGTGGAGAACATTCCCATTAGATATGCCTCCGCCGGGGTGATCGGCATATTCTTGGCGTACTTCATCAGCTCCTTGCAGAAGGAAGCCCGCATGAAGGAGCGCTTCAAGAACTCCTCCGTTCCCGCCTCGGCGGACTCGGTGCTGACGCTGGCGCTGAGGAGATAGACCCACTGCTTCAACTGTCCCATGCCCAGGGTCATAATGGCCTGATGGACGGTGGTGGCCCGGTTCCGCAGGGCGAAATAAGCGGAGTTGGCCACCTTCAGCAGGTTGTAGGTCAAACTGGCGTCCATGGAGATCAGCTGCTCAATCTCGTCCACGTCCGGCTCATCCCGGGTGATGGCCACCATCAGGCGGAAGAAGCTGGACTGGAGGTAGGCGCTGGAGTGGACCCGGGTGGTCATCTGCTCGGCCACGTAAGCGCCCTCCAGGCCGTCGGGCTTCAGCAGCAGCGCCTTGCGGTACTGCTCCTCCGTGTCCACGTTGGTGGCAATACATTTTTTCTGCATGCTGTGGGCCACTTCCACAATGTTGTGCATGGCCAAATCCGGCGTGCTTTGGATGTTTACCTTGATGTAATCGATGCTGTCCAGAAGAGCCAGATACCGGGGGGCGAACTGGAATTCGTTCACCGCCACCTTATAGCCCTCCTTGGCATACTGGTTGACAAAGTGCATGGACAGCGGGTGAATGATTACGCTGTCGTTGATCTGGATTACAAGCTCCGACTTGTCAAAGAGCCGGGGCGTTTTCTTCATCAGCAGCGTGGTCGTGAAAGTCATGAAGTTCAAGGAACCCCTCAGCGTCGTCGTGCTGTTCTGGGTGAGAAAGCTGTAGATCGTGTCGGCGGAGGCAAATTCCTTGGCCTGCGGATTCTCCACCGTGAACGCCTGGTTTTCTCCATGGTACAGAATCTCGTGTCCCAAAATCTTCCCCTCTGGGTCCTTGATCGGCTGCCTTACGATGTATTTACTGCTCATGATATCCCTCCGCGATTATTCTCGCCGCCCGGCTTCTTCCAGCAGGTGGTCGATGACCCGGACCAGGTGTCCGATCTCCGGCTTGCTCATCTGCTCGTCGGCGCCCAGCTCCTTGCCCTTGCGGCGCATCTCCTCGGTAATCAGGGAGGAGAAGATGATCAACGGCAGGTGCTTAAAGTCCTTGTCGTCCTTCACCAGCTTGGTCAGCCGGTGTCCGTCCATCTGGGGCATCTCAATGTCCGTGATGATCAACGCCACCTCGTCGTCCAGGTTCCTATGCCCCCGGAGGCTCTCCAGGTACTCCCACAGCTTGCTGCCGTCGGGGAACATGTGGGTATTGACATACCCGGACTTGTGGAGGGCCTCCTCGATCATCTTGCTGAGGAGCACGGAGTCCTCCGCCACCAGAATCACGGCGTCGCTCCGCTGCCGCTCGCCCAGGCGCTCGATCTCGGACATCTGGATGGTGGTCTCCGGGGCGATCTCCGCCACGATCTTCTCAAAGTCCAGAATGGTCACCAGGTCGTCGCCGCACTGGGCGATTCCGGTGGCAATGCCCTCGTTTCCGCCGGCCACGGTCTTGTCCGGCTTCTGGATGCTCTTCCAGGAGATGCGGCTGATGCCCACCACCGTATGCACCCGAAAGGCAATGTTCATCTTGTTGAAATTGGTGATGATGAACAGGTCCTTGCTTTTCTTTTCTCCGGACGCCCCCAGAAGATACGTGGGCAGGTCCACCACGGTGATCACCTTGTCCCGGGGCTTGAAAATGCCCTCCACCGCCGGGTGGGCATGGGGCATATGCTTCACGGGCTGGGAGACCAGAATCTCCTTGACCTTCGCCACATTGATTCCGTACAGGCTGTCATTGATGGTGAACTCCATGACCTCGATCTCATTTGTGCCCGACTCCAGCAAAATGCCCCGCTTGTCCTCTTCCAACAACATTCCGAACACTCCTTTCAGTGGTTGTCTCTCTCATATACGCATACAAAATAAAGCGCTTAAAAAATCATCTCCGGCCTTCCGTAGGACCGGATGCACGCCTGGCCACTGGCGGGATCAAACAGCAGCGTCCGGGCCACGGAGCCGCCCACATCCTCCTTCAAAAGCTGGATGCCCTCCCGCTTCAAGTGCATGTGCACACTTTCGATGTTGCGCTGGCCGATGTTGCCCAGGTTTCCTCCGCTGACCTCGAACATCTTTGCCCCGCCGGCAATCTTCGCCGTGATGCGGGACCGGGACGCCCCCTTGGCCTCCATCAGCTTCAGCGTCTCCCGGAGGCCAGTGTCGGCGTACTTCATGGTATTCTTCCGCCCCGGCTCCATGTTCAGCGGCAGCATAATATGGATCAGCGCTGCCAGCTTGATTTTCTGATCATACAGGCAGATTCCAATGCAGGACCCCAGCGCGTATGTAATCAGCATGCCCCCGCCCTGAGCCATTTTCATATCCGCGATTCCAACTGTGATCTTACTCTCCACTGTTCACGCCCAGCTTCCTTAATAAAAAGTTCAGCGACCGAATATCCGGCGACAACAGCAAACGGCAGGGAATCTCCTTTCCATTGCAAATAAAGTTTCCGCCGATGGTCATGATATAGTTGGTCTGCCCGCCGTATTCAGCCATGGGCACGGCCATAATCGCCCCCTGCATATCCACGGTGAAGGCGGGCACCGTCAGCTTGATGTCCAGGTTCGCCAAACCGCTGAGGGCGTTGATAAAGGTGGAGATCATGATGTTGCCCACCTCGGTGAGGGCGGAGCGCTCGATCTCTCCCAGCCCCATGTAATCCTTGATATCCTTTTCCATCATGCTCTCCAGCACCAGATTCACAAACTCGATCTGTTGCACCGACAGCATGATGCCGCTGAGCTGACCGCTCATTCCCACCAGCACACCGGCGGTAATGGGCTCCGGACCGCCGATCCACTCGATGGCTTCGTTGTATTCCATGATGCGGACCTCCGGCTGCTGGATGCGCACCGGCTTCCCAATGAGGGCGGACAAGCTGGTGGCGGCGTTGCCGGTTCCGATGCTGCCGATCTCTTTCAGGGTATCCAACTCCAGGGAACTGAGCTCGTCATAGCTTTTAATGATCATTCTCTTCCCCTTTCTCAAGCACGCAGGCTGTTGATGGTGGTCTCAACCTCATCGGAGGTCTGCACCATCTTCAGCGCCATGCCATAGGCCCGCTGGCACTCGATGACCTTGGTCATCTCCTCCGCCAAATCCGCGTTGGACATCTCCAAATAGCCCCGCATCACCGTTCCTCCGCCCTGGCGGATGGCTCCGTTTTTGTCGATGGCCCGGAAACGGGTGTCGTTTACATGCTCCATACCATCGTAGTTCATGTAGTCAAAGACGCCCACGGGCTGGGGCTGGTGTTCGTCGTTCACCTCGATCATGTTTCCGCTTTCGCTGAGGACAAAGCGCCCCTCGTTATCGGAGAGGTAGTAAATCCGCTCCATAATATCCTCGCCGTTTTCGTCCACCTCGCCGGTGGAGCGCATCAGCTCGGAAATCACAAAGCCGCCGTTCCGGGTCAGGGTGATCTCTCCCGTGGTCAGGTCCGCGATGGCGAAGAAGCCCTCGCCGGCAATGGCGTAGTCCTGGTCCCGCCGGGTCTCTGCCAGGGCGCCGTTCTTAAAATCCGTGTCCGTGGTCCACAGCGCCGCGCCCACGCCGGAGGGAAGCATCTCGAAATCGCCGTCCTCTTCTCTGGCGGCGGCGGAGCCCTCGGTGGCCTCGCCCACGCCCTTGAGGTCCTCGTACATCAAGGAGGCGAATCGACTCTTTTCCGCTTTGAAGCCGTAGGTATTCAGGTTGGAGATGTTGTTGCCGTGGACCCCCAGGCGCTTGAGCTGCTGATGGGCCCCCACGGCCGCAATGAAAAAGGATTGGTTCATAGGCTTCCTCCTTATGAGAAGCGTCCAACGTCGTTGGTGGCCTTGGTCATCAGCGAGTCATACATTTTAGTAATTTGGGCGGCGCTTTGCAGCGCTCTTTGATAGGTGATCATTTCCGTCATCTGCTTGATCATGTCGCTGTTGGAGCGCTCCAGATACTTGTTCCAGATTTCGAAGTCCTCACTCTGCTGGGCGCCCTCTCCGGTGAAGAGCCCCCGGTCGTTCCGCTCCAGGGCCTCGTTATCCTCGAAGCGAAAGACGCCCAACTGCCCAATGGCGGTCCCGCCGCCCTGCTCCGGCGGCTGGTCGAAGTAAATGACGCCCTGGCCATCCCCCCGGATTTTATCGGTACCCAGGTAAATGGGCTGGCCCTGGGGGTCCAGCACCTGGCCAAAGCCGGGGAGGCAGAGGTAACCCTCGTCATCCAGGGAGAAATTTCCCATGCGGGTGTAGCCCACGTTGCCCTCCGGGTCCTGGACGGCAAAGAAGCCGTCCCCCACAATGGCGAAATCCAAAGGCAGCTCCGTGGGCTCCGGGATGCCCTGGCTGTAGTCCGTGTAAATGTCGCTGGCCGCTCTTATGTAGCTCTGACGGCCAATTTCCGTTCCGCCGCTGTGATTCACGTCCACCCGGCTGTACATCACGTCGTCAAAGGTGGTGGCCACATAGCGTTCCTGCTTATAGCCCGAGGTGGAGATGTTGACCAGGTTGTTTCCGATGACATTGAGATTATGCTGGTGGGTCAGCATGGCGGAGGTCAGGTTGTAGAAGCCCTTATACACGCGTTATCCCTTCTTCCTCTTCGGTTTCGGCTCCGGTGTGTCGTCCAGATAGTGTTCCATATAGGTCCGCAGCTTTTGGATGGCCCGGGTATGAATCTGGGAGATGCGGGGCTCGCTGAGCTCCATCACCTGGGCGATTTCCTTCAAGTGCAGGTTTCGTTCGTAATACAGGGAGAGGACGATCTGCTCGTTCTCCCGCAGTGACGCGATGCCCTGGGCCAGAGCCCGCTGGAGCTCCCGCTCCTGGAGCACCAGCTCCGGCTGGCTCCGGGCGTCGCTGGAGGGGACCTCCATGGGATAGTTCGAGGTCTCCCGGGTGTCCATCAGCACATCCAGGGACAGCACATTGCTCAAGGCGATGTTGGCGGCGTCCTTCTGATACCGCTCCTGGGTGATGCCCAAATGCTGGGCAATCTCTCCATCCGTGGGCATCCGGCCCAGGGTGGCGGACAGCTCCGCCGAGGCCAGGTCAATCTCCTTCGCCCGTTTCCGGACATTTCGGGGTATCCAGTCCTGCTTCCGGGCCAGGTCAATGACCATTCCCCGGATACGCTTGGAGACGTAGGTTTCGAATTTCACGCCCTTATCCGGGTCAAACTTGTCAACGGCCCCCAAAAGGGTGATGATGCCCTCATTGATGATGTCCTCGATTTGGGCAAAGCTGCTGTATACGCCCCGAATCTGCATGGCGGCGTTTTTGATCAGCCCCTCGTACCGCAGGACCAGGGGCCATTTCAGGCTCTCATCCCCCGTCTCCTTATAGAGGCGGAGAAGGTCCTGGGTATCCATCTCCTCAATCTCCCGCTCGTTGTAGCGGAGGGCGGCTGCCTGCTCACTCATGTGCCCACCGCCTTCCGCTCCGGCTTCGCCGCCGGTTCCAGGGTGATGTTTCCAATGGCCTGAATCTGCACGGCGCTGGTGATCTCATTAAAGGACAACACGTAAACACCGGGGTAGAACTGGGTAATCATCTTGGAGAAATAGCCCCGGATCACCTGGCTGACCAGGATAATCGGCGTCTGGGAGAGGTCGTTGAACTTCTTCATTTGGTTCGCCAGCTGCGAGACAATTTGCTGCATCAGCTCCGGGCCCATTGCCAAATACACGCCCTGCTCGTTCCGGGTGAGGGAGGCGATGATCTTCTTCTCCACCTCCGCGTCCAGAGTGACGACGCGAAGCTGCCCATCCTCGCAGAAGCGGCGGGTGATGGTCCGGGCCAGCGCGCCTCGAACCTGCTCCGTGGCGGCGTCGATGTCCCGGCCCTGGACCAGGGCGTCGGCCAGGGTCTCCACAATGGCCCCCAAATCCTTGATGGGCACGCCCTCTTTCAGGAGGTTTCGCAGCACCTTTTCCAGCGTGGCGAAGGAGATGATGCTGGGAATGGTCTCCTCCACCAGCTCCGGCGCGCTGCGCTTCAAATTGTCCACCAGCTGGATGGTCTCCGCCCGGCCCAGCATCTCGTAGGCGTACTTCTTCACCGTCTCGGAGAGGTGGGTCAGCATGACGGACAGAGGGTCGATGACGTTGTAGCCGTAAATTTCCGCCATTTCCTTGTTCTCCGGCAGAATCCACCGGGAGGGGATGCCGTAGGCGGGCTCGATGGTCTCGATGCCGTCGATCTCCCCCAGGGGGTTAGCGGGCTCCAGGGCCAGATAGTAGTCCACCAAAATCTCGCCCCGGGCCACTTCCTCGCCCCGGATGCGGATGACGTATTGGTTCGTCCCCAGGGCCGACGCGTCGTGCAGCCGGATGGAGGGGAACACAAAGCCCATGTCCTGGGCGTATTGACGGCGGAAGATGACAATGCGGCTGATGAGCTTGCCGCCGTGGCTCTCATCCACCATGGGGATCAGGCTGTATCCAAACTCCATCTCAATGGGCTCCACCGAGAGGAGGTTGTAGACGTTGTTGATATCCTTGTAATAGTCGGTTTCGCTGGGCGCGGCGGTCTCGGCGGCCTGCTGCTGCTGTTCCGCGGCGGCCTGAAGGGCCGCGGTTTCCTGCCGTTCCCGTTCCATGCGGCTGCTGACGTACCAGCCCGCCCCCAGAAGCAGCCCGCCGCCCACTGCCAGAGCGAAATGGGGCGTGTTGGGGATGGCCGCCAGGAACAACAGGATGATTCCGGTGGTCATAATGGCCCTGGGCTGGGCCTTGAACTGACCAATGACGTCCTTGTTCAGACTGCCCTCGGACACGGACCGGGTGACGATCATGCCCGTGGCGGTGGAAATCATCAGCGCCGGGAGCTGGGAGACCAGGCCGTCACCGATGGTGACGATGGAGTAGCGGGAAATCACGTCGGAAAAGGTTCCGGCGTTCATCACCATTCCGATGATGGTGCCTCCGATGAAGTTGATCATCGTGATGATCAAGGACATGGTGGCGTCGCCTTTTACAATTTTCGTGGCGCCGTCCATAGCGCCGTAGAAGTCGGCTTCCTTTTGAATCTTATAGCGCCGCTCCTTGGCCTCCTGCTCGTCGATGAGGCCGGAGGAGAGGTCGGCGTCAATGGCCATCTGCTTGCCGGGCATGGCGTCCAGGGTGAACCGGGCGGCCACCTCGGCCACGCGCTCGGCGCCCTTGGTGATGACGATGAACTGCACCAGGACGATGATCAGGAAGATGACCACGCCCACGACGATGTTTCCGCCGGTAATCAGTTTGCCGAAGTTTTGAATGACCTCTCCGGCGTAGCCGTGCCAGAGAATCTGCCGCGTGGTGGAGACGTTCAGTCCCAACCGGAACAGCGTGGTGATCAGCAGCAGGGATGGGAAAATGGAAAACTCCAGGGCCTCCGAAATGTTCATCGTGATCATGAGGATCATGACGGACAATCCGATGTTCACCACCAGCAAAATGTCCAGGAGCTGCGTCGGCAGGGGGATGATCAAAAACAGAACGATGACCACGACGGCAAGAGATATTATGTTGTCAAGAACCCTTCTCAAGCGCCCGTCACCTCCTGTTCCATAAGTTCCTTTCCGCCCCGGTCCTGAACCGGACAGCCTTATCCTTTGGATAAGACGGCAAATTTATTTTACCAGTTTGTGCTTCTCGTTCAGCCGGAAGATATAAACCAGCACCTCTGCCACGGGGTTGTAAAGCTCCGTGGGAATCTCCTGATCCAGCTCCGTGTCCGCGTAGAGGGCCCGGGCCAGGGGTACGTTTTCAATCGTCGGCACTTTGTTTTCCTCCGCAATCTTCACGATGCGAAGAGCCATGGAATCCACGCCCTTGGCGAGGACAATGGGGGCCGCGTCCTCATCCGGGTGATACCGGAGTGCCACGGCGTAGTGGGTGGGGTTACGGATAACCACGTCTGCCTTGGGAACCTGCTGCATCATGCGGCTTTGGGCCCGCTTGCGCTGCATTTCCTTAATCTTCCCCTTGATCTGGGGATCGCCCTCCATCTGCTTATACTCTTCTTTGATCTCCTGCTTGCTCATGCGCAGGCCCCGCTCGTAGTCCCACCACTGGTACATGAAGTCCAGGGCGGCCAGGGCGATGAAGGCAATGCCGATCTTCACGATCATGCCCATGCCCTGTTCAAACAGGTGGGTGGCGGAGGCTTTCAAGTCCACGTAAAGATATTTCGCGCTCTCATGGAACATGCCCTTGATGCTGATATAGACAATGACCATGAGAATACTGATTTTTAAAAGCCCCTTCAAGGCGTTGATCACGCTTTTCAGGGAAAACAGCCGTTTAAAGCCCTCCAGGGGGTTGATCCGGCTGAACTTGGGTTTCATCAACTCGCCGCTAACCAGCAGCTTGGTTTGGGCAAAGGTGGCCACAATGGCGCAGCCCGCCGTCACCAGCGTTATGGGAAGCACGCTCCGGGTCATCAGCCCCAGGGCCTGCATGGTCAACTCGTGGAGAAGGTCTCCGTTGGTCAAATCCTCCGTCAAATCCACTTTGGAAAAGCAAAAGCCCATAAAGCCCGCCAGCTGCTCCCCAATGCGCCCGGCCAGCAGCCAGAACGCGGAGAAGGAACCCAGCAGCGTCACCACGGCAACGGCGTCCTGACTTAGAAAGACGTTACCTTTCTTTCGTTCGTCTCTTCGCTTTTTTGGGGTTGCTTTTTCGGTCTTAGAACTGTCCGCCAACGTTCATCCCCCCTTTCGGACGTTGCGCGGCTGGAAAGTGGTTATGCCATCAGCCCCAGCATTACGCGGAGGCTGTCCAGCATGGTCCGCTCCGCCGTCAGAAGGAACTCGCTAATGGGAATCATCAGCGTCATCAGCAGCCCAAGGCCGATAATGACCTTCAGCTCTATATTGATGGAAAACACGTTGATCTGAGGAATGACTTTCATCAAAATGCCCATCCCCAGCTGGCCGATGAGCTCCGCCGCCAAAATGGGCATACAGAGCTTCACCGACAAAACGGTGCACTCGATAAAGAGCTCCAGGGCCAGATTGGTCAGGTCGTGTCCAATGGAAACCCCGCCATAGCCCAGAATTTCGCCGGAGGTCAGCATAATCCGCAGCAGCGTGTGATGCCCGTTCCCGGCGAAAAAGAGCAGAATCATCAACGTGTTCAGCAAGGTGCCTGTCACCGACATGTTGGAACGGGAGCCGGCGTCGTAAACCTGATTCATGGTCATACCCATTTGGGTGTCGATGGCCAAACCCGCCATCTGGGGAATATAAAAGAAAAAGTTTATAATCATGCCCAGGATAAATCCCACCGCCAATTCCAGCAGCACCGCCCCGGCAAAGGGCAGCACTCCCGGCGGCGGCTCCAGCCGCCCTCCCTCCACCGAGTAGGTGAAGGCTGACATCAAAAGGACAAATCCCGCCCGGAAGGTTCCGGGAAAATTCTGGCGGCTCAACAGGGGATTGAATATCACAAAGCCGCTCATCCGGGACAGAATCAGCAAGAAGAGCGTCAGGGCCCCTTCGTCTATCATAGGCGCCTCCGCTAAATCCGCGTCATCAGGTCAAAGACCTCCCGGGCGTACTCCTGGAGCGTGGTCAGCATCCAGCCTCCCGCGATCAGCAGGACGCCCACAATGATGACCACCTTGAGGATAAAGCCGATGGTCTGCTCGTGAATCTGGGTTACCGCCTGGAAAATGGCGATCAGCACACCGGCGAACATGCTCAAAACCAGCATGGGCCCGCCCAGCTTGATGACCACGCCCACGGCGTCCCGCATCACGTCGGTTATCATTCCCGTATCCATTCGTCAGCCCTCCGCTAGTGAAAACCCCGGACCAGGGTGGAAAACAGCAGCTCCCACCCGTTCAGGGTCACGAACAGCAGCAGCTTAAAGGGCGCGGAAATCATGGACGGCGGCAGCATAATCATACCCATGGACATCAGGGTACAGGACACCACAATGTCGATCAGCATAAAGGGAATATACAGCAGCAGTCCAATGGTAAACGCCTTTGACAGCTCGCAGGTCACAAAGGAGGGCACGATAATCCTTAAAGGCACCGTCTCCACCACGGTCTGGGTGTTGACCTCCTCCGGCATCTCCACGTGCGCCATTTCGCAGAACATCTCCAGGGTGTTGATCTTCGTGTTCCGCACCATGAACTCCGACAGTGGTACCACGGCCCGCTTCAGGAACTCCTCCTGGTCGATCTCCTCCGCGACATAGGGCTCGTAGGCCTCCTCCTGTATGCGGGTGATGGTAGGGGACATGGTATAAAACGTCAAAAACAGGGCAAGGCCCACCAGAATCAGGTTTGGCGGCGTCTGCTGGGTGCCCATGGCGTTGCGCAGAAAGGAGAAGGAGATGACAAACCGGGAAAAGGACGTCATCATCACCACGAGAGAGGGCAGGAGCGTAATCGCCGTCATCAGGAATATGATTTCCAGCGCCTGCACATTCTCACCGTTTACATTGATCAGCCCTTCCGGCACCTCCGGTTCACCTCCGCTCTCGTTGTTTCATGATGGTGAGAAACGCCTCCTTGAAGCCTGGCTTCTCACCTGCCGCCGTTTCCGGCGGCTTCCAGGCGGCGGCCTCCTCTTCGGTGAGCTCCGCCAGCAGGGAGATTCCCGCCGTTCCGGCTCCCAAGAGCAAGTACCGCTCGCCCACCCGGGCCAGGATCAGGCTTTGGTCCCGCCCCAAGGGCATCCGGTCCAGGACCTCCATCCGCCGTCCTCCCGAAAAGGCGCCCAGCGCCCCCCGGCCCGCCACATACTTCGTAAACCAGTAGGCCAGGCCCATGATCAGGACGACGCAGACCAGCATCCAAAGGAAGGAGGCCAAGGCCGCGTCACCCCCGAACTCCAGCATCCGTCAGGGATTGCCCAGGATGGTGCTGACGGTCTTGAGAACCCGGTCGGGCTTGAAGGGCTTGACGATGAAGTCCTTGGCGCCGGAACGCACCGCGTCCATAACCATGCTCTCCTGTCCCATGGCGGAGCACATGACCACATTGGCGCTGCTGTCCTTGGCGCGGATGGCTTTCAGGGCCTCCAGGCCGTCCATATTGGGCATGGTGATGTCCATGATCACCAGATCCGGGCCGATCTCCCCGAATTTCTCCACGGCGTCCGCGCCGTCCACGGCCTCGAACAGTTCGGTGTATCCGTTCTTGCTCAGGGTGTCCTTAATCATCTTCCGCATAAAGGCGGCGTCGTCCACCAACAGAATCTTCTTAGCCATTGTCTAATTCCTTCCTTCTTATCCAAATAATAATGATTTCATGATCGCATTATCTGAAAAGCGTTCCGGATTCCGGCCGCTTATTTTTTTGCCAGCTCGATTACAGGCTCCTGGACAATCTCGGTAATCCGGACGCCGAAGTTGTCGTCGATCACCACCACGTCGCCCTTGGCCACGCATTTCCCGTTGACAAACAGGTCCACCTGGTCGCCCGCCAACTTGTCGAGGACCACCAGGGACCCCTTGGAAAACTCCAGAATATCCTGCACCTTCCGCTGCGTCCGGCCGATTTCCACCGTCACCTGGAGGGGGACCTCCATAATGAGGTCCAGATTCTGGGCCTGCTCCTTCCCCAGAAGGTCCGTCGGGTCCATCTCCCGCAGGGGAGCCCGGTGGGTGTTGATGACCTTGGGCTCCGGGGGCGCGGGGGCGGGAGCCGGAGCGTTGTTGGCCATGGCCGTGGTCATGGCTGTCATCATGGCCGCCATCATGGCTCCAAAGTCCGCCGCCGTCGCGGGTGCCGCCGGGGCCGCTGGGGCCGCGGCAGCGGCAGGCTGCGCTGCCGGCTGGGCCGCGGGGGCAGGCTGGGAAGCCGCCGGAGCCGGTTGCGGCGCGGGAGCCGGGGCAGCGGCCCCGCCCGCCAGCATGGCCTCGATTTCCTCCTGGCTCATCTTCCGGCTGGAAGATGGCTCGGGCTCCGGAGCGGGAGCCGGGGAGCCGCCGGCCATGCCGGCCATCATCGCCTCGATCTCCTCCTGGCTCATTTTCTTATTGGAGGCGGGCTCCGGTTCCGGCGCGGGAGCGGGCTCCGCGCCGCCGCTCATGCCCGCCAGCATGGCCTCGATTTCCTCCTGGCTCATCTTTCCGCCGGAGGAAGCGGGCTCCGCCGCAGCAGGCTCCGGAGCGGGGGCGGGGGCAGGCGCGGCCTCCTCGGCTCCGCCGTCGTCATCGTCGCCCAGGCCCAGACCCTTCAAAAGCTCTTTGGCCAGCTCCACGCTCATGACGTTCATGAACTCGCTCTCCAAGGCCCCCTCGATCTTGAGGGAGAAACGGACGATGACAATGGTGTCCGCCCCCTGGGGAAGATGGTTCTGCTTAAAGGCCGACAGGTCCTCCAGCTCGAAGGGCTGGGGGGTGGAGATGTCCACCTGATAGCCCAGGAAGTCGCTCATGGCCGTGGCCGCTGCGCCCATCATCTGGTTCATGACCTCGCAGACGGCGCTGATGGTCAGCTCGTTGAGCTCGAACTCCTCATCCGGCGTCTCTCCGCCCATGAGGATATCCACAATGACTTTGATATCGCTGCGCTTGAGCAGCATGATGTTGCTGCCCGCCAGGCCCTCCACGTATCTGATCTCGATGCCCATGGCGGGCTCCAGGTTGCCCAGGGCAAAGTCCTCCGTCTTAATGGACGTGACCTTGGGCGTCGTAATATCGACTCTGTGCTCCAGAAGGTTGGATACCGCAGTGGCAGAGGAGCCAAGGCTGATATTCATCATTTCCCCGAGGGCGTCAATCTCCATCGGGCTAAACAATTTTTTGTCCATTCCGTCTACTCGCTCCTTTGCTCATCAAGCTGATAGCATACTTCATCTATCTTCACAGCCATATTTTTCTTATGGGTACCCATCTTGCCGGTAAACCAGTGATAGCCGCCGATTTCCAGGTAAATGGGGGATTCCTTGGGCTGTCCCAGATCAATGACGTCTCCCACATTCAAGTGGTAGATGTCGCTGAGGGAGAGCTGAGCGCTGGCCAGCTCCGCGATAATCTCCAGCTTGGAGTCTCGCAGCTTGTCGAAAATCTCGTCGGATTTGTCCTCCGCCGCCGTTCGGCGCAGGGGGCTCTCCCGGCTGATTTCCGCGAACACGTTGGTCAAAACCTCGCCGGGGAGACAGACGCTCATCCGCCCCGCCATGTTGGGGAACTGCAATTTCAGGTCCACGATCACCACCGTCTCATCCAGGCCAATCACCTGGTTCAACGTCGGGTTGACCTCGGTCCGGCTGTACTCAAACCGGATGGGCACGTAGTTCTCCCAGCTTCGGTCCATCACCTTTACGGTGTCCTCGGCCAGATCCTCATAGAGCTTCAGCTCCAGGTCCGTGTAGCTGTAATCGTCCTCCAGCTCGTTGTCCACGGCCCCCTCGCCGCCCAGCATCCGGTCCATCATGCTCAAAGCCGTGCTGGTGGGAATAAAGAGCATTGCCGGGGTCTCCTGCATCTGCCCTTTCAGCTCCACGTCGATCATGCCCAGCACGTCGCCCTCCGTCAGGGCGTTGGAAAATTCAAAATAGCGCTGTTCCTCGATGCTCTCCACCGTGACCTCGCAGGTGGAGCGCAGACGGGCGTTCATCCGGGAGCTGATCACCCGGGAATAATTGTCAAAAATGCCGTTCAGCATTTTGATGCGGTCTTTGGTGAATTTGCGGGGACTGCTGAAGTCGTATTTTTGATATTTCTTTTCCTGCTTTTCAGCAGACGGCTCCGAATCCTTTTCTCCGCTTCGAACCGCGTTCAGCAAAGCGTCGATTTGCGCTTGCGATAATACGTCTGCCATGTCATCCCCCCTATTCTACCTGGATTCCGGCGAACGGCCGCCGGTAGGCTTCGTTACGCGGTCATCACAATATATTGCTGGATGCCGCCCTGTTCTTCCATCTCGGCCTCAATGTCCCGGCCGCTGATAATCATTTCCACCCGGCGGTTTTTCGCCCGGTTTTCCGCCGTGTCGTTGGGCGCGACGGGACGCCACTCTCCGAAGCCCTCGCTGACCAGGCAGCTGGGGGGCACATCGCTGTGCTGCTGAATGTACATGACCACGTTGGTGGCCCGCTCGCTGGAGAGGGTCCGGTCCACGGTGACCCGGTTGGGTCCCGCGCCCGCCCGGGCGGTATGGCCCTGAATACGAACCTCGTCCAAGGACGCGGCCACGCCGCTGAGCATCTGGCACATGGAATCCAGCACGGGATAGGCCTCCTTCGAAATCACGGAGCTCTCTCCCGCGAAGAAAACCGATTGGCTGAACGTGACGAAAATCTTTCCGCCGTCCTGGCTCACCGTCACCGCGTCCTGGAGGTTTTGCTGTTGGACAAACTCCTGAATCTGCTGAAGAAGGTCCTCCATGTCCTGCTCCACCTTCTCCTGCATCTCCTCCATCTCCTCCTGGGTGGGAGCCACGCCCTGCTCGCCAGGGTCGGCGCTGGGGCCGTCGGTGCCCACAATCGTGGGGTCCGGGTCCAGCACCGCAGAGGGGTTGAAGCTCTGGACGATGGCCTTCCAGTTGTCCTCGCTGATGGTGGACATGGAATACAGCAGCACGAAGAAGCACAGCAGCAGCGTCACCATGTCACCGTAGGTATCCATCCAGTTTGCGCCGCCGCCTCCGCTGCTTTTTTTCTTAAGCGCCATTGCCGCTCACCTTTCCTTTCGGACTGACGGATTCATCACTTGGCCTCGCCACTGCCGGCGCCCTCGCCGCCCATCTCGCGCTGCTTTTGAGACATGTAGGTCAAGAGCCGCTCCCGCAGGGACTTGGGGTTCTCGCCGGCCTGGATGGCCATGACGCCCTCCACGATAATTTGCTTGCAGAGGACCTCCTCGCTGTCCCGTCCACGGAGAAGCTGGGCCACGGGGCCAAAGACCATGTGGGCCAGCAAGCAGCCGTACAGCGTGGTGATCAGGGCGGTGCCCATGCTGGTACCCAGGGAGCTGGCGCCGCCGCCGTCGCTTAGGTTCATGGATTTCAGCATGTTGATCAGGCCCACCAGCGTACCCACCATGCCGAAGGCCGGGGCCACGCTGGACGCCTTGTCGTACAGCGCCGCGGCGTCCTCGTGCCGGGCGGACATGCACTCGATGTCGTTTTCCAAAATGCCCCGGACCTTATCCTGGTCGTTGGCGTCCACGATAAGCATAATCGCCTGCTTGAAGAAGGGGTCCGACTGCTCGTTGGCCTTCTCTTCCAGGGACAAAAGGCCGTTCTTCCGGGCGATCTGGGCCAGCTCCACCAATTGCTCGATGTAGCCCTTGGGGTCAAACATCTTGTTGTTCAGAATGATCTTGAAGTGCTTGGGCATGGCCTTGAGCATGGAGCCGGGGAAGCTGGCCGCCACGATGAAGAGCGTACACCCGATGGTGATGAAGATGGACGCCGCGTCGAAGAAGTTCCAAAGGTTCTTCGGCGTAAACGTAAACAGTTTCAAGCCCGCCGCCGCCGCGTCGGGGCCGATGTTAATGCCCAGAACGCAGCCCAGCAGGAAGATGCCGAACGCACCGACAATGCCAATGATATAGTTTAGATTCATGAAGAAATGCCTCGCTCCCTCGGCCGGGCGTCAGCTCCCGGCCTGTGAATTTTATCTATATTCCATCAACGCTTGTCCGATACCGCGATTTCACGGTGAATGTCCTGAACCTTGGCGTTGTACTCCGCGATTTTATGGATGATCTCCTCCACGCTCTCCCGGACCAGGTAATAGTCGTGGTTCATCATGGTGATTTTCGTCTCGGGGATGCACTCGATGTGCTCGATTTGCAGGTGGTTTACCAGAAGTTTGTCGTGATTTCTCTTCGTCAAAAGGATCATAATAGACCGCCCTTTCATGCCCCGCCGGGGCCCTTGGCCCCGGCGGGCAACTGTTTTGTTCAGCAGTTTGATGAGCGTTCCGCTCGATGGTCAGACATCAGAAAGAGCCGTTATCAGCGCTTCATATTGACCAGCTCTTCCAGCATGGAGTCGGTGACGGTGACAATGCGGGTGTTGGCCTGATAGCCACGCTGGGTGGTGATCAGCTCGGAGATTTCCTCCGCCAGGTCCACGTTGGGAGCCTCTAGGAAGCCCACCATCATCTTCGTGCCGCCGGTGGAGAGAATCGCGGTTCCCGGAGGAAGGGGCTTTTTATCGGTGGTTCCTCCCGGGTTATTGTTGTTGTTATCCTCTTGCTGCACCATATAGCTGTTGACATTTGTAATACCCAGGTCCTTCTGGACGCCGCCCAGCATGGAAATCCGCAAATCGCCCGCGCCGTCCTGGCACTTGTAGTAGGAGTTTCCGGTATGGGTCACGCCGTTGGGGTTCGTGACGCTTCCGATGGCGAGATACCCGATGACCACCGGCAAATCACCCTCCCGGCAGATGCCGGTGATGGCTCCGGTGTCCGGGCTGATGGTAATGTTGGAGAATTCCGCGAAGTCCAGGTCCTCCATTTTGCTTTCGTCCTCGGTCGCCGCGCCCGTTTCCATGTCGACCCGGTTGTCGCTGTGCTGGGGCTTGTTGACGTCTTGAATCGGAATCTTCTTCACGGGATCGGTCGCCGGTGCGTTGGGGTCCCGCTTTTCCTCATCGGTGGGGAAGCGGATTTCATATTTAAAAGTATCCCTTGTAATCGTTTGATCGGGATTATCCGGGTCCTTCACCGTTTCGGTGGTAGGCACCCGCTCCCAATAGGGCAGGCGGATGGGGACCAGCTGGTCGCTAACCGTGGGGTCTCCCTTCTCGTCCGTGCCCTCATTCACGGCCAGGAAGCCATAGACCACGTTTCCCTTGCCGTCGCAGAGGTAGCCGTCGGCCCGGAACTGGAAGTCGCCCACCCGGGTGAGGGTCAGGGACTTGAGGGTGCTGGGGTCGTTTCCGTCGATGGTGTTGGCCACGGTTTTGTCGCCCACCAGGAAGAAGCCGTCGCCCACCAAGGCGCAGTCCGTGGGGTTGCCGGGGTTGTAGCTGGCGGAGGACATGTTCAGATCGATGCTGCCCACCATGGAGCCGTAGCCGATCTGGGAGGGGTTGATGCCGCCCACGGTCGAGGTTCCGTTTCCTCCGCTGCTGTACATGCTGTAAACGCTGTCGCGGAACATGGTCCGCTGTTTTTTATAGCCCTGGGTGTTGACGTTTGCCACGTTGTTGCCGATTACGGAGAGCTTCTGCATATGGGCCCGCAGGCCCGCAACAGATGCGTACATTGATCCGGTCATAGGGAATTTGAACTCCTTTCAAATCCTTGGCGCCGCCCGGGCCCCGTCAGTCGGACGGGACCCGATGGCCTCCGAAAATCCGGTCCTGCCATCTCTTTACAGGAACACGGCGCCGTCGATGTTGGTGAATACGCTGTCCTTCATTTCGTCCTGGGTAATTGCCGTAATGACTTTCCCATGGGGGACGTTGATGATGAAGGCTTTTTCAGTGTCCATAGCCAGGATGTTGGTGGCACCCTTGGCCTGGGCCCGCACCACGCTGCCTTTGATCTGGTCGATGAGGCTGGGGGTAATTTCAATGCCCCGCTCCTCCGCCCGACTTATGGCGTGTTTGGAGAACTGGACTTCCTGTCCGGCCCTGGTTAGCTCCGCCTGTAAAGCCATGGCGAAGCCGCCCGCAGCCGTCCGCTTCCCTGCGTCCGGTATCTGCTGGATTTGGCTTTGTCTCGCTATGCGTTCGATCATGTGAGGATCACCTCAGCCTTCGCCTTCTGTGGGTGCGCCGCTCTCCCCGTTGTATTCCGGGGTCGTATCGCCGCCGGGCGCCGCGGGATCCCTAGATTT
>CATOKC010000064.1 GCA_951800675.1 uncultured Oscillibacter sp.
TTGCCAGAAGAAAAAGAGAAAACGGGCCGTGCACGGTCCAAAAGAGAAAAAGAAGGATCGCCCCCGCGGGGGGGACGTGGGACGGGGGGCGCGCAAGAGGCGCTTCCTTCGGGTACGCATGCCTTCTGCCCGCGGCGTAGTCTGAACGGGGGTTTGGAGATTATCGAATGGACCAGCTCCTCTTTCCGCTGCCGCTCACCTGGCGGTTGGGGGTAGATATCCGCCTTTTTCCGGGCCCGCTCTTCTACCGATAGGACACCCTGTGGGGCCTGACCCCTTGGTCAGGCCATTCCTTCAGGGTCCCCTCGCCATGTGGGGTCATCGGTAATGCCTACTAAATAGTCTGTGGAGACATGGAAATGCTCTGCCAGAATTACCAGCTTGTCAATGGTAGTACTGCGCCCACCACTTTCCAACATGCTGATGGATTTACTTGTAAGCCCTAAAATCTCCCCCAACTGATGTTGGGTAAGACCCTCCGCTTTCCGAAGTTGATAAACCCTGTCTTTCAATAAAATGACTGTTTTCATAAAAACCCCTTGACTATACCTTTAAGTAGGATTATAATACTACTTAAAGGTATGTTGAATAGGAGGATGCAATTATGTTTGATATCTTGACTGCACTTCAATATGGTGAACTCACCGGCCTACGGGGCAAGATGCCCATGGAAGCGCCCTATACGATTGCAGAGGAGCACATTTTGCGCCAGCTGAATGCGCTGGAGCCAAAAGCGGCTGATGATTTCCAGCATGAAATACAGGCCCTGGCCCTGGAACAGCGGAACGCGGCGTTTCATACCGGCGTCCGTTTTGGTGCACAGCTCATGGCACAGCTGTTAGAAGATTTTTAATCCTCTTGCGTCTCCTCCCCCAGACGCCTCCAGGCGGCCTTAACCTCCCCCCAGGGGAAGCCCCTGCGCAGCAGCGCATTGGTCAGCCGCCGCTTTTCCTTCTCGTCCGGTGTGCGGCCCCGGAGCTTGCTTCGGAGAAACGCGTCCACCTGCCCGCCGTCCTCGGGAAGCTCCTCCAGCGCGTCCTCCCACAGCTCCCGGGGGACGCCTTTTTCATAGAGCTTCTCCCGCACCCGGGCGGGGCCGTAGCCCAGCCGGGAGTAGTGCCGGACCAGGGCGGCGGCGTATTCCGCGTCGTTCAGAGCCCCGATGGCCTCCAGCCACTCGGCGGCGTAGCGGGCCTCCGTCTCGCTGGCCCCCTTCTCCTGGAGCTTCCGCTCCAGATCCCGGCGGCTCATGGCCCGCTTGCCGATGAGATCCGCCGCCGCCGCCCGGGTGTTGGAGACTCCGGCGGCCTCCTTCAGCCGCTTCAGGGCCTCCTCATCCAGCTCGTCCCCGGAGCGGAGGCCGAAGTCCAGCAGCTCCTGCTCCGTGATCTTCAAACAGGCCCCATCCTCCAGAAAGACCAGGACGCGGCCCTTTTTATGCTTCGACGCCTCTACTCGCTCTACCCGCATGGTCAGTTGCCGGAGTCGTCGAAGTCATCGGCGCTGACGTCCACGGCCCGCCCGGCGGCCTTGGCGGCGGCCCGGGCCTGGTTGCTCATGAGCTTGTCGAAGTTCTTGCGGATGTCCGCCTCCAGCTGATCCCGAATCTCCGGGTTTTCCTGGAGGTACTTCTTTGCCGCCTCCCGACCCTGGCCGATGCGGGTCTCGCCCATGGAGAACCAGGAGCCCGCCTTCTGCACCAGATCCAGCTTCACGCCCAGGTCGATGAGCTCGCTCTCCCGGACGATGCCCTCGCCGTACATGATGTCGAACTCCGCCTCCCGGAAGGGGGGCGCCATTTTGTTCTTTACCACCTTGGCCCGGGTCCGGTTGCCGATGAGCTCGCTGCCGTTTTTGATGGCCTCGATCCGCCGCACGTCGATGCGGACGGAGGCGTAGAACTTCAGCGCCCGGCCGCCGGTGGTGACCTCCGGGTTGCCATACATAACGCCCACCTTTTCCCGGAGCTGGTTGATGAAAATGACGATGGTGTTGGTTTTACCGATGGCACCCGTCAGCTTCCGCAGGGCCTGGCTCATGAGCCGGGCGTGGAGACCCACGTAGCTGTCGCCCATCTCGCCCTCAATCTCCGCCCGGGGCACCAGAGCGGCCACGCTGTCCACTACAATCACGTCAATGGCCCCGGAGCGGACCAGAGCCTCCGTGATTTCCAGGGCCTGCTCGCCGGTGTCCGGCTGGGAGATCAGCATGTCCTCCACCTTCACCCCCAGGGCGTGAGCGTAGGTGGGGTCCAGTGCGTGCTCCGCGTCCACGAAGGCCACCTCGCCTCCCCGCTTCTGGGCCTCCGCCACCACGTGGAGGGCCAGGGTGGTCTTGCCGGAGGATTCCGGCCCGTAAATCTCGATGATGCGCCCCTTGGGGAGCCCGCCGATGCCAAGAGCCACGTCCAGGGCCAGGGAGCCGGTGGGGATAAACTCCACATTCAGGGCCGTCCGGTCTCCCAGGCGCATGATAGAGCCTTTTCCATACATTTTTTCGATCTGGCTCATGGCGCTGTCGATGGCCTTTTTCTTATCCGCCGCCGGAGCCGCGCTGGGCAGGGGCGCTTTCTCTTTTGCCATGCTGATTTCCTCCTGATATGATACAAATAGTAGTTCAATCCCTTTAGACGCGCCGCTTAAAAATCCTCCGGCTCCCGGGGGAAGATGGCGGCGCAGAGGATATAGGCGATGATGCCGCTTGTTCCCATGGCGGTGAAAATAATCCAGGCCAGCCGCACCAGGGTGGGGTCCAGGCCGAAGTACTGGGCGATGCCGCCACACACGCCGTCTACCATTTTGCCTTGGTTGATCTTGTAGAGTCTCTTTTCCATGACGCTCCTCCTTAAATTTCCTGGCAGAGGGTGCCCAGAACCACCCTGGGAATTTGGTTGTGGTCCTTGATCACCTGTAAATCACCGAAACCCTGGCCGCGCATCAGCCGGAGCACCGGATCCGCCTGGCCGATGCCCACCTCAAAGTACAGACGCCCTCCGGGGACGAGAGCCTCCTTCCATTGTCCGGTGATGGAACGGTAGAAATCCAGGCCGTCCGTCCCGCCGTCCAGAGCCAGATGGGGCTCGTAGTCCCGGACGGAGTTCTCCAGCCCGGCGATGTCGCCGCTTGGAATGTAGGGCGGATTGCTGACAATGCACTGAAACTCCCCCAAAGACCGGGGGGGCTTCTTCCTGGCGTCCGCCTGGATGGGCATGACCCGGGCGGAAAGACTGTTGCGCCGGATATTCTGGCGGCAGATTTTCAAGGCGCTGTCGTCCAGTTCCCCCAAAACCACCCAAGCCTGGGGCGCCTGGGAGGCGATGGCCAAACCGACACAGCCGCTGCCCGCGCAGAGGTCCAGCACCCGGCAATCCCCCTGCGTCTGTATGTAGGCGATGGCCTGCTCGGCCAGCACCTCGGTGTCCGCCCGGGGGATCAGCACGTCCTGGGAGATGTCCAGTGGGAGACCGTAGAACTCCCACTCGCCGATGAGATAGGCCACCGGCTCCCCGGCCATGCGCCGCTCCACCAGCCGCCGGACCTGGGCCTCCCGCTCCGGGGAGGCGTAGAGGCGGCTGTCCCGCTGGAGCTCCTCCCGGCTCTTGCCGGTGCCAAAGCACACCAGCTCCCGGGCCTCCAGAGTGGAAGCCTCCACCCCGCTCTCCCGGAGCTGTCGCCGGACATCCAGATATAGGTCATTGTAGGTTATGGCCATGGGAATCACCCCTTTACCATGTGTCTTTTCCTTTTTCGGAGGGTAATACCAATTCCAAAGACCGGATGGCACATTCCATCATGCCGTCGTCCGGCTCGTTGGTGGTGAAATTCTGCATCCACAGTCCCGGGGCCGTCAGGATTTTTGCCAGAAGGCTCTCCTGCACGTGCCGCCCCACCCAGCGGTTGAACTCATAGGTCACACCTACCACCAAGGGCAGCAGGAGAAGATGCACCGCTGTCCGCAGCCAGGCGTTGGTGACGGGCCAAATGCCGAAAAAGATGCTGGAGAAGAGAATGGACACGCAGATCACAACAAACAGGAAGCTGGTGCCGCACCGGGGATGGTGCCGGGGCTGGGCCCGGACATTTTCCACCGTCAGGGGCAGGCCCGCCTCATAGCAGAAGATGGTTTTATGCTCCGCGCCGTGATATTGAAAGACCCGGTAGATGTCCTTTTGGCGGGAGCAGAGAATCAGGTAGGCCATGAAGATGACCACCTTTAAAAGCCCCTCCACCAGATTCCGCCCCCAGAGGGGGAAGGCGGGGAAAAAGTGGAGAATCGCCCCGGTCAGCAGGGTGGGGAGGACCATGAAAAGAAACACGGACATGCCCACGCCCAGCGTCACCGCCAGGGCCACCACGGCGCTTTCCAGCTTTTTGCTGGAGAGGTGCTGTTCCAGCCACAGCTCGATTTTAGAGGGCTTGGCTGTCTCCTCCTCCGGGTAGAAGTCGGCGGAGTACATCAGGGCTTTCACGCCGCCCACCATGGAGTCCAGGAAGTTTACCGTCCCTCGAATCAGGGGGAGGCCCAGAACGGGGTAGCGGTCCTTGATGAAGCGCAGGGGCTCCACCTTTTCCACCAGCTTCCCCTCCTGGTCCCGGACCACGATGGCCTGCTTCTCCGGGCCCCGCATCAGGATGCCCTCGATGAGCGCCTGTCCGCCGATGCTGGTGCGGAAGGCGCAGGATTTGTTTTCTTCTGCCATGAAATTTCCTTTCTGTGCGTTTGATATAGTATACCATGGGGCTTTTCAAAATGCAAACGGCTGTTCCATATTCTCCGAATGCTCGCGGGGAAACGGGCCGCCGAGGGCGGCGGCCCCTACAGGGGGACCACCAGGAAACAGACCGTAGGGGCCGCCCCCCTGGGCGGCCTGACCCCCGGGTAGTCAGGCCCGGACCGGCAATTTGATCGTCACCACCGCTCCGCCGCCGTCGGCGTTGCCGACGATGAAGGAGCCGCCGTGAAGGCCGATGATCTCATCACAGACCGCAAGGCCGATGCCGCTGCCCCGGGCCCGGGAAGTGCCCTTGTAGAACTTCTGCTTCACAAAGGGCAGCTCCTCCTCTGGAATACCGGGGCCGTAGTCCCGGACCCGGACCACCTGGGCGCTGCCCTCCTGAACGATGGAGGCCGTGATGCGCCGTCCCGCGCCACCGTGCTTGGCGGCGTTGTCCAGCACGTTGCAAAACACCTGCTTCAGCCGCTCCGAGTCCCCCCGGATCAGGGGCAGGTCGCCGTCTCCCGGGTGGTACTCCAGGGCGATGCCGTCCTGGCGGAAGAGCTCCTGGTAGGTGAAAATCGCGTCCTCCAGCTCCGCCTGGAGGTCTACGTCCTCAATCTGGAGGGTGAAGCGGCCATCCTCCATTTTGGAGAATTCCAGCAGCTCCTCCACCATGTTGGAAAGACGCCTCGACTCGTTGACAATGACCCGAATCCCCCGGCGGAGCTGCTCCGGGTCGTCGGTGAGATCGTCCTCCAGGATGGTCTCCCCCCAGCCGTTGATGGCGGTGAGGGGGGTCCGGAGCTCGTGGGAGACGGAGGAGATGAACTCGCTTTTCATTTTTTCGTTCTGGCTGATTTTCAGGGACATGTCGTTGATGTTGTCCACCAGCTCTCCCAGCTCGTCGGAGTACTTGTTTTCAATCCGGGTGCCGTAGCTTCCGGCGGAGATGCGCTTGGCCGCCTCCGTCACCACCGCCACAGGCTCCACCACGTTATTGATAAAGAGAAGGTTGGAAAATACCACCAGCAGCATGCACAGCAGGGCAATGAGAAAAATAGCCAGCACCACGAACATGACCTGCCGGTCCACCGCCCGAAGGGAGGTCACCAGCCGCATAACGCCCACCACCCGGCCGTTTGCCGTCAGGGGACAGGAGACCGCCAGAATCTCTTCCCCGGTCTCCAGGTCCCGCCCCTGGTAGGGGGTGGGAGTCGCCTTGTTCTCCCGGAGAACCTGGAGAATGTCGTCGGTGCCCGGGTAGGTTCCCGCCGTCAGGCCGGAGGTGGACACCTGGATGCGGCCGCTGGAGCCAATGAACTGGAGCTCGATGCGGTTTTTATCCTCGAAGCTCTCTGCGGACTGGACGGCTTTTTGGTAGTAGCTGGAAAAACCGTTGTCCATAAAGTATTCGTTGAAGGAGTTGGCCAGGGCCTGGGCCCGGGTCTCCAGGCCTTTTTGCATGGTGCCGTAGTAGTAGTTGGAAACGCCCGCGGAAAACAGGGTCACCACCAGCACCAGCAGCGTTCCGATGGGGAGGATGGAGTTAAAAATCCACCGCTGCCGCAGGCCCCGCAGCCGGAGAGAGTTCCACCGCTGCTCCTTTTCCATCACCTGTTCTTCCATGCCGTCACAGCCCCCACTTGTAGCCGTAGCCCCAGACGGTGGTGATATAGGCGGGGTTTTGCACGTTGTCCTCGATTTTCAGCCGGAGGCGGCGGATGTTCACATCCACGATTTTCAGCTCCCCGAAGTAGTCCCGGCCCCAAACCATGTCCAGGATTTCTTCCCGGGCCAGGGCTTTGCCGGGGTTCTCCATAAAGACCCGCATGATGGAATACTCCACCTGGGTCAGCTTGATCCGCTGGCCGTTTTTCTCCAGGGTCCGGTTCCGGGTGTTCAGCAGGAAGGGGGGCTGGCTCAGCTCCCCGGTGGCCTGAGGGGGCTCCTCGCCGCCGGAGCGGCGGACCAGGGCGTCCACCCGGGCGGTGAGCTCCGCCGGGGAGAAGGGCTTGGTCACATAGTCGTCCGCCCCGGTCATCAGGCCCGTCACCTTGTCCATCTCCTGGGAGCGGGCGGTGAGCATGATGATGCCAATGCGGCTGTTGGTGGCCCGGATGCGGCGGCAGACCTCGAAGCCGTCGATGCCTGGAAGCATGATGTCCAGTAAGGCCACCCGGGCGTCCGGGTTCTCCCGGAGGCGCTCCAGGGCCTCCTCGCCGCTCTCGGCCTCGATGACGTCGTAGCCGGCCCGGCGAAGGTTGATGACGATGAAGCCGCGGATGCTGGCCTCATCCTCTAAAACCAAGACTTTTTTCATCTTGTCCGTTCCTTTCCAATGGTGTGGGCCTCAGGTTTCCCCGGGAATCCACTCCCGGACAATGAGGCTGAAGGCCGACCGGACCTCCTCCGCCGTCATGGCCTGATCCCAAGGCGGGTTTTCCGGCAGCTCGGCGGTGTAGATCACGTCGGATTGGCGGCTGAGGGGGAAGCGATTTCCACGGGTGGCTCGAATTTCTCGGCTGGTGCCGGTGAGAGAGGTAATCCGCAGGATAGCGGCGCCCCGGACGGCCTCTTCGTTTAGCGTGTAGAAGGTGACGCTGGCGTCGCTTCCCGAGACACTGCGCTCCGCCTCCACCCGGCCGGTCCAGGACTCAGGGAGCTGGAGATACCAGCCGTCCTCCATATTGTGGTGGGTCCGCAAAACCACCTCCGCCTCTCCCGCGCCGTTGTAGCTCATCCAGTCGATGCGCTGGTCAAACTCGCCGCTGTGGGGCGACACGGCGGGGCTTGGCACCTCGATAGCGCCGTCTCCGTTGATATCCGTGGGATAGAGCCCGCGGAAGGCGTTGACCGCGCTGGTGACGCCGGTGGTGTTGGAAAGGGCCGCGTTGACCAGCTCCTGCTCCGGGGCGGCCAGAATGTCGGTGACGGCGGCCGCCACCGATTCGGTGGACACCGGGGTGGTGACGCCGGTGACGAATACCGCCGGCAGGCCGTCCCGCAGGGCCCCGGAAATTACCCGCCCCTGGTTCAGCTCCGCCATGGTGATGGAGAGGCGGGCGGAGGATACGCGCTGCAGGGTGCCGCCCTCCTGCCAGTCGTAGTAATCCGCCACGCCGCCCCCCTCTTCCCCGGCGTGGAACACCACCAGCTCCTGGAGACCGTCGCCGTCCAGGTCCACGCTGGCGTAGCGGACATAGCTGACGCTGCGCAGCAGCTCCTGGGGTCCGGCGGGGTCCAGGGCATAGACGGAGAGGGCCTGGAGCTCGGCGTTGACCCGCCAGCCCACGATGAGCTCCGTCCGGCCGTCGCCGTCTAAGTCGCTGTAAACCACGCTGTAGACCGCCGCGCCGCTGCCCTCGATGACGGCGGACTGCTCATAGCTGTCCCCCTGGGTGGAGAAGATATAGATTTTCAGGGGCTTCTCGTCCTCCGCCTTTCGGAAGAAGGCCACGGCCTCCTGCTGTCCGTCGCCGTCCAGGTCCGTCAGCTGCACGGGCTGGATGTTGGTGCCGGCGGCGGGGGCGGCGTATTCCGCGCCGTCCTCCAAAATGGCGTTGAGCCGGGCGTTGAGCTCTGTGTACTTGGCGGGCAGCTCCGGCAGGGCGTAGAGCTCCTCGGGGTTGAATTCCACGTTGAAGCCGCCGCAGCCGCTGAGGACCAGGGACAGCAGCAGCGCCGCCGCCAGGGCCCGGATTTTTTTGGCCATTCCGCCGCCTCCCTTGCTGTTTGAAGGATGCTGTAAGTCCCTTGGGTGGGACCTGAATACTCTAATATCATATCATACCACGTTTTTCGGCGTTTGGGTAGTGTTTCTTAACCGGATTTTTGTCCTTGCGCTTTTTCCGGTCCTATCTTACAAAATTGTAAGACAGCGGCCCAAACTGTAAGGCAAAGCCATGGAATCCCGCCGCCGTGCCTGCTATAATCGTCTCATAACCCAAGAGGAGGATTCCAATATGTCTTTACTGGAAGTACAGCACCTGCAAAAAATCTACACCACCCGCTTCGGCGGCAATCAGGTCACCGCCCTGGCGGATGTGAATTTCTCCGTGGAGTCCGGGGAGTACGTGGCCATCATGGGCGAGTCCGGCTCCGGCAAGACCACCTTATTAAATATCCTGGCGGCCCTGGACCGCCCCACCGCCGGGGAGGTCTTCCTCAACGGAAAGGCCCTCTCCGACATCCGGGAGCGGGACCTGGCGGCTTTCCGCCGGTCCCACCTGGGCTTCGTGTTCCAGGACTTCAACCTCCTGGACACCTTCTCCCTTCAGGACAACATCTTCCTGCCCCTGGTCCTGGCGGGGAAGGACTACCGGGACATGAAAAAGAAAATCCAGCCCATCGCGGAACAGCTGGGCATTGACCACATCCTGACTAAGTACCCCTACGAGGTCTCCGGCGGGCAGAAGCAGCGCTGCGCCGTGGCCCGGGCCCTCATCACGGACCCCCAGATCGTCCTGGCCGACGAGCCTACCGGGGCCCTGGACTCCCGGGCCTCCGACAACCTGCTGGAGCTCTTCGGAGAAATTAACAAAGGGGGCCAGACCATCCTCATGGTCACCCACTCCGTCAAGGCCGCCAGCCACGCCGGGCGGGTGCTCTTCCTCCGGGACGGGCAGGTCTACCACCAGCTCTACCGGGGGACCCAGAGCGCCGAGGCCCAGTTCGCCAAGATCTCCGACACCCTGACGGTGCTGACGCAAGGCGGTGAGCCCCGTGCGTAAGTCCGGCTTCTTCCCCCGTCTGGCCCTGGTGAATCTGGCCAGAAACGGGCGGTTTTACGGCCCCTACCTCCTCTCCTGTGTGGTGACGGCGGCTATGTACTACATTTTGCTGTTTCTGGCCTATAACGAGGGGCTGGACGGTGTCCGGGGGGCCATGTACCTCAAGAGCTTCGCCGGGGTGGGCTGCTTCGTGGCGGCGGGGCTCTCGGCGGTGATTCTGCTCTACGCCAACAGCTTTGTCATGAAGCGCCGCCAGCGGGAGCTGGGGCTCTACAACATCTTAGGGCTGGAAAAGAGGCACATCGCCCGGATGTGCTTCTGGGAGACCCTGTTCTGCGCCGCCGTCACCCTGGCGGGGGGCCTTCTCCTGGGCATCCTGTTTTCCAAGGCGGTCATCCTGCTCCTTTTAAAGCTGGCCCGCGTCCCCGCCCAGTTCGGCATGGAAATTTCCACCCGGGGCATTTGGGAAACCGCGACGCTCTTCGGCGCGCTGTTCCTGTTCACCCTTGCGCGAAATCTTTGGAGCGTCAGCCGGGCCAAGCCGGTGGACCTGCTCCACAGCGCCTCCGCGGGGGAGCGGGAGCCGAAAACGAAATGGCTGCTGGTCATCCTGGGGGTGCTGACCCTGGGAGGCGGATACTTCATCGCCATCGCCACCCAGAACCCCATTGAGGCCATGCTGTTCTTTTTCGGGGCGGTGTTCCTGGTCATCATTGGCACGTACTGCCTGTTCACCGCCGGGTCCATCGCCATTTTAAAGCGCCTCCGGGCCAACCCGAAATTTTACTACCAGACCCGGCATTTTACCGCCGTCTCCGGCCTTCTCTACCGGATGAAGCAGAACGCCGTGGGCCTGGCCAGCATCTGCATCCTTTCCACCATGGTGCTGGTGACGGTCTCCACCACCATCGCCATGAACATCGGCCTGGAGAACTCCCTGAATGAGATGTACCCTTATGATATCGAGTTCCTCCAGGACCTGGAAAACCAGCCGGGGGACCCCATGGACCGCTTGCGGGAGGTGGAGGCTGCCGCCAACGCCTCCGGGGGCTTTACCGATTCCCGGTACTACACCCGCTATTGGGTCTACTGCGGCGTTCGGGGCAGCGAGATTTCCCTGAACCTGGATCAGAACTGCCTGCGGACGGAGGTGGAGGTGGTGACGGCGGAGGACTACAGCCGCCTCACCGGAAAGAACGTCATTCTGGCTCCGGACGAGGTGCTGGCCTGTTCGAAGGGCCCGGCGGATTTCCCGGCGGACTTCACCGTCTCCGCGAACTTTGGCGAGGCGGGCCTGTCCTTCCACGTCCGGGAGGAAATCACGGAGGTCATCCGCCACGCGACCAACACGCTGCTGGGCTCTGAGGAATCGTCGCTGTTCCTGGTGGTGGCGGACCGGGAGACGGCGGAGACGCTCATGGACCTGGATACCTCCCGCAGCGCCCGGCAGTTCCGAGTTCAGATGAATCTGGCGGGGGAGGATTATGAGGAAAAGCTGGCCCAGACGGAGCGGCTTGTGTTCGAGCTGAGCAAGCGGGACGGCGGCGTGAGCTTCACCAGCAAGCAGGACAATGCCCAGGAGTTCTACGCCATGTACGGCGGGTTCCTGTTCCTGGGGGTCTTCCTGGGGCTCCTCTTCCTGCTGGCTACCGTCCTTATCATCTACTATAAGCAGATCTCCGAGGGCTGCGAGGACCAGCGCCGCTTTTTAATCCTCCGCCAGGTGGGCATGAGCGAAAAGGAGATCAACGCCTCCATTCACGGCCAGATTCTGCTGGTGTTCTTTCTGCCCCTGGGGGCGGCGGCGCTCCATGTGTTCATGGCCTTTCCCATGCTCTCCAGAATGATGGAGCTGTTCAACCTCCACGACGGGAAGCTCTTCGTCCTCTGCACGGCGGGAACCCTGGCGGTGTTCTGCCTGATCTACGCCCTGGTCTTCGCCTGGACGGCCCGGGCCTACAGCCGCCTGGTGGGCGCAAACAGCTGAGCCCTCTCTTTTCAGACCCCGCCGGTCAGGATAAGCCCTCCGGCGGGGCCCGATTTTAATCTGTCGAAACCGTTAGATTTCAGAAAGACTCTGGACAGATTCTTTTGTTACAGTGCTTACAGACGTGGAGCCCGGGAAAAATAACGAAGAGTTACAAAATTGTACCTTTTTTGTAACGCCTCCCGCCGGTTTGTGGTGTATGCTTACGAACAAGACGCTTGGGCCCCTTCTAAAAAGTTTTTCGGGGAGGGGCTTGACAAGCTGTACTAACTGTATTATTATTGCTAATACGATAGTACAATGACACAGGAGGAAATATTTTTCAAAACCTTGAAGAATCCCGCCTGTGTATCCCGTAATATACTTGAGACATGAGAAGCGAGGTCTGACATGAAAATTCTGATTACATCCGACTGGTACCTTCCCGCGGTGAACGGCGTGGTCACCTCGGTGAAAAATCTCCGCCGTGAGCTGGAGGAACGGGGCCACGAGGTCCGGGTCCTGACCCTCTCGCAAAACCACCGCTCCTATGAGCGGGACGGCGTGACGTATCTCGGCTCCGTGGCGGCGGGGCTGATTTACCCCGGCGCCCGGCTGCGGACCGCTTTAGCGGGCAAGTGGGTCCGGGAAATCGTGGAGTGGGGCCCGGACGTGGTTCATTCCCAGTGCGAGTTTTCCACCTTTTTCCTGGCCCGGCGCATCGCCGAGGAGCTGGACATTCCCCTGGTCCACACCTATCACACGGTGTACGAGGACTACACCCACTACTTTTCCCCCAACGTCCGCTTTGGGAAGAAGGCCGCCGCCGTCTTCACCCGCTGGGCCGCCTCCCACACGGACTGCCTCATCGCCCCCACGGGGAAGGTGCGGCTGCTGCTTCAGGGCTATGGCGTGAAGAAGCCCATCTTCGTGGTGCCCTCCGGCATCGACCTGCGGCGCTTCCGGGATGAGCCGGACCCCATGCGGGGCGCGGTGCTCCGGGCCAGCCTGGACATTCCCCGGGAGCGGACCGTTCTGGTCTTTGTGGGGCGGCTTGCCGAGGAGAAGCGGGTGGATGAGCTTCTGCGCTTCCGGGCCAATATGGGCCCGGGGGGCGTGACCCTGCTTCTGGTTGGCGACGGGCCGGACCGCAAGCGCCTGGAGGGCGTGGCCCAGGGCCTGGGCCTGGCCGCCCCGGATGTGGTGTTTGCCGGGATGGTCCCGGCGGAGCAGGTGGCGGACTGGTATCAATTGGGGGACCTGTTCGTCAGCGCCTCCACCAGCGAGACTCAGGGCCTCACCTATACCGAGGCCCTGGCGGCGGGCGTGCCGGTGCTCTGCCGGGCGGACCCCTGCCTGCTGGGCGTGGTCCGGGACGGGGAGAACGGCTGGCAGTACCACGGCGAGGCGGAGTTCCGCCAGCGGCTGGAGGAGTTCCTGGCCCATCCCCAGCGGCGGGAGGCCCTGTGCCTGGCCGCCCGGGAGACGGGGGAGGAGTACTCCGCCCAGCGCTTCGCGGAGCGGGTAGAGTCCATTTACTTAGAGCAGATCGAGCGCGGCTCGTTACGGAGGATACCGGCATGAAACAGCAGAGCGTTCCCATTGAAAAGCGGGCCCTTCAGGCGGCGTCCCTCATCGGCTTCGCCATCTGCGTGGCGGTGGCGGTCTGGGGCTGGCGGACGGGGGTCTTGACCTCCCAGGAAAAGCTCCAGGAGCTTGTGGCGAAATGGGGCTTTGCCGGGGCGCTGCTGTTCACCGTCTTCCAGGCGGTACAGGTGGTGGTGCCTGTGCTGCCGGGGGGCCTGGGGTGCCTGGTGGGGGTGGTGCGCTTCGGGCCCATCTGGGGGTTTACCTACAACTACGTGGGCATCTGCATCGGCTCCCTCCTGGCCTTCGCCGTGGCGAAGAACTGCGGGCGGCCCCTGCTGTACCTGCTGTTCTCCGAGAAGACCATTGAAAAATACGACGCGTGGACCGAGAAGCGGGACCGCTTTGCCAAGCTCTTCTTCTGGTCCATCTTCCTGCCCATCGCCCCGGACGACTTCCTCTGCTACCTGGCGGGCACCACCACCATGACCTGGAAGCGGTACACCGCCATCATCCTCCTGGGGAAGCCCTTCAACATCGCCCTGTACAGCATGGGGCTGGTGGCCCTCTGGAAGGTTCTCTTTCCGGGATTTTAAAAAAGAATGTCGTCATAAAACGGCGGCTTTTGCGGAATAATCTTATAACCCTCAAAAAAGCGGACAACCCATCCGCTTGGATTTGTGCGCTCAAAATTGGAAATCCATCATCAAAAACAGGCGGGCCGCAGGCCGGAAAACTGCGGCGCACCAGCCGGCGGAAGTCCTGCGCCCCCAGAGGCGGACACAGGCCCAAACCACTGGGGCAAGGAGGCTGTATGCGTATCTACATTTACAGCGGCGGCGAGAAAATTGTCGGCCGCAGCGGCGTGGGACAGGCCATCCGCCACCAGCGGGAGTGCCTCCGGCGCTCCGGCGTGGCCACCACGGACCACTGGACCCGGGACGCCGCCGCCGTCCATGTGAACACCATCCTGCCGGATTCCGTGTTCGCCGCCCTGGGAGCAAAGCTCCGGGGCAAGAAGGTGGTCTGGTACGGCCATTCCACCATGGAGGATTTCCGCTCCTCCTTCAAGGGCTCCAACGCCCTGGCGCCCCTGTTCAAGCGGTGGATTACCTTTTGCTATGGCTTGGGGGACGTGGTGTTGACCCCCACGGAGTACTCCCGGCAGCTGCTGGAGAGCTACGGCCTGAAAAAGCCGGTGTACAGCATCTCCAACGGCGTGGACACGGAATTCTTCAAGCCGGACCCCGCCGCCCGGGCCGCTCTCCGGACCCGGTATGGCCTAAAGGCGGACGAGAAGGTGGTGGTCTCCGTGGGCCACACCATCGCCCGGAAGGGCCTTCCCGAATTCCTGGAGCTGTCCCGGCGGACGCCGGAGGCCAAATTCCTCTGGTTCGGCTGGACAAATCCCAAGCTGATTCCCCAGGAGATTGTCCGGGCCATGGAGAACGCCCCCGGCAACGTGATCTTCCCCGGCTTCGTGGGCCGGGAGGAGCTGCGGGAGGCCTACCAGGGGGCGGACGTGTTCGCCTTCCTCAGCCACGAGGAGACGGAGGGTATCGTGGTGCTGGAGGCTCTGGCCTGCGGCGTGCCCACGGTGCTGCGGGACATCCCGGTTTACGGTGGCTGGCTGAAAACGGGGGAAAATGTATACAAAGCGTCGAATGATGATGAATTTCAACGAATCGTATCCGGACTTCTGGACAAGAGCCTGCCGGACCTTACCGCCGCCGGGCGGGCTGTGGCGGAGTCCCGGAGCTTAGAGCGGGTGGGGAAGCGGTTGAGGGCCATCTATTTGGAGCAGCGGGTGCTGCCGCCCCTGCCCCAGGCGCTTCTCCAAAAGCATGTGCAGGCATAGGGCCGCCTGGGTTTGGTATCTGCGGAAAAATAAACTTCTCAAAATAGAAGAAAAGGCTTGCATTTTGAAAATGGGCGTGCTATACTGACAAATGCTGTTATAGCACACTTCGTTTTAGAAAGGGGTGAACAGAGCAATGAAGGAAGGAATCCATCCCAATTATCAGCAGACTACGATTACATGCGCCTGCGGTAATGTGATTGAGACAGGTTCTACCAAGAAGGATATCAAGGTGGAAGTCTGCTCTAAGTGTCACCCCTTCTTCACCGGCAAGCAGAAGCTGGTGGACACCGGCGGCCGGGTCGCGAAGTTCAACAAGAGGTTCGGCCTGGACAAGTGAGTCCGACACAATCACTGCTAAAAGAGCGCGCCGTAGTCCGGCGCGCTCTTTTTCGCGTTTTGCCCGGCAGAGCCCGGAGCGGCTGAGGAGGAAGCATGAAAGAACTGGACCCGAACCAAACCGGCCGGGCGGAGGCCTTCCAGCTTTGGATGCGGGCCCCCATGCCCATGGTGACGCTGGTGAAAACCCTGGACGTCACCCGTCCGGCGCGGCTGAGCCGCAGGGGGGATTTGAAATTCAACCTGCTCCTTTGCTGGTGCATTGGCAAAGCCGCCTCCCGGGTGGAGGAGTTTTACACCCTCCCGGTGGGAGAGAAGCTGATCCGCTATGAAAATCTGGCCGTCAACACCGTGGCGGCCCTCCGGGATGGGGGCATCGCCACCTGCGACGTCCCCTTTTCCGAAAGCCTGGATCAATTCCGCCGGGACTACCTGTCCCTCACCGCCCAGGTGCGGGAGACCGGCGCGCCCTATGATTTGAACGGCGATTACATGGTCATCGGGACCTCCGCCCTGCCCCAGACGGAGATTGACGGGGCGGTGAACATCTACGCCGGATGCTACAACAACCCCTTCCTGGTCTGGGGGAAATACCGGAAGAAGCCGTGGCGGGCGTCCCTGCCCATCTCCTTCCAGTTCCACCACACCCAGATGGACGGCGGCCACGCCGCCCGGTTTTTGGAGAACCTCCAGGAGGAAATCCGGGCCTTGAACCCGTGACAAATCCAAATTTCCCGTTGCGTTTTTTGGAGAAACGCATATACTGGAAGCAGGCAGACAGGCCGCCCCGGCGGCCCGGCCCCCGCGATTTTGAAGCGATAGAAAGGAGTCCTCCGCCATGCGCTTACATCTCACCGATTCCCAAGCCGCCGTCCGGGAGCTTCTCCCGGCCCTGGGGGCGGAAAACGCCCTGCTCACCGCCGGAACGGCGGACCGCTGCAACACCATGACCATCGGCTGGTGCCAGGCGGGACGGCTGTGGGGTCTGCAAACCTGTGCGGTCTACGTGCGGCCGGAGCGGTACACCTATCAGTTTATGGAGGATCAGGCGTATTTCACCGTCTCCGTCCTCCCCAAGGACATGAAAAACGCCATGGCCCTCTGCGGCACGAAGAGCGGCCGGGACATGGACAAAATCAAGGAGTGCGGCCTGACGGTCCGCGCCGGCGCGGGCGGCGCCCCTTTCTTTGAGGAGGCGGAGCTGGTGCTGGTGTGCCGGACCCTCTACGCCCAGGACCTGGAGCCCGCCTGTGTGCTCCCCGCCGGAGAAGAAAAAATCCTGCCCAGCTACGGGGCCAAGGGCGGCTGGCACCGGGTCTACACCGGCGAGATTGTGGAGGCCTACTCCGTCAAATAACAAGTAAGGAAGTACTATGCAAGAGACAGACAAGATTCGAGACAAGGTGGTCCTGGTGGGCCTGAATTCCCCCGTGCTCAAGCGGGACCAGAACGCCGGCGAGGACACGCTGGAGGAGCTCTCCGCCCTGGTGGAGACCGCCGGGGCGGAGACCGTGGGCATGGTCCTCCAGAACCGGAGCTCCCCGGACCCCCGGACCTTCATCGGCGAGGGCAAGTGCGCCGAGGTGAAGCTCTACTGCGAAAATACCGAGGCCACCATGGTCATCTTCGACAACGACCTCTCCCCCTCCCAGCTCCGGGTTTTGACGGAGCTGCTGGGGGTCCAGGTGCTGGACCGCTGCGGGCTGATTCTGGACATCTTCGCCCAGCGGGCCCGGACCCGGGAGGGGCGGCTCCAGGTGGAGCTGGCCCAGTACCAGTATCTGCTGCCCCGCCTCACGGGCATGTGGACCCACCTGGAGCGCCAGGCGGGCACCAGCGGCAGCGGGCCCATCGGCTCCAAGGGACCCGGCGAGACCCAGCTGGAAACCGACCGGCGGCACATCCACCGGAAGATCGACAAGCTCCGGGAGGACCTGGAGGACGTGCGCCGGGTGCGGAACACCCAGCGCCGCCAGCGGCGGAAAAACGAAATCCCGGTGGTGGCCCTGGTGGGCTATACCAACGCCGGGAAATCCACGCTGCTCAACCAGCTCACCGGGGCGGGCATCCCCGCCAACAACCGGCTCTTCGACACCCTGGACACCACCAGCCGCCTCCTCCACGTCAGCGACACCACCGACGTGGTGCTCAGCGACACCGTGGGCTTTATCCGCAAGCTCCCCCACCAGCTGGTGGAGGCCTTCAAGGCCACTTTGGAGGAGCTGGAGTACGCGGATTTGCTGCTCCACGTCATCGACGTGTCAAGCCCGGACTGGCAGGGCCAGGCCCGGGTGGTGGAGGACCTGATTTTGGAGCTGGGGGCGGGAGAGCTGCCCCGCGTCGACGTGTTCAACAAAGCGGACCTGCTGCCCCCGGGGGAGATTATGCCCCACGGGGAGGACATCTGCGCCATCTCCGCCAAGAGCGGCGCGGGGGTGGACAAGCTGCTGGAGATGATTGCCCGGCGGCTGGACAAGGGGTCCCGGCGGGTTACCATTCACCTTCCCTATGAGCAGGGAGGGCTTTTGGACCTCCTCTATAAGGAGGCCAAGGTGGAAAAGGTGGAGTATGGGACGACCATCGACGTGACGGCGGTGTGCACGCCCCGGACCCTGGGACGGGTGGAGGCATTCACGGACGGCTAAGGGCCAGGCCCTCCCCGGTGCGCAGGCCCAGGAGGAAGGCTTGGATGGCCGTGAATTCCAGGGCTTTGTCCAGGTCCTCCATTCCGCCCTTGTCCAGCTGGCCTTGCAGGAGCTCTATGCGAAGGGCGTAGTCGCTTTCTTTCGTAAGGGTTCCCAGCTGGGGCTTGATGTAGTTGGCGTGGAGCCAGAGCAGAAAATCGGACATGTGAACCACCTTTCAAAAACATCAAATTTAGCGTGTTATAGATAGTATAACACAACGATTATAGCGTGTCAAGAGGGGGAGCCATGATATTTCAAGAAAGACTTCGGGCTTTGCGGAAAGAGCGGAAAGAGACACAGGTGCAGACGGCGGCGGCTCTTGGATTGGTAGACCGCCATTATCAGCGGTTTGAAGCGGGTACAAACCTGCCCAGCTTCCAGAACATCGTCGCCCTGGCGGACCATTTCCAGGTCAACGCCGATTATCTGCTGGGCCGGACCGATGTCCGGGAGATGTTGCCGCCCTCTGGGGAGTCTTGAGGAAATTGGGAAGGTATTCTACCGATAGAAGGGCAAAAAAACAGGCCCGAAGGGCCAATACTTCTTTTTCTCTTTTGGACCGTGCACGGCCCGTTTTCTCGTTTTCTTCTGGA
>CATOKC010000065.1 GCA_951800675.1 uncultured Oscillibacter sp.
AGCCGTCCAGCAGCTTGATGCCGTTGAAGTTGGCGCTGTCAGCGATGCGGTTGATTTCGGACTTCAGCTGCTCGACCTCCTTCTGGAGGGCAGCGCGGTCAACCTCGTTGTCGTAGGTGCCGTTGGCGGACTGGGTGGCCAGGTAGTCCATGCGGTTGAGCATGTCCTGGATCTCCTGCATGGCGCCCTCGGCGGTCTTTACCAGGGAGATACCGTCCTTGACGTTCTTCTGGGCGGCGTTCAGGCCGGTGATCTGCGCCCGCATCTTCTCGGAAATAGCGAGGCCCGCGGCGTCGTCGCCGGCGCGGTTGATCTTATAGCCGGAGGAGAGCTTTTCCAGGTTCTTAGAAAGAGCGCTGGTGTTGGTGTTGTAGTTGCGGTAGGCGTTCATCGCCATAATGTTGTGTTGAATCCTCATTTTAATGCTTCCTTTCAATAAAATGTTTTAGGGGGAACGCTGTGTCGGCGCGCCGGGGACTCCTTTCCCCCGCGCTGGGTGGTGTGCGCCACACCGTCCAGGCTCCGTGGCCTTTGGGCGCGTGAACGGCTTGGCGCTGGAACTATCATTTCACCGGTTCGCGCAACCGGGTGAAACCAAGGGGTTGGCTCTGTTCCGCCGTGGAAGGACGGGCTTTTTAAAAAGCATACATTTTCTGCGTACACCCTTTATTTCGGCAGCACCGGAGAAAAAGTTAAGGGGGTGGGAAAAAATTTTTTTTGGGCTTTTCCAATAAAAGCCTACCCATCCCAAAGAAAGGGGACACACCAGCGCAGCTTTCGCGCGGGTGTGTCCCAAAATTTTCTTTGTGAGAACGCGGCTGGAGCTAGCTTACTCCGTTGCCCGCCGCTTCCAGCATACGATCAATTAAAATTCCATACCCTTTCTGTGGGTCGTTCAGGAGGACATGGGTCACCGCTCCCACCATCCGCCCATTTTGGAGGATGGGAGAGCCGCTCATCCCCTGCACAATGCCCCCGGTTGTCTCCAGCAGCGCCGGGTCCGCGACGGAAAGAACCAAGTCCCGTCCGTCCGCCGAGGCGGAGGATACCTTTAAAATTTCGATTTCATACTCCCGAACCGTGTCCCCCTGGACGTTTGCCAAAATCTTGGCCGGGCCCGGCAGGGCCATCCCGGTGGGAACGGCCTCCCCCGCCTGGGGAGCCTGGTCCAGCTTTCCGAATATGCCGCTTTTGGTGTTGGCGTACAGCGGCCCCAGGTCTCCGGTCAAGTCAAAATCGCCCCGCAGCTCTCCGGCGGAGCCCACCTCGCCCCGCTTCACCGCCTTGACGGTGGAGGGCAGAATGGAACCGTTGGAGAAGGGCATCAGCAGCGCCGTGTCCGTGTCGGTGACGCCATGACCCAGCGCTCCAAAGACGCCGGTAGCCGGGTCGTACCAGGTCATGGTGCCAATGCCCGCCATGCTGTCTCGAACCCAGGCTCCGATACAGTAAACACCCTGATCGTTTTGGGAGGGCTCCACCGACAGCGTTACGCTGTCTCCCGCCCGGTCAATCTGCAAATT
This sequence comes from uncultured Oscillibacter sp., assembly GCA_951800675.1. The sequence continues at coordinate 1,524 of CATOKC010000065.1, forward strand.
CGAGACGTTTCCCCCGCTCTTTTGCAGGAGGGATTGGAACTGCTCCGTGGAGGTCACGGCGTCTCCGCCGCATTTGACGATAACGTCTCCGGTACGGAGGCCGCACTCCCGAGCGGGCGTTCCGCCGTCGGTGAGCTTCACCACCACCACGCCTCGGGAGAAGAGCTTAATGCCCACCGTATGCCCCACCGGGACCAGCATCCGGGGCTCCACCGCCTTTACCCTTCCCCCGGCGCACAGCAAAAACGCAAGCGCCAGCGCCGCCCCGGCGCCCAACGCCCGCTTCGCGAATCGTGAAGGTCCATACAAAAAAACCACCCCTTTCTCTTTTCATTTCAAGCGCCGTTTCCGGCCCGCTTATCATTTGCGAAAAACGCCGCTTCACCACAAGCAAAAAGCGGCAGCGCGCCCATGGCGGCGCTTACCTGTTCCGGCGTTTCAGGGCGAAAAAAGGACCCCGGAGGCAAACGCCTCCAAGGTCCTTCAATTTTTCCCTGTGTCTCCGTCAATCTTTTTTATTGAAAATCTGGAAAATCGCTTCAAAGGGATCGTCCTCGGGCGCCTCCGGCTTGGGCACGTCCTCCTCACCCAGAGGCTCGGGGCCCGCCGGAGCCGCCTCTCCCGCCGGCTCGCCCTCCTCGACTATCTTGTTTGGAAGCTCGCCCGGGGCCTTTTCAAAGCCGGTGGCGATGACGGTGACCCGGATTTCATCGTCCAGGGTATCGTCAAAAATCGCGCCAAAGATGACGTTTGCGTCGGGATGGACGGCGGCCTGAACCAGTCCGGCGGCCTGCTCGATCTCCTCCAGGCCGATATCCGGGGAACCGGCGATGTTGATGAGGATGCCCCGCGCTCCGTTGATGCTGGTCTCCAGCAAAGGACTGGAAATCGCCATTTTGGCGGCCTCCTCGGCCTTTCCCTTTCCGGCGGCCCGGCCCACGCCCATGTGGGCAAGACCCGCGTCCCGCATAATCGAGGTGACGTCGGCAAAGTCCAGATTGATAAAGCCGGTATTACGAATCAGGTCGGAAATGGACTGCACCGCCTGACGCAGCACATCGTCGGCAATTTCAAAGGCATTGGCAAATGTAATTTTCTGGTCCGTCGCGTGCTTGAGGCGCTCGTTGGGGATGATCACCAGGGAGTCCACCTTGTTCCGCAGCTCCTCGATGCCGCCCTCGGCCTGCTGCATCCGGCGGCGGCCCTCGAAGCCGAAGGGCTTCGTCACCACGCCCACCGTGAGGATGTCCAGCTCCTTAGCCAGCTCCGCCACGATGGGAGCCGCGCCGGTGCCGGTGCCGCCGCCCATTCCGGCGGTGATGAAAACCATGTCCGTCTCCTCCAGGGCCTTGGCAATCTGGTTCCGGCTCTCCTCGGCGGACTTGCGGCCCACCTCCGGGTCGGAGCCCGCGCCCTGTCCATGGGTCAGCTTCTCACCGATTTGAATTTTATAGGCGGCGCTGGAGACATTCAGCGCCTGCTTGTCCGTGTTGACCGCCACAAAATCCACTCCCTTGGTCCCGGAGCTGACCATGCGGTTTACCACATTATTTCCAGCGCCCCCGACGCCGATCACTTTGATGTTGACAACGGTATCGGGACTGCTTTCCAAACCAAATGCCATAGTGCTGCCTCCTGCTATCATTTGTGCAACCGTCCTCATAGGACGCCGCGATTCACCGTCTCCGAACTTGAGGCCGTGAAACTTCGTTCATTTTCCTATTGTAAGCCACTTTTTCCCTCCGGTCAAGTGCCTGTTTCGCTTTCGACGCAAATTCTCAAAAAAACATGGCATGGATTCCGGCTCTACCGCTCTCCCGGTATGAGAAACACCCGGTCACTCTCCAGGCGAAGGTCGATGGTCCCGGTCATATTGCTTTGAATCTTCTCATCCGCCAGAGTCAGGGCCAGCTTCTTCAACTCCCACGCATAGTCCGCGCCATAGGCTATCCGCACGGTGAAGCGCCCGATGTAATCCATTTTCAGGTAGCCAAGATCGTCCAGGCGGATTCCGTCCACGTTCTCCGTCAAGCCCGCGTCATCCAGCGCCGCAATAAGATCCAGAAGGCTGGCCTGCTGGGAGGCATACTCCGTGGCCAGGGCCAGGGAGGTCCCCACCGAGGGGGCCAGAAGCTGGCAGCCGGAAATCAAACCGTACTGCCGCGCCTCCTTCTCCGGAAGCTGCTCCACAATCTTGCCCCCGGCGCTGATCAGCCAAGCGCTGCCGTCCTGCACCAAGGCGAAGGGCCGCCCGCTTTCGCGAACCTCGATGAGCAGGGTGTCCGGCAGCTTTCGGTTCACCCGAATATCCTCGATATATGGCAGCTCCCTGGTGATGGCCCGGACAATATCGTACTTATTCAAAAGGTACATATTCGACCCCAGCTCCACGCCGGTAGCCTCTCGGATTTCCTCCTCCGTATAGCGTTTCTGCCCGGTGACGACAATTTTATCCACCCGGAAAAACAGCGTCATGGCGACGATGATGGCCGAACAGATCAGCAAAACAGACAGCAGCTTATAGAGGAAGCCGAAGCCCCCCCGCCCTCTTCGCCGCTTTGTATGTTTCCGTCTCGCCATGACCGCGCTCCACTTCTATCATCTATCTGCCCGGGAGGCCGTTTCCGCGCCTCCTTGTTTTCTTGTTTAACGTTTTCCTCGGAATGCCTCTGCCCCCAGTTCCCGGAGATCCCGGACAAGGTCCTCATAGCCCCGGTCAATGTGGCCGGTTTCGGAGACTTCCGTCTCTCCTTCCGCCGTCAGGGCCGCCACGCACAGCGCCGCCCCGCCACGGAGGTCCGTACAGCGCACCGGCGCGCCGTGGAGGCGTTCCACCCCCGTCACCACCGCCGCACGGCCGGATACCCGAACGCTGGCTCCCATGCGGGCCAGCTCATCAACATGGCGGTAGCGGTTTTCAAACATGTTCTCCTCAAACACCGCCGCGCCCCGGCATTTCAGCAGGGCGGCCATCAAAATGGACTGCGCGTCGGTGGGGAAGCCGGGATAGGGGGCCGTCCGCACCGGACGCACCGCTGCCGGGCGATCCCGGCAGGCACAAGCTATGCCCCGTTTGTCGGAACGAATGGTGCAGCCCGCCTCCCGCAGCACGGCGGTAACCGTGGACAAGTGCTCCTCCCGGGCCCGGCGGAGAAAAATTTCTCCCCCGGCGGAGACCGCCGCGCAGAGATAAGTAGCCGCCACAATCCGGTCCGGCATGACGGTGTAAGTACAGCCATGGAGCGTCCTCCCTCCCTCCACGGACACCGTAGAGGTCCCCGCCCCCGATACCCTGGCCCCGCAGGCGGTGAGGAAGTTTTGCAGGTCCACAATCTCCGGCTCCCGGGCGGCGTTTGCGATGGTGGTGACGCCGGGGGCGCCGCAGGCCGCCAGCATCAGATTCTCCGTAGCGCCCACGGAGGGAAAGCTCAGCACGATCTCCCGCCCCCGGAGCCGGGGGGCCTTGCAGTGCAGGACGCCGCCTGCGTCGTCAATCTCCGCCCCCAGGTCTCGAAGGCCGGAGAGGTGCAGGTCTATGGGCCGGGGGCCCAGCTCGCAACCGCCGGGGTAGCTTAATTCCGCCTGACCGCACCGGGCCAGGATAGCCCCCAGGAAGATGGCGGAGGAGCGCATCTCCCGCATCAGCGCCTCGGATATGGCGCAGCCGCTGAGACTACGGGTATCCACCACCAGGGTGTCCTCCCCCTCCCAGTGGGCCGCGCAGCCCAGCCCCTCTAGAATGCGGACCGAAGCGTCCACATCCCGCAGCCGGGGACAGCCCCGCAGCTCCACCTGGTCCGCCGTCAGCAGCGTGGCCGCCAGAATGGGCAGGACGCTGTTTTTCGCTCCCTGGATCTCCGTCTCGCCCTTCAGGCGGCGGCCGCCTCTTATGATAAAATGGCTCATGTCCGTCCCTCCGCTCCAAGAATGGTGTAACGCTCCATCCTATGGAAGAAGGGGGCTTCTGGTTACTTTTGCACCGTCAATACCGTCTGGTAAATGCGTTCCGCCGCGTCTCGGATGCCCAGGGAGGCCATGGCCTCCTCCATGGTCCGGAGACGGGCCTCGTCGCGGAGAATCCCGCAGGCCGCCTGGAACAGGGCTTGGCCGGAGCCCTCCGGCTCCAGCAGCACCACCGCGCCTCCAGCCTCTTCCAGGGCACGGGCGTTCTTCTCCTGGTGGTTGTTGGTGACATAGGGCGAGGGAACCATCAGCGCCGGGGTTCCCAGGGCCGTCAGCTCGCTGATGGTGGAGGCCCCGGCCCGGCAGATCACCAGGTCCGCAGCCCGCATTACAGGGGCCATATCGTAAATGTACTCCCGCAATTGCAGGGCAGGACAGTTCTCCAGATCCACGCCCTTTTCCCGCAGCAGCTCCCGCATCATAGGCAGCCCCGGCTTCCCCGCGCCGTGGATGTGGTGGAAGGGCTGCCTCCCCGCCTCCAAGGCCAGAAAATCCGCCATCTGGCGGTTCATGCCCGAGGCTCCCAAAGACCCCCAGAAGGAGACGATCAGGGGCCGCCCGTCGTCCACTCCCAGGGCCTTTTTGGCCTCTGGCTTGGTCATCGAAAAGAAGTCGTTTCGCACCGGCGTGCCCGTAACCACCACCTTCTCCGGACGGCGGTAGTGCTTCCGGCAGGACTCGAAGCCCACCAAAATCCGGTCGGCATAGGTCTCCAGCATCTGCGTTGTCAGACCGGGCACGGCGTTGGATTCGTGAACTACCGTGGGAATTCTCATCTTGGCGGCAGCTTTCACCAGCGGATAGCTGGCGTAGCCCCCGGTGCCCACCACCGCGTCGGGCCGGAAGGCCCGGAGAATGGCCTTGGCCTCTCCGGGAGCGCGGATGAGGTTGCCCACAGAGATGAGGTTATGCTTAATCTCGGCGGGCTTGAAGGAGCGGTGAAAGCTGGAAATGTGAACCGTCTTAAAGTCGTACCCCGCCTTGGGCACCAGGTCCTTTTCCAGTCCCCGCTCTGCGCCCACAAATAAAATCCGCGCCTCGGGATTCTTTTCCAGCGCCAGCTGTGCCAGGGCAATGGCGGGATTCACATGACCGGCCGTCCCACCGCAGGTGAAAATGATGCGCCGCAAGGGTTGCGTCATTCAAAGCACCTCCTCTATCCGGCTCTCGTGGGTTTCATCTGTCTCGATACCGACAGCACCACGCCCATTTCCGCCAACTGGATGGACAGGGCCGTGCCTCCGTAGCTGAAAAAGGGCAGGGAGATGCCGGTGGTGGGCAGCAGCCCCGTCACCACACCAATGTTCAGGAAGGTTTGCATCGCGATCAACGTCGTAACGCCGATGACCAGGAGACTGCCGAAGCGGTCCCGGGCGTGGAGGGCGATCCAATAGCCCCGAAGAATCAGCGCCGCAAAAAGAAGCATGATGACGCTGGCCCCGATGAGCCCCAGCTCCTCACAGATGATGGCAAAGATGAAATCATTATGCTCCTCCGGGAGGAACAAAAACTTCTGGCGGCTTTTTCCCAGGCCCACTCCCAGAAGGCCGCCGGAACCGATGGTAATAAGGCTCTGGGAGAGCTGATAGCCTTTGTCCTTCATGTCCGCCCAGGGATTCAGCCAATACTGGATGCGGGAGGTGTTGTAGCCCACCACAAACAGGGCAAAGTACAACATTCCGGCCGCTCCACCCAGGGCGCCGAACACCCAGGCCCAGTTGATGCCGCCCACCAGCATCAGCGCCGCGCCTACGCCTAAAATCAGGAGCGCGCCGGAGAGGTGGGGCTCAATGGCCACCAGTCCCGCCGTTACCACCAGCAGGGCGGCATAGGGCAGAACACCGTAGCGGAAGGAGCGCATGAGGTCCTTTTTCCGGGAAATACTGTCGGAAAAATAGATGACAATGGCCATCTTCGCAATTTCCGAGGGCTGGAAGCTGAACAGCTCGCCCACGCCGATCCAGCGTGTCGCGCCCTTGACGGTAACGGCCACGGGGTTCCCGGGAATCGCCACGAAAACTAGGAGGAAAATGGACGCATACAACAGCGGCTTTGCAAGGCCCCGCAAGCGGCGGTAGTTAATTTTCCCGATGAACAGCATACCGGCGATGCCCATAACGGCGAAAACGCCCTGACGGACAAACCAGTAAGTCGGGTCGTTGTTTTTCGTGTTGTAATAGGCGGAGGGGAAGCTGGCAGACAGCAGCATCACCAAGCCAATAGACATCATCAGCAGCACCAAAAGGCAGAAGGGCAGATCAATGGGACCCTTGGCCAACTCCTTGCCCTCCTCCTCCAGCGCCTGCTGGCGAAGGCGGAATTCGTGGCGGCGCTGGGCCTCCTCCCGGCTTAGGGGACGGCGGCGGGGACGCTTCACCGGCTGGCGCTCCGGAACAGGAAAGGGAATTACCACGCTCTGCCGGGCCGGAGCCGGCCGCCGGACCTGGGCCGGCTTCCGCTTCTGCTGGGCGGGTCTCCGCCGAGGCTCCGGGCGGCGCTGGGGCTCCCGCCGTGCCGCTGAATTTCCATGTGCCGCCATGCTCCTCCCCCTTTCTCAAACCTTTAAACCTCTAAAATTCAATATCTCCCCTGGATGCCCAGCCAGGCCAGGATGCAGCACAGGGCGGTCACACTGGAAAACACCGTCACCAGCTTCGCCTCGCTCCAGCCGGAGAGCTCCAAATGGTGGTGCAGCGGGGCCATCTTGAAAAACCGCTTGCCGTGGGTGGCCTTGAAGTAAACCACCTGGATAATGTCGGACAGGGTTTCCAGAATATAGATGATGCCCACAAGAATCAAAATCAAGGGCATATCCATGGCGAAGGCCAGGGCGGCCACCGCGCCGCCCATGAAGAGGCTGCCGGTATCCCCCATAAAAACCTTGGCGGGATGGTGGTTGTAGCAGAAGAAGGCCGCCAGCCCCCCCGCCAGAGCGGCGGGAAACAGCGCCAGAGGCATCAGCTCCCACTTGGCCGCAGCGGCGGTGAAAAAGACCATCACTACGAAGGTCACGCTGGAAGATTGCCCGTCGATGCCGTCTGTGATATTCACCGCATTGACACAGCCCACAATGACAAAGGCGGCAAAAATCAAGTAGAGAATCCAATTGATTTCCAGGGTAATGTTGAGGAAGGGAACGTACAGTGCGTTGGTCAGCAGTCCCTCATAGCGCATCAGCGTGAGAAACATCACGGCGGCGGCCAGCTGGAGAATAAACTTTTGCTTGGCCGTCAACCCCTCGTTCTGATGCTGGCGGATTTTCCGGTAATCGTCCACCACGCCGATCAGGCCGAAAATCAGGGCAAAGAAGTACACGTAAAGATGGGTGCACTCCCCGCGCAGCATGGCCTCCCAGCCCATGAGGAAAGCCACTACCCCGGACCCGACGATAAACATGACGCCGCCCATGGTGGGCGTACCCGCCTTTCCGGCGTGCCAGGAGGGGCCCTCTTTCCGAATCTCCTGCCCCGCTTTCAGCTTCCGCAGCTCCGCGATGACAAATTTCCCCAGGACCAAGGTCAGCAGGAAGCTTGCTCCCATGGCCAGCAATAATGTAACGATCATAGCTTTCCCTCTCCCCCGTCCGTCTCTCCCGGACGGTTTTTTCACTCAGCGCAAATGCTCCGCGACGATCTCCCGCTCGTCCATGTGGCGCTTTTCATGGCCTACCTCCTGGTAGGTCTCGTGACCCTTTCCGCAGAGGACAATCACATCCCCTGCCTGGGCATGGTCCATTGCCCAATGGACGGCCTCCACCCGGTCCTCAATGATCTCATAGGGCGTTCCGGTCCCCTCCAGCCCCGGCAGGATATCGGCGATGATGTCCGCCGGGCGCTCCGTCCGGGGGTTGTCGGTAGTGACGATGGCAAAATCCGCAATCTCGGCGACGGCCCGGCCCATCTTGGGCCGCTTGGCCTTATCCCGGTCTCCGCCGCAGCCGAAGAGGGCCACGGTCCGGCCCTTGGCAAAGCCCTTGACGGTAGTCAAAACGTTCACCAGGCTGTCGGGGCTATGGGCGTAATCAATGAGAACGGTATAGTCCTTCCCCGGTGTGGGCACCACCTCCACCCGGCCCTTCACATGGGGCACCCGGGCCAGAACAGCGGCGCTCTCCTCCAGGGGGATCCCCAGGGCCAGGGCTGCCCCCAGCACATCCAGAGTGTTGTCAACCATAAAATGCCCGGGAATGTTCACCCGGACGGGAACCCGCTCCCCGCCGTGAACGGCGGTAAACGCCACATGGTCCTCCGCCAGCAAAACGTCCTCCGGCCAGAGGTCCGCCGCGCCGGCGCTGGAAAAGGTAACGACCTTGCAGGTTGCGTCCTTCAAAAGCCGGGGCGTCCAGGGGTCCCCGGCGTTGACTACGCCGGTTTTGCAGTTTTGAAACAGGAGGGCCTTGGCGTCACAGTAGTCCTCCATGGTCTTGTGGAAATCCAGATGGTCCTGGGTCAGGTTTGTAAAAACCCCCACCTCATAGGACACGCCGTAAACCCGATCCAGGAACAGCGCGTGGGAGGAAACCTCCATTACCACATAGGCGCAGCCCGCGTCCCGCATCCGGGCAAAGAGCTTCTGGAGCTCAAAGGACTCGGGAGTAGTCCGCTCCGTGGGAAGGACCTCCTCCCCAATCATATTCTGGTTTGTGCCAATCAAGCCCACCTTTTCGCCCCGGGCCTCTAAAATAGCCTTGAGGAGATAGGTGGAGGTGGTCTTTCCATTGGTTCCGGTCATGCCCACCATGGTCATGGTATCCGCCGGGCGGCCAAAGAAGTTGGCCCCCGTCACCGCCAGAGCCCGGCGGGAATCCGCCACCTGGACATAGGGAGTTTCTCCGTTCTCCGGCAGAACCTGACAGAGAACCGCCGCCGCACCGGAGGCTATGGCCTGGGGGATGAAGCGGTGACCGTCTACCGTATAGCCGCTGAGGGCCACAAATAGGTCCCCAGGCTTCACCTGCCGGGAGTCATAGCAGACCTGGGCGATTTCCGTCTCCAAATTCACGTTGGCGGAGAGGATTTCCAGCCCCTCCAGCAATTCTTGAAGCTTCATACTTGGTAAACCTCCATCCAGTAAATACGTTCTGGATGATTATAACCTGAACAAAACGCAATGTATACAGTATATTCTGCCAGAAATTAGGCAAAACCTGCTCTCAGTCTCTCACCGAGCTGTCGCCGAAGCGGACTGTGACCACACTGCCGGGAACCAGCTCGGTTCCCTCCCCCCGGTCCTGGGAGATGGCCTTGACATTGCCGGACTCCGTGCTGGTGGCTCCCGTCACCCGCATGATAAAGCCCGCATTGGTCAGGGCCTGATTGGCCTCGGCCGCGGTCATGCCTATGACATTGGGCACCGCCCGGAGATCGTTGTTTTTCTCCTCCCCCAGGTACAGAACGATGGAGGCGTTGTTGGGCACAATCGCGCCGCCCTCCGGGGTCTGGGCGGTAACCGTCTCGCCGCTGCCCACGGTGCGGAAGGTGAAGCCCGCATTTTCCAGCTTTGACCTGGCGGTCTCCAGCTCCTGGCCCACCACGTTGGGTACGGCGGCGTCAGCGCCTGCCAGCTGATCGGCGGTGTAGTCCGGTTCCACCCCCAGAACCGGGAGAATCTCACTCATAATCTGGCTGGCCGTGGGGGCCACCATGTTGCCGCCGGAGGGGAAGGTCCCCGTGGTACGGCTGGGGGTATCCATGGTGATAAGCATGATATACTGAGGGTCGTCCGCCGGTGCGAAGCACATGAAGGAGACCACGATGTCGCCCTTGGGATTGCTGGCGGTTTTGGTTCCGGTTTTGTCGGCGGTGCCGGTTTTGCCGCCCACCCGATAACCCATCACCTGACCGTTCCGCCCGGTGCCCTCCGCCACCACGTATTCCAGGCACTCCCGGACCTTGGCGGAGGTCTCCTCGCTGACCACCTGGCGGACACACTTGGTCTCGTGCTGGCGCAGGATGTTCCCCTCCTCGTCCAGCACCTGCTCCACCACATAGGGCTCGTAGAGATAGCCGCCGTTGACGCAGGCCGCCTGGGCCCGAATCAGCTCGATGGGGGTGACGTTGAAGGTCTGGCCGAAGGCGTAGGAGGACAGGGAGACGATGTTGGAGTTGAAGCTCTTTTCGTCCGTAAAGATGCCCTGGGCCTCGCCGATCATGTCCACGCCGGTCTTTTCCATCAGGCCGAAGGACTTGAGATATTCGTAAAACTTGCTGGTACCAAGGGTCTGGCCGATTTTAATGAAGGCCGGGTTGCAGGAGTTGCCCACCGCCTCTTTCAAAATCTGGTGGCCGTGTCCGGTCTGCCGGGAGCAGTAGAAGGGCTTATCCCAGCCCTTGACCATAACGGAGCCGGAGCACTCATAGGTGGAGTTCATGTTGATGACCCCCTCCTCCAGCGCCGCCGCCAGGGTGATGGGCTTGAAGGTGGAGCCGGGCTCGTAGGTGGAGTCGATGCACTTGTTCCGCCACTGACTTTGAAGAGTGTCGTCCTTGGCCTTGGTTACCGCCTTTTCATAGGCGCTCACTCTCTCTTCTCCGTCGTCCTCTATGCCCGCCTCCGCTCTTGCGGCGGCCTCCGCGGCGTCCTGCGTCGCGTATTTGTCCCGGTCCTTCTCGATGTCCTCCAGCTGTTTTTCCAGCTTGGCTTTCAGTTTCTCGTCGTAGAGGACGCCGGACTGGTTGGAATCGTAATTGGGATAGGACGCCATGCCCAGGAGGGCCCCGGAATTCACGTCCATGACAATGCCCGTGCCGCCCTTGGCGGCGTCAAATTTGCTGAGCATGGACTCCATGCCCTTTTCCAGGGCGATCTGGACGTTGATGTCCAGGGTCAGCACCAGGTCGCTGCCATTCTCGGCGTCAAAATACTGCTCGTACTGGAACAGCATAGGCTGGCCCTTGTTGTTTTTGGCGGAGACGGTCATGCCCGCGTCACCAGAGAGGTCGCTGTCGTATTTGACCTCCAGGCCCACGGCACCCTCGTTTTCGCTGTTGACAAAGCCCAGCACGTTGGCCGCCATGGCGTTGTAGGGATAATACCGCTTGGAATCCGGCTCCAGATACACGCCGGTGACGCCGCGCTGCTGGCCCTCGGGAATCTCATTTCCCTCCTCGTCAATCTGGCCGTTGATAAATTTCCGAACCTCGTCGGCCAGCTCCTTTTCCACCTTCTGCCGCAAAACTACATATTCGGATTTGGTATTTCCCATCTTCTTTTCAATGGACTCCTGGTCGATATCCAGAATCCGGCTTAGCCCCCGGGCAATGTAGCTCTGGTCCCGGATGGGCTGCCGGGTATAGGTCTCCCCTTTTTCCCGGGCTCTGTCGGCGGCCTCATCCTGGGCCTTCTCCTGGCTTTCAACGTACTGGCCGATGCGCAGAGGGTCTAGGATGACCTTCTCCGCCGTGGTGGAGCTGGCCAGGATGTTGTGGTTCTTGTCGTAGATGGTCCCCCGGGAGGCATTGACGGAAACCTCCCGGGTCTGCTGGTGGACAGCCCGGGCCGTCATTTCGTCATACTGGTTGATCTGGAGGTCGTAAAGCTTCCAAAACAGCAGCAGGAATGTGCCCACGCCCAGAAGCAGCATCATCAGCAGCGTCCGGCCACGGATGATCTGATTGGCCCGGCGAGCGGACTCGCTCTTGCGGTGAAGGGCTGGAATTTTTGGGGAACGGTTCGCCATGCTGCCGCCTCCTAGTTGGAAATCTGGAAAAATTTATGAAGCGGGGGAGCAAGAAGACTTGGCTTCCCGCTCCCCGCCGTCAGGGTTGAAGAATCATGTCAGCTCATTATAGTGCGCCGGTCAGTCGAAATATTCCACCACCGCGTAGACCCCGCCGTGGAGAGACGCGAGAATACGGCTAAACAGCCCCGGTTCCTTCTGCTGGTAGGCTACGGCGGAATCCCCCGCCGACAGGTCCAGGCGGCCCAGCTGCGTGCCGCTGGGCTTGGACATCCCAGCGGCCTCCGCCGCCTCCTTCACGGAGGCCATGTCAAACATGCGCTGGTATTGGGCGGTGAGGCTCACATTCTCCGTCTCCAGCTCCTCCAGCTGGCCTTGCAGCTTCACGGTCTCTGCGGACAGCATGGTCAGCTGTACATAGCTCATCAGCACCAGCAAAGCCAGTCCCATAATGGCCGCCACACTTAAAAGCGCCAGAGGCGAAACATACTGCCGGGCCCGGACCAAGACATGGGGCATTTCCCGGACCTTCGCCTTGGTTTTCTTCCGCGCCTTGGGGGCCTCCCCCGCATGGCGCAGTTCCCATTCCCGGGCCGCATAGTCTAGATCGTACGCCAGGCTGCCGTTTACTGACCGCTTCCCGCGATACCGCATGTCCCGCGCCGCCGCCGCCATGGAGCCGCCCCCTTTCAACTGTTCTTACGTACTATCCGATATCGAATCCGTCCAGCTTTTCCGCCGTGCGGAGCCGGGCGCTTCTGGCCCGGGGATTCTCCTCCACCTCTGCCGCCGTGGGCGTCACAGGCTTGTCCAGCCGCACCAGCGGCTTTTTTCCACAGACGCACACCGGAAAATCCGGCGGGCAGGTACAGCCCTGAGCCAGCTCCCGAAGGGTCCGCTTGACGATGCGGTCCTCCAGAGAGTGAAAGGTAATCACCGCCAGACGTCCCCCCGGCCGGAGCCTGTCCACCGCCGCCCGTAGCATGGGTGGCAGAACGTCCAGTTCGCCGTTAACGGCAATGCGGATGGCCTGAAAGCTCCGCTTGGCGGGGTGCTGCTTCTCTCGCAGGGCCGCCGGGGGCATGGCGGATTTGATGACGTCCACCAGCTCCAACGTGGTCTCAATTGGACGCTGCTCCCGCTGCCGCACAATGGCGCGGGCAATAGCCGGGGCATACCGTTCTTCCCCAAACTCAAATAAAACGCGCCGAAGCTCCTCTAAACTCCAGGAGTTGACCGCCTCCCGCGCCGTCAGGGGGGAGGTTTGGTCCATCCTCATATCCAGCGAAGCGTCCTGCATATAGGAAAATCCCCGCTCCGGATCGTCCAACTGGGGGGAAGAAACGCCCAAATCAAAGAGCATCCCGTCCACATCCGGCTCCTCCGCCAAGACGCTTCCCAGCTCCACAAAGTTGCTGTGGACCAGCCGCACCCGATCCATCCAGGGAGCCAGCCGTTCCTGCGCCGCCTCAATGGCGTCGGAATCCTGGTCGATGCAGATGAGACGGCCGGTGGTCAGCCTCTTGGCGATCTCACGAGAGTGCCCCGCCCGACCCAGGGTTCCGTCTACATAGACTCCCTCCGGGCGAATACGCAGGGCTTTCATGCACTCGTCCAGCATGACGGACTTGTGTGTGTATCCCATAGGAGCTCACCCCCGATTCCGGCGGGCTCGGGCCAGGGCGTCCATGGCTGCGGCCATGTCCTCCTCCTCCAGCATCTTCCGCTCCCGCTCTGTCCAGGTTTCCTCATCCCAAATCTCGGCAAAGGTATTCAAGCCCACGATGGTACAGGTCTTTTGCAGCCCCGCGTACTTTCGCAGGGTGGCGGGAATCAGCACCCGGCCCTGGCCGTCCGGCTCGCACTGAACCGCGTTGGCGTAAAGCAAGGTCAGCGCCCGCGCCTCCGTGTAGGGCAGCTCGTCCATCTCATCAGACATCTGCTCCCACTTGGCCTGGGGGTAAATGGTCAGACAATGCTCGGCGCCAATGGTGATGAAAAAGGTGTCGCCCAGCGCTTCCCGCATCGCAGAGGGAATGACCAGACGGCCCTTCGTATCAATGCTGTTATTCGATTTACCCAGCAGTCGCACCATCGGGCCGCCCCCTTTCCCCCTTTTTTGGGATGTAATGGGGAAACCCTCCACTTATCTGCTTCAAATCCCCACTTCTCCCCACCTGTGCTACCTAGTATACGGAAATCAGCACCGAAAAGCAAGGATTTTTTTTCGACAGAAAACAGGCACTATTCTCAAAAATCCTCTGTTTTTCGCCAAAATCCTAAAGAATAAAACGCACGTTCTACTTTTTTCGATCTGGCTTTCGCGCAAAAAAAAGCACCCGCCGCCGCAACATCTTGCGACCGTGAGCGCTCTTTCCCCGTCTTTTCTCAACATTTAGCGGTTTTGGATTTTATTTCAGAAAAAGTTTCGTCAATTTAGCCAAATTTTTGTTAGTTATATGTAACTCATCCTTCGCCTTCCGCATTCTGCTTTTCCAATTTCTGCCTTTGCTCCTGCATCTTAGCGGCCGAGGTGGTACGGAACCGAACCCGGGATTGCTTCACCTCATCCAAGGCGGCCTGGACCGCCTCCTCCGTCCGGGCCAGGGCATCCTCGGCATAGCTGTTGGCCACCTGATAGAGCTGGCGGGAGCGTTCCTCGGCCCGGGTAACGATCTGCCGGGCCTTCTCCCGGGCAGCGTACATGACCTCGCTTTCGGAAATCTTCGTCTTAGCCTCCAGCTCCGCCTGGCGCATCATGCGCTCCACGTCCCGCTTGGCGTCCTCCACAAACTTCTCCCGGGCGCCCAGCAGCTCCTGCGCCCGCTTGATCTCCGCCGGAAGCTGTGCCCGGAGCTCGTCCAAAAGATCCAACAGCTCGTCCCGGTCCACAATGCTCATGCTGGGCTTCAAGGCGGGGGCCTTGGCATCCTCGATTCGCTCATAGATCATGTCGATCAGGCGGTTGATATCATTGGCCATGGTTTGATCCTCCCTCTTTCTCTGCAAGTTCCTCCACAAGCGGGATGACGGGCCCGGGCAGATACCGCCCCAGCGGCTGGCGGTAGCGAATCATCTCCCGGGCCATGGAGGAACTGAAATGCTGGTACGGGGCGCTGGCAGGCAGGAGCAGCGTCTCCAGCCCCGGGCAGATTCCCCGGTTGATCTGGGCCATCTGGTACTCGCCGTCGAAGTCCGTCACACAGCGGACCCCCCGGACGATGGCGCAAGCCCTGTGATTTTTGGCGAAATCCGCCAGCAGTCCAGGCCAGAGCTCCGCCTCCACGTTGGGCAGCTCCTCGATGGCGGCCCGGACCATTTGGAGCTTTTGTTCCGGGGTAAACATCTGGTTGCGCTTCTCGGCGTTGGGGCTGACGCAGACCCAAACCTGATCAAAGCATCCGGCGGCCCGGCGGATCACGTCCAGGTGACCCAGGGTGATGGGGTCGAAGCTGCCGGAGCAGATGGCTGTTCTCATGAGCGGTTTCCTCGTTCTATTCATTTCCCTCCCGGCGAAAGAGGGTGACGTCAATCTTGCCGTAGCGATAAGTCTTTCGCAGGCGGCACCCCGCCGGGATGGCCAGGCGGCGGTCCGCCGGGTGTTCCGCTACGATTATACCATAAGGAGCCAGAATGTCAAATCCAGGGGCGGTCAGCCTCTCCAGCGCCTGCTCCAGCAGGCCGGAGGCGTAGGGCGGGTCCAAAAACACTAGATCAAAGGATTCCTTCGCCCCGGCCAGAAATTCCAAAGAATCCCCATGGACCACCTGGGCCCGGTTCTGAAGGTCCGTCAGAGTCAAATTCTTCTTTACCAACGCAAAGGCATCCTTCCGCCGGTCCACGAAGACAGCGGAGGCGGCCCCCCGGCTCAAGCACTCAATGCCCATCTGGCCGGTGCCGGCGAAGAGGTCCAGCACCCTCCGGCCCTCGATGTCAAATTGCAGGGCGCTGAACACGCCCTCCTTCACCCGGTCAGTGGTGGGGCGGGTCTCCAGCCCCTCCAGCTCCAACAGGCGGCGGCCCCCGGCGGAGCCCGTGATCACACGCATGGCGGTTCCTCCTGAACGACGGCGGTTTATACGGCGTTTATTGTACGGCAAAGTTCCCCAGTTTTCAAGAGCATTTCCAAGAAAAACAAGAAAAAACTCCGCCGCGCGGCGGAGCTCTTCCTTATGATTTCCCCAGACGCAGCAGCGGCGCGTCCTCCAGTCCTGTCAGGTCGTGGGTGGCCAGCAGCACCGGCTTCCCCATCCCCCTCTCCCGGAGCAGCTCCAGACACCGGGTCCGGCTCTCCCCGTCCAGTCCGGTGAAGGGTTCGTCCAAGGCCAAGGCATCCCCCGGAGCCAAGAGGGCCCGGGCCAGGGCCAAGCGCCGCCTCATGCCCCCGGACCACGCCCGGACGGGCTTGGCGTCCGAAAGCTCCAACCCCAGGCGGGCCAGCAGCTCTCCCGCCCCGCCGGGGACCTCCCCCAGAGCAAAGCGAAGGTTCGCCGCGGCGGACAGGTCCTCCAGCAGACGGTCCTCCTGAAACACGGCGGCCCAGCGGCAGTCCGCCCCACGAATCGTCCCGGCGTCGGCCTGCTCCAGACCCAACAGGAGACGAAGCAGAGTGGTTTTCCCCGTCCCGGAGGGGGCGGCAATGCAGGTGATACCGGGCTGGAAAACGGCGGTCAAATGGGTCAGTACAGGCTTGCCGCCGTAGGATTTGCAAAGTCCCTCCACGCAAATTTCCATCATGCCCCCACCTTTCCCGCCAAGCTGTCTATCGCCGCCAGGAACAGCCGCTCGAAAACCGCCGACAGCGCCAGGATCACGGCGGTCCAGGCGAAGAGGTCCGGGGTTTGCAGGTAAATCTTCGCGGTGTACAGCCGCTCACCGATGGTCCCCGCCGGGAGGCCGATGACCTCCGCCGCCACTCCCGCCTTCCAGCACAGACCCAGGGCCAGGGAGGCGGCGGAGCGGAAATAGGGCAGCGCCTGGGGCAGGTAAACGCCCCATACCCGCCGCCGGAAGGGAATACGGTAGACTCGGGCCAGCTCCAGGAGCTTCGGGTCTGTCTGCCGGAGACCCTCCAGCACGTTGAGGTACACCGGCGGGAAGACCATCAGGGCGGAAATGAACAGGGACAGCGCTTCCGCGTCCAGCCACACCAGGGCCAGGATGATGAAGGAGGCCACGGGGACCGCCTTCACCACCGCCACTGGCGGGGCCAGCAGGTCCCGGAGCCAGGGCCGGCCCGCCGCCAAAGACG
>CATOKC010000066.1 GCA_951800675.1 uncultured Oscillibacter sp.
GCTGGTTGGTTTTCTGCCGCTGGTATTCCTTGATAATTTCTTGGATTGCTATAAGCGTGCCCGGAAACAGGATTCTTCCCGTATCTAAAGGTGGCGAGATGAGGAATATCCGGCCATCGTCCAGCGGGCCAAGACGGAAAATGCCGTGATTTACTGGGGAGACGAGACTGGAATCGACAATTGCTCAAACTGTGAGCGCGGGTTTGCGCCCAAGGGGCAGCCCCCAGTTCTGCCAGTGGAGACGAAAAGGGAGCGGCTGAATATGCTTTCTGCCTTGAGCGGGCAGGGAACGTTCGCTTTACGCTGTATGAGGATTCCATGAACCAGCGGCGCCTGATCCAATTTATGGACCGGCTGGTTCGAACCTCCAACCGAAAAGTTTTCCTGATTTTGGACAACTGAAAGGTGCACCATGGGAAGAAAGCCGCAGCCTGGCTGGACAGGCATCGGGATAACTTTGCAACATTCTCCTGATAAGGTCTCCGCTTTCTTTCAACATAATCAGATTTCCTATATTATTGTTCGGGAGTAATAGCGCAAGTCCATCTCCACCCAGGCGTCAAAGCTGAGGCTGTTGCGGTCCGGGCTCACCTGCCAGAAACAGGTGAGCCCGGGTGTGGCCGCCAGCCGTTGGCGCTGATACGGGGTATATTCTTGAACCTCACGAAACAGGGGAGGACGGGGCCCACAATGGACATATCTCCTCTCAGGATATTTATCAGCTGGGGCAGCTCATCCAGCCCCGTGGCGCGCAGAAACCGGCCCACGCGGGTAATTCGTGGATCATCCCGGATTTTGAATACCAGCCCATCCATCTCGTTGTACGGCAGCAGCGCGGACAGGAGCTCTCCCGCCCCCACACATGGAGCGGAATTTATAAAGCCGGAACGCCTCTCCGTTTTGTCCGCAGCGAACCTGGGAAAACACCGGTCCGCCCTTTGGGTTGTCCAAGATGACCGCCAGAGCAATCCGGTGAGGTTCCATTGACGGGTCGGGTTCCGCCGCTCCCTGCCTCCAAAATCCCTTCAAGGTTCTTCGCCGCTATGTTCTTCAACACCCCCGCTTAATCCCATGACTGTTAAAGTATTCCATAATTGAGGATCAATGTCCCCTGGCGCCACGCCCGCTTGCCAAAACGTGTACCTTTTTGAAGAGAAATCCAAAGGAATTTCCACATGGCAAAAGATGCCAACACTCGTCGCTTTTGCGGGTGGATAACCACGCAAAATCTGACTTAGTGTGTGAAAACGTGTACTTATTTACAAGTATCCCGGCTATGCTACCCAGCTGTACTATACAAAAAATAGTCTACATTTTCAATACCCGTTTTGGAAAATTTTATTGAGATGTAATGTATAAGGGGTGGTTTTACCAGGCCACTACATTACGTTGATTGGCGGCTCATTTGTGGCAAAATGGCACAGGCTGGAGGGGCGGTGATCAACCAGCAGGAGAGAACCGAAGCGGGAGCGTCCGGGGATGACCTGGGCGCTCCGTTCTCTTTATAGGCCCTCTGCTAAGAGCGCACTTACTCACCACCAGCCAAGGCCGGCGGTGGTACTGCCTGACAGCCGCCGTGCGCCCTCCGGGGGCGGCTCCGCCGGGTCGTCCTGTCTGCCGGTATATACCAGCAGACGCCAACAGCGGCTTGTGCACCGGACGCAGCCGCGCCGACCACCGGGGGCTTGGGGAGCCTCGGCCACTAACAAGCGGCACAGGGTATATACCTGTGCATTGCTTGCCATGATCACCATGATCGTCTACGTGTTCTCCGTTTCATGGTGGTACTTATCCATAATTTCTTCCATACTGATATTTTGCAGACTTTTCTGCAAGTCCTCTCGGACATTTTGATAGGAAGAATCCAGTACACCATGAATGCTTCGCCCTACTGGACACAGGCAGGATGGAGATGCGTGGATGCCAATCAGTTTATTGAGAAAATCCGGCTCAATTGCATTGCAGATACGATACAAAGTAATCTCGTCCAAAGAACAATTAAGCGTCGTACCACCAGTGCCAAACTTGACAGAGAGAATGCCGTCCTTTTTTAATGCACTGACGATATTCCGTATGGTTACAGGATTCACGCCAGTGGAGAGTGACAGCAATTCACTTGTGACTTTCTTGCTTTCTCCATATTCACAAATAAAAACAAGACAATGTATGGCCACAGAGCATTTGGTACTTATGTGCATATGGCTATCCTCCCCGTTTCAGCATAATTGTATATCAGCTATGATATCACAAAAAAATTGTGGTGTAAATATTGACATTACATCAGACGCGGAGTATACTCTTTGCGGTATAAATCTAAAAATTACACGTTGGAGGCACATGATATGAAATATGCACAACTGATTTTCAGCCCGACAGGCGGAACAAGAAAAGCGGCGGAGATGGTTACAGCGGAGTGGAGTCCGTCTGTAGAAAACATTGACCTAACAAATCCTGCTGTAAATTACTCGAAATACAAGATGGAAGCAGATGACCTTGTTCTGATTGCATTGCCCTCTTATGGTGGGCGTGTTCCTGGCCTCGCCGCTGAAAGACTGGCAAAGATTCCGGGTAATTCCGCAAAGTGTGTGTTGCTATGTGTATATGGTAACCGGGCTTATGAGGATACGCTGGTTGAAATGGCAGACGTGGCAAAAAAGGCGGGGTTCTCCGTTGTTGCCGCTATTTCCGCAGTTGCGGAGCATTCTATTATGCACCAGTATGCGTCTGGTAGGCCGAACCGGGAAGATGAGCGCCAGCTCAAGTCCTTTGCGAAAGCAATCCTTGAAAAATTCAAGGCAGGAACATTGGATGAAGGGCCGCAGATCCCAGGCAATCGACCTTACAAAAAGGCAGGGGGTGCGGGCTTGGTTCCAAAGACTGGCACAAGCTGTAACGGCTGCGGACTCTGCGCGGATAATTGCCCAGCAGGGGCAATCTCTAAAGAGAATTTGAAAACAGCGAATCCCAAGAAGTGTATCTCCTGCATGCGGTGCGTTGTGAAGTGTCCCCAAGGTGCCCGGAAGGTAAATGGCGCGTTGGTATCCGTTGCATCGCTGGCAATCAAAAAGGCTTGCAGCGAGAAGAAAGAAGCCGAACTTTTCATATAGTGGCAAAGCAGAGGGAATCGTTTGATTATTGCTGATGAATACTTAACAAGGGGGATTTCACTCGGTGAAATCCCCCTTGGCAAATGTTCTCTTGAAATAATATACTTGCAAAAAGGTACACGTTTTGGCAAAAACATGCCTATAGCGGCATGTTTTTTTCATAAAGTCCCGCCCGGTACCGAAATGTGGACAGCGGCATTCCACATTCTTCCGCCGCCGCCATGCCCGTGATCATCCCGGCCTTCCACCGCTGGTAAACGCTGGGGTAATTTTCTGGAAGCGTTTTCAGGGGCCTGCCGAACCGGACCCCCTTCGCTTTTGCCGCCGCGATGCCCCCCGCTTGCCGCTGGCGAATGCTGCTTCGCTCGTTTTCCGCAATGAAGGACAGCACTTGCAGCACAATGTCGCTTAGGAAGGTTCCCATCAGGTCCTTGCCGCGGCGGGTATCCAAAATCGGCATGTCCAGGACTACAATGTCAATGCCTTTCTCCTTGGTGAGAACCCGCCATTGCTCCAGAATTTCCTCGTAGTTTCGCCCTAGCCGGTCGATGCTCTTGATGTAGAGCAGGTCGTCCGGCTTCATTTTTTTAATCAGCCGCTTATACTGCGGACGCTCGAAATCCTTTCCGGACTGCTTGTACACAAAGATGTTTTGTTCCGGGATCGCAATTTCCCGCAGAGAAATCAATTGCCGGTCCTCGTTTTGTTCCCTGGTACTAACCCGGATAACCGTATTTATGGGTGGAAATGGTCATCTAGCCTCCTTTTAATCATGTGCTTTTAAGCCCTGTCGACCGTCGCGCCTCCCTCACGGACGCTCCCGCTAAGCTGATAGAAGCTGTTTTACGGATCCCTACACTGCGGGCACTCCCGCTTAGGCACGTGGCAAGGTCAACCATGGCCGCTATTTTTTATCTTATCGCACGGAATCTTTGCCGCACTATCTATTTTATGAATCTTTTTGTGAAAGGCATCGAACAATTTTATGAAAACGCAAAAAGAAGCCGCACGGCGCTGCTGCGCCATGCGGCTTCCCCTCGAATTTACAAAACATTCGCATGTATGGCCGCTCTTGCCAATATGCCTGTGAGGAGCGTAATAGGGAACGTACACAAAAGGAAAAGCGATCATTCCCGTCCCAACGGCATTTGCGTACCAAAGCATCCCTCCAGGACAGGAAACAAGCCGCTGTTTTGTAATCCGCTCATCCTGACCAGCTCCTCGTGGAAACCGCGAAGGTTTTCCCGTACCCATAAGCACCCTTTCAGGACATGCCCAAGGACCCCGCATGCCACCGGCCTGGGCCGGTGGTTCTGTTTTTTCCAGCAATCTTTTAGGCCTTGTTTGAAAATTGGCGGAATGCCGGATTGGGGCAGATTTTTTTGCCAGGCAAGGCGATTTGACGCGGGAATCCTGACGGATTTCAAGTCAAATCAACGCAGTCCTGGCGGAAAAAGATGCCCAAAGACGGCGTTTTGCCATTTTTCAAACAAGGCCTAGAGCACGTTTTGCACAAAGCGGTTGAGGATCACCGCCACCTGGGCCCGGGAGGCGTTCCCGCCGGGGGACAGGGTGTCGGCAGAGACGCCGTTGATCATCCCCGCCGCCACAGCCCAACGCAGGGGCTCCACAGCATAGGAGGCAATCTGCCCCGCGTCGGTAAATACCCCCAGCTCCGTCCGGTCGGATACGTCCCGGCCCTTCTGAGAGGCATAGCGGTACAGGAAAGCCGCCATCTGCTCCCGGGTAATCAGGTTGTTGGGACGGAAGGTCCCGTCGCTGTAGCCGTTGACAATGCCATTGGACGAGGCCCAGGAAACAGCGGCGGCGTAATAGGCCCCAGGGGCCACATCGCTGAACGTATTCGCTCCCATAACAGGCGAGCCCTCCAGCCGGTAGAGAATCGCCACAATCTGTCCCCGGGTGGTAGACGTATTGGGGGTGAACGTGGTGGTGGAGGTACCGTTCATCAGTCCCGTCTCAAAGGCCCAGCGCACCGCGTCATAACACCAATCTCCCGGCCGTACATCCTGGAAGGCCAGCTCTCCGCCCGGGATAAATGTGGCCGTCACCTCCACATCCGGGGCGGGCATGGAGAAGGTATAGCGGTTCAGCCCGTCCCGGGTCAGGGAAACCTCCCCACCCCAGCTGTCCCGGGCGGCGATGGTCTCCAACACATACCCGGCGTCCGGAGCGACGTTAAGGGTTACGGTCTCCCCTTCCTGAGCCCCGGCGGGCCGGACAGTGACGGTGCCGCGCTCCGCCTGGACGATGTGGACCCGGCTCAGGTCCCCCTCCTCTCTCGCGCCCTCCTCCAGGGAAATCCACCCCTCGGAGATGGGCTGGAGGCTCCGGTCCAAAAGCAGCAGCTCCGCCCGGCCGGGCAGGCGGTAAGCGCTTCCTGGGGTCAGCGTCCCCAGGTCTACGGAGCGGCCCGACAGGGACTCCTCCTCCGACACCAGGTAGATGGTTACAACGGTCTCATCCCGGTCCGCCTCTACATGGCAGTCCGGGCTGTAAACGCCCCGGGGCGACGGGTCAAACCGGGCGTCGGGGCACTCCCCCTCTAAAGCCAGCTCCAGCTGGAGGGCATAGACCGGACGGTCCAGGCCCTCCAGGGTGAGGCGGACGTCGCCGCCCCGCTCCTGGCAGGTGAGGGTCAGGCTGTCCCGGGCCGCCGCCGTCACCGGCAGGGCACAGAGCAGGCACAGGGCCAGAAGGCCGGATACAATACGCTTCATTCGCCTTCCTCCAATACGATGACCGGCAGGTCCTCCCCGCCGGGGGTGTTGATCCAAAGGGTCTCCGCCGTTACCCGCTGGCTCTCCGCCAGGGTGGGCTTGTCCGTCCGGGAGAGCACCGCCCGCATCTGGGCGGGCAGGAGGCTGGCGGCGTTGCACGCGCTGGTCCCGCCCTGGAGCTCCGCCTCCTTCTGGACGTTGGGGATGAAGATGAAGAGGCCGTCGCTGATGTCGCAGACCTTGCCGTCGGCGGGAATCTCCGCGAAAAGCAGGGCCCTGCCGTCCAGCCAGCGGGATTCGGTGGTAGTCTGAACCTCCTCCGCCTCTCCGGTGAGGACGGTCCGGGTGAACCGGCCCTCGATCTTCACCGTCTGATAGGCCGGGTCGCCCCGGTAGGTGCCGGTGACAATCAGCGTCCCGGCGGGGATGACCTGCCCGGCCTCCGTGCCGTAGCGGTACGCCTTGGACAATACGCCCACGGCCCCGTTCTCCAGGAAGGCCACGTCGTCCCCGGCGTAGCTGATGAGCTGGGGAGTCACATTCTCCGGGACGCCGGTGACGGTAACAGTCTTGGCGTCGTAGGTCCAAACGCGGGTGTCCTCCGCCGCCGCGCCGGGCTTCTGGAAATAGGTCAGGTAGCCGCTCTTGTCGTCCACGGCCTGGTTTCCCTGGCCGAAGTCGCCGGAGCGGGCGGTGGTGGTCTTTCCGTCCTTATCCGTGACGGTGACGGTGAATTTACCGGACACGGGGACCCCTGTCAGCTTCAAGCCGGAAACCGGGGTTTCCTCCTTCATAGTAAAGGTAACGGTGGTCCCGTTCCGGGAAATGTCATAGGCGTCCGCCGGGACGGTTTTGTCGTAGGCAATCCGCAGCTCCGGGGCCGAGGCCTCGGCAACGCGGTTCCCCAGGGTGTCATAGGCCCGGACGCTGTAGGCAAAGGTCCGGTGGTTGGCGGAGCCGATGGTATCCGTATAGACGGCCTCCGTAGTGAAGGCGATGGGAACGCCGTCGCGGAGTATCTCATAGCCCTGGACCTTCCCTTGAGAGACGGAGGAGGTGATGGTCAGCTTGACCGCTTTCTCCCCCTCCAGAGCCGCCGTCAGGGAGACGGTTCCCTGGCCCTGGGAAACCCCTGCCAGCCGGTCCCGGCGGCTTTGATCACTGAGATACCAGAGGGCCCGGGTCTCCTCCGGGAGCTTCGCCAGCGCCGCCTTGGTGCCGTCGCTGAGGGTCATGCCCCAGCGGGTGAAGAACTCCGTCAGATTCCGGTTCGCCACGGCGGAGGCGGTGCGGGCCACCCGGTCCTGATAATTGGTTTCGCCGCCGAAATAGGTCCCCGCCTTCCAAGCCTTGAAGAAGCGGTTGTAGAAGTCCATGGGCTTGTCCCCGCCGTCATAGGCCAGGTGGAGCTGCCAGTAGAGGCCCAGCTGGACGAACACGTCGTTGGAGTCGCCGGGGAGGCCCTGGGCGGTCTTTGTGAAAATGCCCGGGTATTTGCCGCTCTTCTCCAGGCGGGAGGCCAGGGTGTTCCGCTTCCCGTCGTAGGTCTGGACCATCAGGGCATAGAGGTTGTTGGTGATTTCAGCTTTGCCCAGCTTATCCATGTTGTGGCCGATTTCGTGGGCGATGCCCCAGCCGAAGAGCCGGTTCGCCGTGTCGGAGGCCCCCATGGAGGTGATGGGCTTGCCGCAGACCATGCCCGCGCAGGAGCCGTAGCCAATGCCGATGTGGTTCCCCGCCGCGTACATGAAGGCTCCCGCGAACATCTGCATGCAGCGGATGTTCTGGCGGGTCCGCATGTCGTTTTGGGCGTAGGTCTTGTCGATGCCCTGGGTGGTTTTGCAGATGTGCATCACGTCCTCCCAGGCCAGGACGGCCTGGTACAAGGTCTCGATCCGCTCCGCCCGGCTCCGGCCCGCGCCGCTTTGCACCGCCGCCGCGGGCAGGGAGAGCAGCATGGTGGGGGTGGAAATCTCCGTAACGTTGCGGAAGTTCGTCCGCGCGTCTCCCGCCAAACCGGCGGCATAGGCTTCCAGCTCGTCCACGTAGCGGCCCAGCTCCGTTCTCCGCTGGCCGTCGCTCCAGGTATGCCAATCCGCCAGCTCCAGCACCGGGATGTCCGTTCCCCGGCGGATGTGGAGGCGGATGCCCTCGGGATTCGCGCCGCCGTAGGTCAGGTACAAACTGCCGCCCCGGGGGGTGTTCTGGCTGCCGATCTGGGGAACCGTCAGTACATTCCGCCCATTGGACAGCGCTCCGATCTCCGCCCGCCAGGCGGAGGCCTCGGCGTTGAACTGGCTGGCGTAAACCGTCAGCTTCTGTCCCGCCGGGATGCCGGAGACGTAGATGGTCAGCTCCTGACCCGCCCCGGCGGCCACGCCCAGGGGCTGGAGGTCGCTGCCACCCTGCTGGTACTTCGCGTCCTCTCCGGCGTTGCGGGACTGGACGCCGCTTCGCACCACGCCGGAGGAGGTCCCGCTCCGCAGCAGCTCCTCCGCCAGGTCCAGCTCGTCCGCCAGGGTGTCCAGGTTCATGTAATAGTTCCGCTCGTCGCTCTCCAGCCGCTGCCGGAGGGCCTGGATGTCCGCCTGAGTGACGCCGGGGCGCAGGACGGTCCGCAGCTCGTCGGAGAAGAGGGCCGCGATGTTGTCCGGCAGGCAGCGGGCCGGATCGTACTCCATAAACATCAGCTCCGACAGGCTTACCGCCGTGTAGGCCGTCTGCTCGATGGTAACGGCGATCTTCACCACGTCCGTCACCGGCTCGAAGGGCAGCACGGCAAACTTCGTCACGGCGGGGTTGTTCCCCACAGGCAGCCAGGTGTTATGGTCGGAAGCGCTGCCCCCCTGAAGAGGATTCGGCGACACCAGGGTGCCGGGGCCGTTCAAATTGTCGCCCTGGCGCCAGACGGTGACGGTGTAGAGCCGGAGGTTGTTGGGATAGCTTCCGTCCAGCCGGGGGACCCAGATGACGCCGCTGAGGTCCACGGGCCGGCTGAAGGAGGCCAGGACCTGCTTGTTGTTCCACCAGTTGCCGTCCCCATAGGCATGGGAGGTCCAGTGGGTGCTGAAATTCCCGTCGTTCATGTATTCCGGCTGGAAGGGCTTGCCGGCGGGATAGGCGGTGGGTGACACGTTCCGGGGATCTGCCAGCCAGACCCGCTCGACGTCCGCCCCCTCCAGGATTCCCTCGGTAGGGATGCCCTCCGGCCGGGAGTAGTCCACGGCGGTGGGGGTTCCCAGGGCGGTGCGGGAGGGCCCGCTGACTCCCACGCTGTTCCCCGCCTGGATGTAGATGGAATAGGTGACATCGTTGGTCAGGTCCGTAATAACCGTGCTGGTATTGCTGAGGCGGCCGCCCCACTGGCGGTAGCCGGACTCGCTCTCCGCCTTATAATAAACTTCATAGAAGGTGGCGTTTTCCGCCGCCTTCCAGCCCACGGACAAGGCGCTGTCCAGGGAGCTTACGCTCACCATGTCCGGCGCGCTGGGAGCCCGGGCGGGCTGGGGCGTGGCGGACACGGGGTCACAGGCGGTCCCCTCCCAGGCGCCGTCCACGGGGGTGACGGTGAACAGATAGGTTTTCAGATTCTCCAGCCCCGTAACCTCCGCCCGGGGCACGTCCACCCGCAAAGAGCGCCGGCTGCCGCCGCCGTCCTGGAGCCAGTAGTCCACCCGGTAGCCGGAGACGTTGGGGACCTCGCCCCAGCGGAGGCTGACCTTTTCGCTTCCGGCGGCGGCGGTGAGATTCCGCACCACGCCGCCGGCGGCGGAGGGACGCTCCGGAATGATCTCCCGAAGGAACTGGATGGATTCCACGGTGGTGTAGTCCCCGCTCTCGGCGCGGGTAACCGTAATCACGATTTCCTTCACCGCCACCCGGCGGCCCAGGGAGATCTTCACCACGCCGCTGCCCTCCACGGGGCCGATGGCGCGAATCCCCTCAGGCAGGGAGAGGTCGAAGGGGATGGTTTCCCCGCTTCCGTCCTCATAAATCACGGCTACGGAGCCCTCCCGCATGGCCTCGGGGCCATCCGGGGAGAAAATCTGGATTTCCTCCATCTCCACCGGCTCCTCCAGGGCCACGGTGAACTCCAAGGGCATGCCGGAGAGGGTGACGGGCTGGCCGTTGCCGCGGAACAGGTCCTCCGGAACGCCGGAAACCAGGATGGTCCCCGCCCCCAAACGAACCTCCTCCACTGGCGGGGCCAACAGATTGGTGTCCCGGACCTCCGGCCGGCCCTCCACATCCAGGTTCCGGCTGATGATGGCCAAATCATAGACATCCATCACGCCGTCGCCGTTTAAGTCATACTGCTCCAGGTCCCGCCGCCGGTCGGAGCCCAGAGCCTTCGACAGCTCCTCCCGGTCCCGGTTGTTGACCCGGCCGTCGCCATTCACGTCTCCCAGGGTGAAGGAGGCGTCCGCCGTCCCCAGGGTAACGTGCTGAGAGTATCGGTCCACGGTCAGCTCCTGGCGGCAGTCCGCATAGCCGTCCCCGGTGAATTCCAGGGCGTAATTCCCCTGGGGCAGGCCGGAGACGGACAGGTCTAGGTAAGCAGGCCAGCGGCCGCCGCCCAGGGCTCCGCCGTCCTGATTCCGCAGGGCCACAGAGGCGGGGTATCCGCCCAAATCCGCGCGGCTGTTCTCCTCTGTCAGGTCCAGAGTTCCCAGGGAGCGGCCCTCCTGAAACAGCTCCGCCCGGACCCTCCGGTCCCGGAGCGCCTCTAGAGTTTGGGGCCAGTCCACCCGGACCGTGGCGGAGACAGCGCCGTTGTCTCCGCCGTACCAGGCGGCCTCCGCCGCCGGAAGAGCGGGGAGCAGCAGCGTCCCGGCCAGCAGCAGGGATAGAATCCGTTGTCTGATGCGCATGGGTGTGTCCTCTCTTTTCCGCGCCCGGAGCGGGAAATGCCGCCGCCCCGGAATCTGCTGTTATGGGCAGATTATACCAAGTTCCGGGGGGCTTGACAAGATGGAGTTTCCGGCCTACGGCAGCGGAAAAACCCCCTTGCAATCCCATCCGCTGTCCTGTATAATAAATTGTCATTTTATTTAACAATGGGAGGACTTCGCTATGGCGGACGAAATCAAAGCTCCGGAGCTGGAAAGCCGGAACTTTATCCATGCGTTTATTGAAGAGGACGTGGCCCCCGGCGGGCAGTTCGAGGGCATGACGGTCCACACCCGTTTCCCTCCGGAGCCCAACGGCTATCTCCACATCGGGCACTGCAAGGCCCTGACCATCGACTTCGGCACCGCCGAGAAATACGGCGGGCTCTGCAACCTCCGCATGGACGACACGAACCCCACCAAGGAGGATGAGGAGTTTGTGGAGGCCATCCAGGAGGACATCCACTGGCTGGGCTTCGACTGGGGGGACCGCTTTTTCTTCGGCTCCGACTATTTTGAGGAGGACTACCGCCAGGCGGAGGGCCTTATCAAAAAAGGCCTGGCCTACGTCTGTGAGCTCAGCCCGGAGGAGTTCAAGGAGTACCGGGGCGGCGTGGGCGTCCCCGCCCGGAGTCCCTACCGGGACCGGCCCATAGAGGAAAGTCTGGACCTTTTCCGCCGGATGCGGAGTGGAGAGTTCCCCGACGGGGCCATGACCCTCCGGGCCAAGATCGACCTTGACAGCGGAAACTTCAACATGCGGGACCCGGTGCTCTACCGGATTAACCACCTGCCCCACCACCGCCACGGGAATACGTGGTGCATTTACCCCATGTACGACTTCGCCCACCCCATCCAGGACGCCCTGGAGGGCATCACCCACTCCCTCTGTTCCCTGGAATTTGAGGCCCACCGGCCTTTGTACAACTGGGTGGTGGAGAACTGCGACCTGCCCGCGAAGCCCCGGCAGATCGAGTTCGCCCGCCTGGGAATCGACCACACGGTCATGAGCAAGCGCAAGCTCCGCCGCCTGGTGGAGGAGGGCCGGGTCTGCGGCTGGGACGACCCCCGGATGCCCACCCTCTGCGGCCTCCGCCGCCGGGGCTACACCCCCAAATCCATCCGCAATTTCTGTGAGCGCATCGGCGTGGCCAAGTCCGCCAACGTGGTGGAGTACGGCTTTTTGGAGCACTGCCTCCGGGAGGACCTGAACGCCACGGCGGAGCGGGTCATGGCGGTGCTCCGGCCCGTGAAGCTCACCATCACCAATTACCCCGGGGAGAAGACGGAAACCGTCACCGTGGAAAACAACCCCGTGGACCCCGCCACCGGAACCCGGGAGGTACCCTTCTCCCGCAGCCTCTGGGTGGAGGCGGAGGACTTCCTGGAGACCCCCGTGCCCAAGTACAAGCGGCTCTATCCCGGCGGCCCGGAGTGCCGTCTCAAGGGAGCCTATCTCATCCGCTGCACCGGCTGTGTGAAGGACGCGGCGGGGAATGTGACGGAAATCCTCTGCGAGTACGACCCGGAGAGCCGGGGCGGCGACCCCGCCGACGGGCGGAAGGTCAAGGGGGCCACCATCCACTGGGTGGACGCCGCCACCGCCGTGGACGCGGAGGTCCGGCTGTACGACAATCTCTTCTCCGACGAGAACCCCGACGCCGCCGACAAGGATTTCATCGAGTGCCTGAATCCCAACTCCCTGGAGGTGCTGGCGGGCTGCAAGGTGGAGTCCTCCCTGGCGGAGGCGAAGGCCCCGGCGAATTTCCAGTTCCTACGGCAGGGCTACTTCTGCCTGGACAGCAAGGACAGCGCGCCGGGCCACCTGGTGTTTAACCGGAGCGTCAGCTTGAAGGACAGCTTTAAGAAATAAAACGGAACCGCCGGAGGGAAATCCCTCCGGCGGTTTTTCGCTTAATCCTCGATAGTGGTAGTGATGACGCTGGTATAGGTTTCCGCGGAGGCGGAGCTCTCCGTTGCTACGTTGTAATCCGTGTCCCCGTCCTGGGAGGAAAGCTGAACCTCGCAGTCCTCCAGGGTGCCGGTAACCGTCACGCCCACGTCCTCGCCTCCGGCGGTCTTCACCGTCCCGGTATAGACGCCGTTTTCCGCGATTTCGTCGGTGATGTCAAGCTCCGCGTCGTCCACATACAGGATCAGTTTTCCGTCCTCGAGCTTCGCGTCCGCAAAGACGCCGGTGACCTCCACCCGTGCTCCCGCGTCGTTTTCCAGCACGATGCGGGAATCGTCCTGGAAGATGATGCGCATGTTCTCAAACAGTTCGCCGTTGGTGGCGGCGTTGGCCGTCACAGCCAGGGCCAGAGTGAGCACGGCGGCCATGGCCACCGCCCGCAGGGCCTTCAGCGGCCGCCGCATGGTCTTCTTATTCATCTCGTCCATTTTTACAAGGACCTCCTTCTTCGCCTCGTCGGAGGCCCGGAGCCGGGAAAAGGTCTCGCGATACAATCTTTCGTCCATCATCAGGCTTCCGCCTCCTTCAGTTTGGTTTTCAGCTGTCCCCTGGCCCGCATGAGCCAGGTCTGGACGGTGGACGCCTTGGCCCCCAGCAGCTCTCCGATCTCCTTCACGGAGTAGCCTTCGTAATAGTGGAGGTACACCGCCGCCCGGTACTTGGGGGGCAGGGCCATCACCTGCCGGAACAACTCCGACTGGGCGGGCCCGTCGAACACGGCGGCCTCCACCACCTCGTCCAGAGAGTCCGTCCGCCGCCGCCAGGGGGAACGGAGGAGCTTCTTGCACTCGTTGGCCGCCACCCGGAGAAGCCAATGCTTCTCATGGTCCGGGGATTCGAAATCTTTTGGCTCCACGTAGAGCTTCAGCAGGGTTTCCTGCATCACGTCCTCCGCGTCCGCCCGGTTTTTCAGATAGCTGTACGCCAGCCGGAACACCATGTCGCCGTAAAGCTCCACGGCCTCCCGGAACCGCTGGTCCGTCAACGCGTCTCACCTCCTTCTAAGTTGGTTTGGAAGGGCCCTTCTGCTAGGGATATCCTTTACGGGGGCATAATATCTCACGAACCTGAAAATTTTCTCAAAAAAAACCGGGAGACCCAAAACGGGTCCCCCGGTCTGTCGCTGATAGGGAGTTCGCTTACTTCTTCATCTGCCACTTGCTGACGCAGAGGGAGCAGGCAATGTCGCCGGTGACGTTCAGGCAGGTGCGGCCCATGTCGAAGAGCCGGTCCACCGCCACGATGAGGCCGATGTAAGCCACGGGGATACCCAGGGTCTCCAGCACCATGGCCAGCATGATCATGCCCGCGCCGGAAACACCGGCGGTGCCGATGGAGGCCAGGGTAGCCGTTACCACCACGATTATCATCTGTCCCAGCGTCAGGTGGATGCCCGCGCAGGAGGCGATGAACACCGTGGCCACGCACTGATAAATCGCCGTGCCGTCCATATTGATAGTGGAGCCCAGAGGCAGGACGAAGGCGGCGATGTCGTCTTTGGCTCCCAGCTCATGGGCGCATTCCTTGGAGACCGGCAGGGTCGCCGCGGAGGACGTGGAGGTGAAGGCGAAAATCATGGCCGCAAAAGCGCCCTTGAAGAACTTGACGGGGCTCATGCCCACGACTATCTGCGCGGACAGGGAATAGACCAGGACCGCATGGACAATGTAGCCAATGTACGCGCAGAGGATAACCAGGAAGAGAGAGCCCAGAATGGCCGCGCCCTGGGTGGCGGTGACCCACGCCATATAGGTGAACACGCCGATGGGAGACAGGGAGATGACAAACTCCATCAGCCGCTCAATAACCGCGTACATGGAGCCCACCAAGTCCCGACAGAGCTTGCCCTTCTCTCCCGCCATCATAATGGCCCCGCCGAAGAACAGGGAAACCACAATGACCTGGAGCATGTTGGCGTTGACAAAGGCGCCCCACATGTTGCTGGGGAAGATGTCCACCAGCACGGACATAAAGCCGTTGAAGGCCTTGGGCTCGTACTCCGCCGCGCCCAGCTCCCCGGAGAGGTCCGGGAACAGGCCCGCGCCCATAAAGATGTTGGCAAAAACCAGGCCGATGACACAGGCAATGGCGGTGGTGCAGAGGAAGTAGGCCACCGTCTTCACACCCACGGAGCCCACCTGCTTCATGTCACCCATGGAGAGGATGCCGTCGATCATGCTCAGCAGGACCACCGGCACCACGATGAATTTCAGCAGGTTCACGAAGATGTCGCCGAAGGGCTTCAAATACGTCGCGGTAAAGTCCGCCAGCCCGGCGAAGTAGCAGACCAGACCCACCGCGATACCGGCGACAAGCGCAATCAGTATCCGCACAGGCAGGTTGTTTTTCTTCTTCATACACTCACCTCATAAAATAGAATCTTTGGGACCCGCCGGAGAAGCGTCTGTGTTTTGGACAAATGCCCCGCCCGGAAGCCTCTCCAAATTAGCCACATTATACCAAATCGCCGGAGCCATGTAAAGAGGAAATGAAAAGATTGTGGAAAGATTGTGAAAAAACTATGAAAAAATCGTGAATAGATGCCGGATGTCTGACTATGTGAACAGACATCCGGCATCAATTGTTCATTCTCCTCGTACGGAATAGCCGCAAAAGCGGATGGCGGCTTTCGCCAGCTCCTCCGTGGGGTCCACGCAGGGCAGCTCCAGCCCCAGAGACCGCGCCGCCAAAGGCAGCTCCGTGCAGGCCAGGAGGAGGCATTCCGCTCCCCGGCTTGTTATGCCCTCTATGACAAACCGGAAGTCCTCCCGGTAACGGGAGGGAGGAGCTCCGGCTTTGACGCCCTGGTAGATGACCTCCATCAGCGCCGCCCGCTCCCCATCGTTCGGAACCAGGAAGGGCACGCGCTCCTCCGCCAGAGCTTTCTGATAGAGCTCCGCCGAGAGGGTGCCCCGCGTCGCCAGAATTCCCACAGTTTTCCCAGGGAAGCACGTCCGACAGGCCCTCGCCGCCGACGTGATCATGCTGAGGAAGGGCAGCTTCGTCAGGGGCTCCAGCCGGGGCAAGAAATAGTGGGCGGTGTTGCAGGGCATAATGATACTATCCGCGCCGCAGCCCTCCAGTTTCCGCAGGGAATCGGTCATAGCGGGGACCGGGTCCTCCCCGCCGTCCAGGATGGCGGCGGTGCGGTCCGGGATGGCGGCGTTGCTGTCGATGTAGATTCGAATATGCTCTCTGTCTCCGGCGGCATCCGTGAGGGCCGTGATCTTTTGAAACAGGTCCGCCGTGGCCATGGGACCCATGCCGCCTAAAATGCCAATGGTTTTTTTCACGCGCTCACCCCCAAAAGTCCGGGAACAAAAGCTCGCTGCCCACCTTCACCGTCAGCAGGATCAGCACGATGATCACCGTGGGGCGGACGATTCTGCTGCCGTTTTTGATGGCGAGGCCGGAGCCGATGTAATGCCCCGCAATGGAGGCCGCGGCGGCAATGAGCCCCACGCCCCAGTACACGTAGCCCGAGGCCATCTGCGTCACCAGGCTGCCGATGTTGGAGGAGAGATTGATCACCTTCACGCCCCCCGCCGCGTGGCGGGTGTCCATCTTGGCGGCACGGATCAAAATAATCATCAAAAAGGTCCCCGTGCCGGGACCGTAGTACCCATCGTAGCCGCCAATCACGAAGGCCGCCGCCCAGACGATGGCCAACCGCTTTGGGGGGTCAATCTCCCCCGGCTCATCGGGCCACTCCCGGCCCTGAAGGGTGATAAAGGCCACCACCGGAAGCACAAGGAGCAGTAAGTATTTCAAAACCGCGTCCGGCGTCCGGTGCTGGAGCCAGGTGCCGATAGCGGAGCCCACCAGGGCGAAGGCGATGGACGGGGCGAAAAGCCGCCAGTCCACATAGCCATTTTTGATGAACCGGCCTGTGGAGAAACAGGAGCCGATGGCGGCGGAAACCTTGTTGGTTCCCAGGGCGTAGGGCACGGGAAGATTGCCGAAGGCAATCAGGTGGGTGGGAACGGAGATGATGCCTCCGCCGCCGGCGATAGCATCCATGAAGGACGCCAGAAACACGCCCAAACAGACCAGCAGCACCACCCAGAGGGGGAATCCGTCAATCCGCGGGACCGTTAGAAACTGGAGCATGGGGAACCTCCTGCATGTAGAACTGAATTGTTATCATACCGCAACCCGGCGGTAAAATCAACGGTCCCTCATATTTTTATTCCCATATATTCTCAAATTTTTTCCCGGCTTTTGCGCAATCTGCCGAAGGTCACCAAAAAATATTGTGAATCTTGAAACAGATTTAGGAGAACCTGCTAAAAGTGGGGCGGTTTTTTCGACAGGACCGTCCTTGACGCTATTTTTCAAAAGAAGTATAATAATCCAGAATAACCAAACGTTGTCTGGAAAACGCACAGTCCGCCGCTTGGGACGGCGGGCGGGGCGGCCCGGTCGGGCGGCCCGGGAAATCGGCGGGGCCGCCCGCCTATAGGCGGCAGCCGGGGGCTTGGAGAGTGCCCGCGGCTATGCACGGAGGTTGACTATGGCAAAACACGATCAGGCCGAACGCTTCCACGCCGGAACCCTGACGGACGGCTGGCGCTGGTTCGGCTCCCACCCCGATAAGAAAAACGGCGCGGAAGGCTGGACCTTCCGGGTCTGGGCCCCGCACGCCCAAAGCGTCTGCGTCGTGGGCGACTTCAACAACTGGACGGGCGGCGTCCATCCCCTGACCCGGGACGGCGAGATCTGGGAGGGCTTCATCCCCGGCCTTGGGGAATACACGTCCTATAAGTATGCGCTCACCGGCCCTGACGGGGAAGTCCGGCTGAAAACAGACCCCTACGCCTTCCACTGCGAGACCCGCCCCGCCACCGCCGGAAAGCTCTATGACATTGAGGACTTCAAGTGGACCGACGCCGCCTTCCTGGCCAAGCAGGAAAAGCACCAGGTCTACGAATCCCCCCTGAATATCTATGAGGTCCACCTGGGCTCCTGGAAGAAGCGGCCCAACGGGGATTTTTACGATTACAAGGACATGGCCAAAGAGCTGGCCGCCTACGTCAAGGAGATGGGCTATACCGCCATTGAGCTGCTGCCCGTGCTGGAGCATCCCTTCGACGGCTCCTGGGGCTATCAGTGCACCGGCTACTTCGCCCCCACCTCCCGATACGGCACGCCTAAGGACTTTTTGTGGTTCGTGAACCATATGCACAAAAACGGCATCGCCGTCATTCTGGACTGGGTTCCCGCCCACTTCTGCAAGGACTCCCACGGGCTTTATGAGTTCGACGGCGGCTGCTGCTACGAGTACAGCGACCCCAACAAGTGGGAGCACGCCTCCTGGGGCACCCGGGTCTTCGACTACGGACGGCCCGAGGTAAAGAGCTTCCTCTTCTCCTCCGCCCGCTTCTGGCTGGAGGAGTGCCACATCGACGGTCTCCGGGTGGACGCGGTGGCCTCCATGCTCTACCTCGATTACAGCCGCCAGGGCGGCGC
>CATOKC010000067.1 GCA_951800675.1 uncultured Oscillibacter sp.
GGTCTGAACCGCTCGGAGCCATTCCCGGTCCAAGGTCTCCTCCACCCCGCCCTCCGTCCGGACGGCCTTTACCGTGTCCTTTACCTTCACGGCAGGAGCGGCGGCGGAACAGCGGGCGGCGGCGGAAACCACCCGGTCAACGAGCTCCGGCGTCACCAGGGGACGGGCGCCGTCCTGCACCGCCAGCAGCTCCATCTCCGGCGATGCCTCCAGCGCCGCCAGCAACACAGAATGAACCCGGTTCTCCCCGCCCCGGATCACCTTTTTGCATTTCGTAAGTCCGTAAGTGCGGCAAAGCTGGGAAATCTCCAGGATATCCTCCTCCCTGGCGGCGACGACGATTTCGTCCACACTCCCGGACACTTGAAGCGCCGCCAGGGTCCGCGCCAGCACCGGTACGCCCTCCAAAGGCTGGAGCAGCTTGTTTACGCCGCCCATTCGGGTGGAGCTGCCCGCCGCCGCTACCAGAGCGGCGCAACGGGGTTTTCGGGCCTCCCGCGCTTTTTTGAAAAACGGCAGCATCGCCACCATCCTCTCCGCCCCGACGGGCCTTAGTGCGCAACCGGCGTTTTCTGCATGACCGCATGATCCAACCGCGCCTCCGCATCCTGGTAGGCGCAACCCTCCACCAGCGCGATTTCCGAAAGGATGATCTGCTTCGCGCTGTGGAGCATTTTTCGTTCCCCTGTAGAGAGCCCCCGGCGGGAGTCCCGCCGCATCAGGCCCTTCACCACTCGTGCCACCTCATTGAGGTTTCCGCTTTTGAGCCGGATGAGATTTTCTTGATAACGTTTGTTCCAATTGGCGCTGGACTCCACCTCCAAAGCGGGAATACCGGCGAAAAACGCCTCCGCCTCCGCCTCCGAGATGATAGACCGGATGCCGATGGCCTGGCAGTTGGCAGTGGGAATCTTCAAAATCAAGCCCCCTACGGGCATTTTGAAAACGTAGTATTCCTTTACCTTGCCCGCCACCTTTTCCTGAACAACGTCATCGATGACACCTGCCCCGTGCATGGGATGCACGATCAGGTCCCCGATTTGAAACATGGACACCCCTTTCTCTGCCGCGGCCTCTGCCGCTGTGTTGTCTGCCTCTTGATACGCCTGATTCCATGCTGGTTCGAATTCCATGCCGATTTTCCGATTCCGTGCGAAAGACTACCCTGGGTAGGGACTGCTGTCCAACAAAAGCGAAGGCAAACACCACACAGCAGAGGCCCCGCAGAGAGCGGGCGGCTCAGCGCTTGTTG
This sequence comes from uncultured Oscillibacter sp., assembly GCA_951800675.1. The sequence continues at coordinate 1,253 of CATOKC010000067.1, forward strand.
GAACGCCGCCAGATGTGCATTTTCTCCGCCTCGGCGATGAGCTCCTCCCGGAACTGGGGATGGGCCAAACCAATCAGGCCCTCCGCCCGTTCCCAGGTGGACTTGCCCTTGACGTTGAACTTGCCGTACTCCGTCACAATCCAGTGGAGGTTTGTGCGGGTGGCGGTAACCACAGAGCCCTCTACCAAGGTGGACCGGATGCGGGATTTCAACTGGCCAGACTTCTTATCCATAAAGGACGAGGAGCAGCAGATGAAGCTCTTGCCGCCCTTGGCCAGATACGCGCCCATAACAAAGTCCTGCTGCCCGCCAGCGCCGGAGATGTGGTTGATGCCGGAGGACTCAGAGGACACCTGTCCGTAGAGGTCAATGTCTACCGCGCCGTTGATGGAGGTAAATTTGTCGATCTGGGAAACCCGGGCAATGTCGTTGACATAGCTCACCGGGGCCGCCATACACTCGGGATTGTTGTTGAGGAAATCATAGAGCTTCTGGGTTCCGGCGGCGAAGGCATAGGTCTGCCGGCCCCGGTCAAAGGGCTTGCGGGCGCCGGTAATGCGGCCCGCCATGGACATGTCTACAAAGGCGTCCACGTACATTTCCGTATGGACACCCAAGTCCTTCAGATCGGACTCGGCGATCATCTTGCCGATGGCACTGGGCATGGAGCCGATGCCCAGCTGGAGGCACGCGCCGTCCTCAATTTCCGGCACCACGAGATTGGCCACCGCCAAATCCACCTCGGAGGCCTCGGAGGCCCCGCCCAGGATTTCCATGGGGGGATTCTCCCCCTCCACAACCATGGCCACGTCGCTGATATGTACGCAGTTTTCAAAGCCCCCCAGGCAGACGGGCATATTTTTGTTAACCTCGACAATGACGGTTTTGGCGCAGTCGCACACCGCTTTCAGGTGGGACCCTCCGGGGCCGAAGTTGAACCAGCCGTGCTCGTCCATGGGAGCCACCTGAAACATCGCCACATCCAGGGTCTTGATGCAGTCCCGGTAATAGCCCGGGAGCTCGGAATAACGCAGGGGGATATAATAGGCAAAGCCCTCCTTGATGGCCTTCCGTTCAATGCCGCTCATGTGCCAGGAGTTCCAAGCGAAATGCTCCGCAGCGTCCGGCACATCGAAAATGGCGGGACGGCGGGTCAGGATGCCGCCTCGGATATTTACATCCTTCAATTCCCCCATCCGGGCGGCCAGGGCCTTGTCCAGGGCGTTGGGAGAGCAGACCGTCCAGCCATAATCCAGCCAGTCGCCGGACTTCACGACCTTGACGGCCTCACCGGCGCTGGTCAGCTTCTGACGGTATTCCTCCTGATAGCTCATAGTCAATTCCTCCATATGTTTTCATTTTCCGTCTCTTCGCAAACTGCGAAGGGTAAATTTCTGCGGTAAGACATTCCTAGTTTATAGTATAACATCTCTGGGAAAATATTGCAACGTCAAAACGTGAAAAAAATAACATGTTTTTTCAAAAAAAGCGGCAGGCACAAGGGCCTGCCGCTTGCTTTTGCAGGGTTTGCGGAGACTTACTCCTCCACCTCGTCCACCATAGGCTCCTCCACGGAGGGAGCCAGCAGGGCACGAATGGACAGGGAAATCTTCTTCCGCTCCTCGTCCACGGCGGTGATCTTGGCGTCCACCATCTGGCCCTCGGACAGCACGTCCTCCGGCTTCTCGATGCGGCGGTCGGCAATCTGGGAAATGTGAATCAGGCCGTCCACGCCGGGAACCACCTCGGCAAAGGCGCCGAAGCTCATCAGCTTGACCACCCGGACGGAGGCCACGTCGCCCACGGCGTACTTGTCCATGAACACCTGCCAGGGGTCCACGTTGTGATCCTTCACGCCCAGGGAAATCTTCCGCTTCTCGGGATCGAAGGAGATCACATAAACCTCCATGGTGTCGCCCACCTTGCACACCTCGGAGGGCGTCTTGATGCGGCTCCAGCTCAGCTCCGAGATATGTACCATGCCGTCCACGCCGCCGATGTCGACGAACACGCCATAGCTGGTCATGGATTTTACGGTTCCGGTGTAGCGCTTGCCCACCTCGATGTTGGCCCAAATCTCTTCCTGGGCGGCCCGGCGGGCCTCATCGGAGACGGAACGGATGGAGCCCACCACCCGGCGGCGGGCCCGGTTCACCTCGGTGACCCGGAGCTGGACCTTCTGTCCCTTCATGGCGGAGAGATCGGCGCCCCGGGGCTGGCCGCTCTGGGAGGCGGGAACGAACACCCGCACGCCCTTGACGGACACCACAATGCCGCCCTTGTTCTCCTCGGTGACAGTGCCTTCCATCACGGTCTTTTCTTCCACCGCCTGCTCAATGTTCTCCCAGACCTTCACGGCGTCCAGCCGCTTCTTAGAAAGCTCGGCATAACCTTCCACGTCGTTGACGCGGACAATGTAGGTTTCGATCTCGTCGCCTACCTTCACCACATCCTCCGGCTTGGCGCTGGGGTCGTCCGTCAGCTCGCTGAACTTGATATAGGCCGCCTGCTTTGCGCCTACGTCCACCTGCACCTCCGTCGGGGTAATGGCGGTGACAATGCCGGTTACCTTCTCTCCTGTATTTAAAGTTTTAAAGGACTGGTTCAGCAGTTCCTCAAAGGACTCCTCGTTGTTCTCCACCGCTTTGATTTCTTCACTCATGGCTGCATATACCTCCTTAATAATGCCCGCTGGCGTGGAAGCACCGGCCGTAAGGCCCGCAACAGAACAACCACTGAAAAAATCCGGCGGGAGCTCGTCCGCGTTTTCGATCTGGAGCACGCGGGAGCAGCTCTCCTTACAAATTTCCGTCAAATGTTTGGTGTTGGCGCTTTTACGGTCTCCTACCACGACCATGACGTCCGCTTTCGCGGCGAGAATGGCCGCTTCAGACTGACGCTTATGCGTAGCGGTACATATTGTATCAAATTTTTTTGCGTTTGTACACTCTTTTTTTACGATTTTCCAAGAAGTTTCAAAAAGTTCACGAATGCATGTGGTTTGCGCAACAACTGTCACCGGCGTCCGCCGGGCTTCCGGGACCTTTTCCAGCCATGCTTCCACAGCCTCCGGACCATTGAAAATCAGCGAATGCTTACACCAGCTGGCGATCCCCGCCACCTCCGGATGGTCCGCGTCACCAATGATGATTGGAACCCGTCCCTCTGTCTCGGCTTGGGCCACCAGGGTTTGGATGCGGCAGACATTGGGACAGGTGGCGTCCACACAGCGGACGCCACCTGCCTCTAAGCAGTCTAAAACCTGCTTTAGCTCCCCGTGAGAACGAATGACTACCACATCTCCAGACTGTAAAGCTTCTATACTTTCTACTTGCTGAATTCCAGCGGTTTTCAACTCTTTTATGACGTGCGCATTGTGAATAAGGTCTCCCAGCATCCAGCAACGGCCGGTCTGTGCCGCAGTCTTTTGGGCCAGCTCCACCGCCCGGCGGACTCCATAGCAAAATCCGGCGCTCTCCGCCAGTATCACTCGCACAGCGGCTTCCCTCCTACGGCCTGGCCGCCCAAGGCGTAGGCCGCTTCCAACAGATCGTCGGCAATCTTCTGCATTTCCTCCGAGGTGCCACGGCGGCCGGTATAGTGGGGTTCGTAGGGATCGCCAAATATAATACGGGTTTTATGGAACAGCTTTTTCTCCCCATCCACAAAGACCGGCACCAGCGTGGCTCCGGTGCGGACGCCGATCATAGCAGCTCCCGCTTTTGCCTGGGGCGGCAGGCCGTCTATGTAGCCTATACCGTTGCGGATGGTCGTTCCCTCGGGAAAAATCAGCAAATTGTCGCCCTCTTTCAAGACCTGGATGGCGGTGCGGACGGTGCTGATGTCGTTGTTTCCCCGGCTGACGGGAAAGGCCCCTACCTTTTTTAAAAGCCAGCCCAGGAGGGGATTTTGAAAAAGCTCCTCCTTGGCCATGATGTGCAGCCGATAATTGATGGGCAGCCGGAGAGCAACCAAAATGGGGTCCCAGTTGCTGGAGTGATTGGGGCAGAGCAGCACGCCGCTTCTGGGCAGCTTCTCCATACCCTCCACTGAGGTGGGGTGAAGAATCCAGGAAATGAAGCCCACAATATAATAAATAAAGACAAACAAGCGGTTGAAGGGTTTCATAAGCCCGTCCTTTCCCGAATCATTCCCAGCAGCGCTTTCAAGCTCTGCTGAAAGTCCAGTGCTGAGGTGTCCAGCAGAGCCGCTCCCTCCGCCTGTCGCAGGGGAGCCGCCTCCCGATGGGTGTCACGGAAATCCCGGTCCTCAATGTCCTGAAGAACCTCCTCAAAGGGCTGGGGGGTTCCCCGCTCCTCCAGTTCCCGGCAGCGGCGCTCCGCCCGAACCTGGGCGGAGGCGGTGAGGAAAATCTTAACCTCCGCGTCCGGCAGGACTACGGTGCCGATGTCCCGGCCATCCATGACCACATTGTTTTTTCGGGCTAGCTCCCGCTGGGTTTCCATCAAATAGGCCCGCACCACCGGCAGAGCAGAAACCGCTGAGGCGTACCGGGAAATCTCCGGCAGGCGAATCTCCTCGCTGACGTCCCGGTTATTTAGAAGCATCCGCTGCCGCCCGGCCTCATCATACCGCAGCTCCACCTGGAGCGCGGGCAGCATCGCCGCCACGGCGGTCTCATCGCCGGGGTCCACGCCCCGGTCCCTGGCGGACAACCCCACCGTCCGGTAAATGGCGCCGGTATCCACATACAAAAAGCTTAAAGCGGCGGCGGCGGCTCGGGCCAGGGTGCTTTTCCCCGCGCCGGAGGGGCCGTCGATGGCCACACGAATGGTGCTCATAGAAAACCCTCCTCTTCTGGTTCTTCCGCAGCGGCAATACCCGCGGCCCGCCCGGTGGACCAGGCAATTTGAAGATTGAAGCCGCCGGTATAGGCGTCCACATCGATAATCTCCCCGGCGAAATACAGTCCCCGGATCCGCTTCGACGCCATAGTAGCGGGATCTATTTCCTTAACATTTACGCCTCCAGAGGTGACAATCGCGTCCGTCACCGGACAGGGCCCGGCGATAATCACAGGAAAGTGCTTCAAAATTTGCAGCAGCCCCCGGCGCTGTTCCTTCGTAATGCCGTGGACCTTTTGACGGGGATCAATCTCAGAGGCTCGGATAATTTCCGGAATCAGCTTCTTGGGCAGAAGATCGTTCAGCGCGTTGCGAAAATCCTGATTGCAGTACTTCTCAAAATCCGCCAGCAGCCGCCGGTCCAGAGCCGTCTCATCCAGAGCGGGCTTTAAGTCAATCTCCAGGTGGTAGGCCCGCTCCCCGAAGCGCCGCATATGGGCGGAGGCCGACAAAATCAGAGGCCCGCTGAGACCGAAGTGGGTGAACACCAGCTCTCCGAAGTCTGTGTAAATCCTTTTGCTGTTCTCGAACACCGTCAGTCCCACGTTTCGCAGGCTGAGACCCTGGAGGGTCCTCCCCACCCCAAAGTCCCGCAGTGGCACCAGGGAGCCCCGGAGGGGCGTTACCGTGTGCCCAGCCTCCGCCGCCATGCGGTGGCCCTCGCCGGTGGAGCCGGTGGCGGGATAGGACACGCCGCCGGTCGCTAAAATTACCCTGCTCGCCGGATAATGGCCTTGTTCCCCCGCCACGCCGCAGACCGCACCGCCCTTAATTTCCAGGTTCTCCGCCCGGTCCCGGACCACCCGGACCCGCAGCTTGTTCAGCCGCCGCTCCAGGGCGGCGCTGACGTCGAAGGCCCGGTCGGAAACCGGAAACACCCGGTTTCCCCGCTCCGTTTTCAAAGGCACGCCAAGGTCCTCAAAAAAGGCCATGGTATCCTGGGCATTGAAGCGGGAGAGAGCGCTGTAAAGGAATTTTCCATTGCAGGGAATATTCGCCAGCAGCTCCTCCTGCCCCGCGTTGTTTGTCAGGTTGCACCGGCCTTTCCCAGTGATGTTCAATTTTTTTCCCAGCCGCTCATTGGGCTCCAGGAGCGTCACGGAGGCTCCCCGCTCCGCCGCTGAAATGGCGGCCATCATTCCGGCGGCCCCGCCGCCGATCACCACGATTGCCTTACTCATCGTCCATCTTTCCAAATACGCCGTACTCATTCCAAATGTTCTCCAGCTCCGCGAAGGTGGTGGAGACATCCGCGCCATAGCGGTTAGACAGAGCCACCAGCAGGGCGTTGATGAGAGACAGCGGCGCCACCATAGAATCTACAAAGGAAATCATCTCGCAGGGGGCCAGCAGCGCCGCCTGGGAGAGCTGATACACCGGGGACAGCTCGTTGTCCGTAATGGCGATGATCTCCGCTCCCCGGTCCCGAGCGAACTTCACCGTATTGATGGTGACCTTGGAATACCGGGGGAAGCTAATGGCGATCAGCACGTCCCCAGGCCCCATGCGAAGCATCTGCTCGAACATCTCCCCCGCCGCATTGGACTGAATCAAGGTCACATTCTCAGATAGAAGGTGCATATAGAAATGGAGATATCCCGCCACAAAGGAGGAGGACCGCACTCCCAGAATATAGACATGGCGGCTGGAGAGAATTTTGTCCACCACCCGGTCGAACTCGCTCCGGTTGGAATGGCTGAGCATCTGCCGCAGCTTGTCGATGTCCGACTGAATCACCGCCGGAAGCACGTCCTGAAACATATCTCCCGCCGCCTGGATGCGCTGGGTGGAAGTCAAGCGGCTGCGGATCATATCCTGTAAGGCCCGCTGCATACTGGGATAGCCGTCGTAGCCCAGCTCGGAGGCAAAGCGAACCACCGTGGACTCGCTGACTCCCGCCAGAATCCCCAGGCGGCTAGCGGTCATGAAGGCCGCCTTGTCATAGTTCTCCAAAATATAGGAGGCGATGCGCTTTTGTCCCTTGGAAAAGCCGCCCATGCCCCGCTCCAGGCAATTCAAAATATTCTTTGCCAACTTCTTCTCCCCCCGGAATGGAATTTTCCAGGAATGACGCTTCCTCAGCTCTTGCGGACCGCCAGGCTGTCTGCCAGCTCCCTCAAAAAAGCCGTATCGCCCAGCCACCGGCCGGAGTCCAGGGATTCCTTCGCCCGGAGGGTATAGTCCCGCACCAGGGTCTCGCAGGCCTCCACCCCCAGCAGATTCACATAGGTGGCCTTTTGATTCGCCGCGTCGGAGCCCACGGGCTTGCCCAGCTCCTCGGCGGTGGAAACCGCGTCCAGTATGTCGTCTCGAATCTGGAAGGCCAAGCCCAGATTCGTCGCATAATGCCAGGCGGCGTCCATGCAGCTTTCATCCACCTCCCGGCGGCCCATGGAGGCGCAGACCCCCATCATGCAGGCCGCCCGGAGCAGAGCCCCGGTCTTTTTGTTGTTGATGTCCGTCAGGTCCTCCGCCGTCCGGGGCTGGCCGTTGCCGGCAGTATCCCAATACTGCCCGCCGCACATGCCCGATTCTCCGGCGGCCTCCGCCAGAATCTTCGCCGCCAGAATCACCGCCGTCCTGCCGCCGTGCCGCCACTCTCCCTTCGCAGACAGCACTGTCTGGAAGGCCGCCGCCTGGAGAGCGTCCCCGGCCAGAATGGCCACGCCCTCGCCAAATTTCTTGTGGCTGGTGGGCATCCCCCGTCGGAGATCATCGTTGTCCATGCAGGGCAGGTCGTCGTGGATGAGAGAATAGGTGTGAAGCATTTCCACTCCACAGCCAAAGTCCAGTGCCTCTCCCAGGGTTCCCCCTGCCGCCTCGCAGAACTTCATGGTCAGAATGGGCCGGATGCGCTTGCCTCCGGCCAGGAGGCTATAGCGCATGGCCTCCTCCAGACCTCCGCTGGAGAAGAACGTCCGCAGACGGGCCTCCACCAGCTCCCGCGCTTCTTCCAATTGCTTCTGAAAATCCATGGCCTATACCTCCTCCGTCGTTTCAAAGGGCTGCTCCAACGGCGCGCCGTCGGGGCCCTTCATGAGCTTTACCACCTGCTGCTCCGCCTGGTCCAGCTGCTTCGTACAGGCGGCAATCAGCTTTGTCCCCTCCTCAAAGAGGGCCAAAGAATCCGCCAGCTGGACATCTCCCTGTTCCAGGGCGGAAACAAGCTCCTCCAGCCGGGTAATCTGCTGTTCAAAGGTCATTTTTTTCGCGGCCATGCCATTTCCTCCTTTTTACAAGGCTCCTCCACCGTGCAGAGGAAGCCCCCCTCTCCCAGGGTCACGGAAACCCGCTCCCCGGTCCGCACGTCCCGCCAGGACCGCAGAATCTCCCCGGAGGGTCCCCGAGCCATGGCGTAGCCCCGGCCCAGCACCTTCAAGGGGCTCATAGCGTCCAGGGCCGCCCCCAGCACGGAGACTCGCTGCCGCTTTCCGGCCACCAGTCCTGTGGACAGGTCCCCCAGCCGCCGCTGGACGTGGAGAAGCTCCATCCGCTTGTCCTGGACATAGGCCAGCTGGTCCCGGAGGACCCGCTTTTCCGCCAGGGCCGCCAGCCGCTGCCGGAGGGCCGTCAAACGGGCGGTCTCGCTTCGCTCCAGCCGGGAGACCGCGCCGGTCAGCCACTGCTTTAGAGCCTCCTGATCCGGCGCCACGATTTCCGCAGCGTTGGATGGGGTGGAAGCCCGGGCATCCGCCACAAAATCGGAAATTGTCACGTCGGGTTCGTGGCCCACGGCGGAGATCACCGGCAGCTCGGAGTCATAAATGGCCCGGGCCACCCGCTCGTCGTTGAAGGCCCAAAGGTCCTCCATGGACCCGCCGCCCCGGCCGGTGATAATCACGTCTCCCACCCGCCAGCGGTTGGCATAGCGGATGGCCCCGGTGATTTCCGGCGGAGCCTCGGCCCCCTGGACCCGGACGGGCAGCAGGACCACCTTTGCCAGCGGGTAACGCCGCCGCAGAATACGGATCATATCGTGGACCGCCGCCCCGGCGGAGGAGGTAACAATGGCAATCCGCTCTGGGTAGGGCGGCAGTGGCTTTTTGTGGGCGGGATCGAAGAGGCCCTCGGCGTAGAGCTTGGCTTTCAGCTGCTCGAAGGCCACCGCCAAGTCCCCCGCCCCCTCGGGGGTCAGGGAATTGCAGTAGAGCTGATAGGCCCCATCCCGGGGAAAAACGGTGATCCGTCCCTGGGCGATGACCTTCATGCCGTTTTCCGGGCGGAACCGGAGGCGGGATGCCTGGCCCCGAAACATAACACACCGCAAAGCGCCCTCCGGGTCCTTCAGGGTGAAGTAGTGGTGCCCGGAGGGATACATTTTATAATTGGAGAGCTCCCCCCGGACGTACACGTCCTGGAGCATGGGCTCCCCGTCCAGCAGGAGCTTGACCAGCTGGTTGACCTCGGCGACGCCGAAAATGTGCTGTTCCATGGGTTACCTCTCGTTGGTGCGTCCGGCCAGGTAATCCAGGCTCACACCAAAATGGTCCGCCAGGGCGCAGAGATTTTCAAATCCTGGGAGATTCTCCCCCGCTTCGAACCGCTGATACTGACGGTCGGTAATCTCGATTGCTTTTGCGGTTTCCACCTGGGTTTCCTTCTTCTCTTTTCTAAGTTCCCGCAATCTTTCCGAAAAATCCATAGCAAACTCCTTGACACGACGGATTCTGCGTGTTAAAATCATGTTGAAACCCGACGAATCCGTCGTTATAAAGAAAGGTGGTCCATATGTCAGATTTCATGCTCTGGCTCCACGCCAACTACATCCGCCCCCAAATCGACAAGGGGGAAAAAGGAGACTACGATTTCCATTTCGACCTGGTGGGCAACAGTCTGCCGCCCGCCGTCCGGACCTCCATGGAAAAATGCCTGGAATTTACCGCGATAAACGCCTTCTCCCTCGGTTTAAAGACCGGAGCGGGCTGGCGGGCAGCGCATCCCGGAACCCTTGACCGCTGCAACGGGAAAAAGCAGAGCCGGACATGGTTCGCCCCCATGCCCGCTCTGCTGTTTTTTATTCGGAGAGCTCCTGGCGGGAGAAGCTGCCCAGAATGCCGTTGATAAATTTCACCGTCTCCGCCGTCTCGTACTTTTTGGCGATTTCCACGGCCTCGTTGATGGCGGCGGCGTTGGGCACGTCCGGCATGTACAGCACCTCGTACATGGCCACCCGCATGATGGCGGAGGCCACCAGCGGGATGCGGGAAAACTTCCATCCCTTGGCGTACTTTTCAATATAGCCGTCCAGCTCCGCGCCGTGCTCGTCGACGCCCCGCACCAGCCGGCGGATATAGGCCGCCTGCTTGGCGTTGGGAGCCTCACGATAGAGGTCCTCCTCCTCCGCAAGCTCGGCAAAGGCCGCCGCCGTCAGCCGCTGGTCCAGCAGCTCCTCCGCAGTTTTGCCGGAAAAATTCAGTTCATAGGAGAGATGAATGGCAATCTCCCGGGCGGTGTTCCGTACCATAGCTGTTCGTCCTTTATCTGTCGTTCCGGTCCGGCGCTCAGTTCAGCGACACGCCGCCCACATGGATGTTCACCGCCTCCACGGCGCAGCCGGTCATGGCCTCCACGGCGGAGGACACGGCCTTCTGGGCGTTTCCCGCCACCTCGGGGATGGGATGGCCGTACCGAACGGTCAGATACAGGTCCAGAACCAGCGCCGCGCCGGTCATGTCGATCTTCACGCCCCGGACGCCCTTCTGGGCATTTTTCCGGTTGTTCACCAGGTCGCTGACGCTGTTTCCCAGGTTTGTCATCATCCCGGACACGCCCTCCACCTCCCGGACCGCGCCCACGGCAATGGCGGCGATAACCTCCTCCGAGATGTTGATGCTGCCGTTTTCCTCCGGCAGGGTCATATATTCCTTGCTCTCGGCCATGCTGTACCTCTCCTTATTTTTTCCTTCGTGAAACGGCCGCCGCATTTCGGCGGACCTTTCCGTTAAAATCATGCTGAGTGATTATACCATATCCCACCGGAAATTACAACTGTTAATTTGCCGCCATGATCTTGATATTCCCCGCCGGAAGCCCTGTCTCCGTCATGGTGATATCCGTGATTTTTGCCACATCCTCGGCGGTCAGGTCCCCGCTCTTGGTGGACACCACCACGCTGACGCTCTCGTCCCCCATGAAGGCCACGCAGTCCGCGTAGCCCTTGGCGGTGACCAGATTCTCAATCTGGGCCTCCGCCAGGGTGTAGGAGGCCAGAACCTGGATGCCCTGGGACGCCTCGTTGGCAACGGCGGTATCGGCGTTCTCCTGCTCCGCCGCCTCTTGAAGAAGGGAGATGGCGTTATCCCGGGCCTGCTGCCGGGTGAGCCGGGCGGAGGCAAAGTAGTCCGAACCGGTGTAGATCATCCCCTCGTCCGGCGGGGCTCCGGTATCCTCCGCCAGGCCGGTGGACAGCTCCTGGCCGGATTTTGCGGCTTCATCGGGCTTTGTGTCCTCGCTAGGCTTTCCGGTCTCCCCGCCCTTGCCGGAGACCAGCTGGGCCTCTCCCAGCAGCTTGCCTCCGGCGGCCTCCTGTACCTCCTGGCCGGTGTAGATCCAGTTCAGCGCCACCGCCGAACAAACCAGCACCGCCATCACCGCCACCACGGCGTTCCGCTTCCATCTCGCGCTCATAGACCCTTTCCTCCTCCAAATAATTACTGCCATTTTGCCACCGTGACCCGGTCGGTAGGCAGGCCGGTGAGGGCGGCCACCGCCCCCGTCACCGCCAGCCGAACCTCCGCGCTGCCGCCGCCCTGACACACCACCAGAGCTCCCCGGTAGGTGGGCCATGTCCGCCGCACCACAACCGTCTCGTCTCCGGAGGAGCCGTCCAAGCGGACCGTCTCCGACTTTCTGGAATAGTCCTCCGGCGCGGCGGTGTCCCCGCTGTAACTCAGCTGGGTGTCCTGGGCCAGCTGCCGCTCCCCGTCGGAGTCCACGGACAGCATCACCTTCACCTGTCCCACACCGTCCATGGCCCCCAGAATTTCCTCCATCTCCGTCTGAATCGTCTGGAGGTTCCAGCCACTCTGCGCTGCCGGGGCGGAGGGCTTCTCCCGCCGGAGACCTTCCTCCCCGTTCTCCAGTCCCGGCCACAGCAGCAGCCCTGCGCCGATCAGCGCCACCAGCGCCGCGTACTTGTACTTGTTCCATATCTTTTGCGCTCCTTCAGTTTTTTCCTTCATGCCAAACCTGCCTCTCCGCCGGAATTCCAAGCTCCCCCGCGATCCAGTCCGCCAGCTCTCGGGCGTAGGGGCCCGTTAGCTCCGCCGAAGCCGGAAGAGGCGTTCCGTCCGCCCCCAGCTCCGTCTCCACCCGGGCCGTCACCCTGAGACCAAGCGCGTCCGCTTTGTCCGATATATATGCCGCGGTCCGCCCGGCTATGATAGCCGCCAGCTCTTCTTTTCCGGCGGCGTCCAGCTCCGCCGCCCGCTCCCCAATGGCCGCCTCGTAATCGGAGAAGTCCAGCCGCAGCCGCCCCAGGTCCGTTTTCAGCACCGGCTGGAGCAGCGCCGCCAGCAGCAGCAGCCCTCCGGTGAAGCCGGAAATTTTTCGGAGAGTCCCCTCCGGCACCAGGGTTTGAACGACTGTCAGCATCAGCGTCACCGCCGCAATGGAGGTGAGCCAGCTCCGCACCGCCCCGATCATGGCGTCACCGCCGCCACGGAGCTGAGCACCGACACCAACAGCAGCAAAGCGCAGCTCCCGGTCATGCCCAGCACCAGGCCAAAGGCCCCGCCCAGGCCGTCGATGAGCTTGCAAAGCTCCGGGGCGCCCACTGCCGCCGCCAGAAAGGCGGAGAGCTTGTACAGCAGATACTGCACCCCCAATTGTAAAAATGGGTAGGCGCAGGCCGCCAGAATCGCCAGCATCCCAAAGACGCCTATGGTATTTTTCAGCATCCCCGCCCCGGCCAGGACGGTCTCCGCCGCCTCGGCGATGATGCCCCCCACCACCGGCACCGCACCGGAGATGGCGGCCTTCGCCACCTTCACCGAGGCCCCGTCCGCCGCTCCGGCAATGATGCGGACGGTGGAAAGGTACACCGTGAACAGCAGCAGGGACGAGGTAAGAATCCAAGTGACAATTTTCTTCAGCGCCTCGGCAATGGCTCCCAGCCTATTTTCCGGCAGGCAGGCCCCCGCCGCCAGGGCGCCGATGTACAAATAGACCAGGGGAATCAGCAGTCCGTCAATGAGCTCCATCAGAAGATCCGCCAGAAAGACGGTGGTCACTTGCTGAAAGCTGGCGGTGGTCACCGCTCCGGAGGCCGCCGTGGCCGCCGCCAAGGTGGGAAGCAGGGCCTTGGAAAAGACGTTCAGCTCCCCGATGGTCTCCGCCCCCAGGCCAATGAGGTCCTCCAAACTCCCCGCCGTCAGCAGCGTCACCACCAGTGCCCCGGCCATGGGGAGAAAATCGGTTGCTTTTCCCTCCCCGGTTCCCCGGGCAAAGCCGTCCACCGCACCGCAGGCCACCGCCACCAGCAATATGGACGCCGCACCCCGGAGGCGCTGACGCAGAATGGCCTGAATCTCCCCGGAAATGCGCTCCGCAATTCCAGCCAGTCCCTGAGAGAAGCCCCCGGGGCCGGAGAAGTCCCCGATTTCCAGCATATCCTCCGCCGCCTCCGGCAGGGCGTTCGTCAGGTCCTCCGGCAGCTCCTCCGCCCGGACCTCCACCGTTAAAGCCAGAAGAAGAAAAATCAGACAAATCCAAGGTTTCATCGCATCAGCTCCATCAATAGGGACAGCACCGCCCGCAGCAGGGGCAAGGCGGCAATCAGGGCGCAGACCGCCCCCGCCGTCTCCACCACCGAGGCCAGGGCGGACTCCCCCGCGTCCCGGCAGAGGCTCCCGCCAATCTTCACCACCAGGGCGATGCCCACGGTTTTGTACAGGGGGATGAACAGCTCCCGGGAGAGGCCGCTCTCTTCCACCAGCTCCCCCAGAAAGTCCATCAGCAACTCCAGGCTCCCCGCCAGGGAAAGCAGAACCGCCGCCATGGCCCCCAGGGTCAGCAGCAGCGCGGTCTCCGGGCTCCCCCGCCGCACCACCAGCGCCAGCAGCGCCGCCACGACGCACAGCGCCGCCGCCTGAACGGACAGCTCCACGACTAAAAGTTGAACAGGGTCTTGATGAGGTTGAAGAGATCGCTGATCTCCTGGACCATCATCATCAAAACCACCACCAGCCCCGCCAGGGTCGTCATCATGGCCTGCTCCTCCCGGCCGGAGCGGACCAGAAGCTGGTTCAGCACCGCCACCAGGATGCCGATGGCGGCAATCTTGAAAATCAAATCCACATCCATGCGTCTGTTCCCCTAAATCAATAAAATCACCAGCAGCGCCGAGGCGGAAAACCACAGCGCCGCCGCCCGTTTTTCCTCCTCCGGGCGCTTGCGCTCCGCCTCTTCGGCGCTTTTCACAAGCTCATATGTGACATGGGATATTACTTTACATACGTTCTCTTCATCGCCTTGCAGGCCCTGAGCTAAAGTGGAAACGGCAAACTTGTCCTTCTCCCGCAAGGGCAGGGCCTCAGCCTGTTCTCTCCAAACCCTGGGAAGGTCCTCGCCCCCGGCGGCAGCCCGGGAAACCGCTTCCAAAAAAGCGGCGGCAGGCTCCCCGCAGTCCCCGGCCAGGGCTCTCAGCAGCACCGGAAGGGGCGTCCGGGCCATGCGGACCTCCTCCCCCATCCGTCGGAAGGCCCCCAGAAGGTCCGACAGCGTGTCCCGCTCCCGGCGGCGTTCCGCCCGTTGGACATACCAGGCCAGCGTGCCGCCAGAAACCACACAGAGGCTACCCAGCATCCTCAACATGGCAGCTCCTCCAGCTCGTAAGCCCGTCCATTTTCCTTCCGCAGGATGCGAACTGCCAGCCGAAAAACCTGGTTTTCCAGCAGCTGCCGGTAAAGGGGTTTTTGCAAGAGATCTGGCACATTAGCGGCGTGGACGGTGGCCAGCAGCCCCACGCCGCAGCCCGCCGCCATACTGACAGCCGTCAGGTCCTCCCGGACGGTAATCTCGTCCACGGCGATGATCTGGGGATTCATGGCCCGAAGAACAATGGGGATGCCCAGGGCCTTGGGGCAGGCGTCCAGCACGTCCGTTCGGGGTCCTACGTCCATCTGAGGTGCGCCCCGATGAACCACCGCTATCTCCCCCCGCTCATCAATCAGGGAAATCCGCTGAGGCGGGTGGTCCGCTCCTCCCTCAGAGAGGCAGCGGACCAAATCCCGGAGGAGTGTGGTCTTTCCGCCTCCCGGCGGGGAGAGAAGCAGAGTGCTGACAAAAGTTCCCTCTCGGAACAGCCGTGGCGCAAGGTTGGAGGCCACGCCACGCCACTCCCGGGCGATGCGGATTACCGCTGAGGAGAGGTTTTTCAGGTTCGTGTTTACTCCGTCCTTCATCACTGCCGTGCCGCAGAGCCCCACCCGGAAGCCGCCCCGAACAGGCAGGAAGCCCTCCCGGATGGTCTCCGACGCGGCGTAGCGGGAAAACTCCGTGGCGATGTCGCACAGGGTCTCCAGCTCCTCTGGCTCCACCTCCGCCTCCAGCGGCAGCTCTCCTGTAGGCAGCAGCACTGTCAGAGGCCGCCCCGCCCGAAGGCGCAGCTCCTCCGCCGCGGCCTTCTCCTCATCGGAGAGGGCCAGGGCCGCCTTCCGCAGGCGGCTGGGCAGAATGGCGGCGGCCTGTTCATAACGGGAGGCCAGTTCGTTTTTCTGCAAGGGAGATTCCCCCTTTCTTTGGTTATTCCACTCTATGAAGGCCCGTCCCACTCTATGCCGGATTTGTCCAAAAAGTTTTATGGAAAGTACACTTGACATTACTTCCTGGGTGTGCTATTCTGATTACGGAAAGCAAGCTTTCCATAAAACTCGAAAGGAGGCCGCCTATGAAGAACCGGCTGGAGGAGCTGCGGAAGGCCCGGGGGCTCCGGCAGGAGGAGCTGGCGGAGGCGCTGGAGGTCTCCCGGCAGACCATCGGGTCTCTGGAGAACGGGCGTTACAATCCATCTATCCTGCTGGCATTCAAGCTGTCCCGGTATTTCGGCGTACCCATTGAGGAGATTTTCATTTATGAGGAGGAACCGTCATGAAAGGGAAAAAGACACTGTATATCGCGTTTATCGTCATAGGGCTGTGTTTTGCCGCAGCATCGCTGATATTGGGGGAGGCAATTTCCAACAGCCTGGGCGGTGCGCTGATGGGCTCCGGCAGCGGCATGGTGGCCATCGGACTGACGCGGCTTTTGATGCTGCGCTTGGACACAAAGGACCCAGCGCAGGCCCGGAGAAAGGAAATCGAGGTTCACGACGAGCGGAATGTGGCGATTCGACGCCGGGCCAAGGCCCTGTCCGGGGATACAATGCAATGGGCCGTCATGGCGGCGGCTTGGGTGTCCATCGGGTTCGGCGCGCCTCTGTGGGTGACACTGGCGGCGGTGGTGGTTTTCGTGCTGAAAAGCGTACTGGAGGTTTATCTGGTGGTGCGGTATCAGCGGGAGATGTAGGGGGCTCTGCCCCTGCACCTGGCAGCAAAAGAAGCGCCTGTCAAACGACAGGCGCTTCTTTTGTGAGTGTTTCACTTTTTGGGCTGTTCCAGGGTGATCACCACGTCGCCGAACAGGATGGCTTCTACCTTGGAGAGGTCCACGGGAAGTTCCCAGGAGCCTTTTACCTGCGGGTCACTATATGGAGAAATGTTCTTAAGCAACAGTCTTGAAATAGCTGTCCTGGAGCTTTCTGGCGCCGGCCTTGTCCGTCTCATTCAAACATTTTTGCCGCAAAGGACAGCTGCCGCAGACTTTCTTTTCCGCCCAGTATTCCCAGAACAGCCCGCTGCCGCTTCGATACAGCCG
>CATOKC010000068.1 GCA_951800675.1 uncultured Oscillibacter sp.
GGCGTCTGCCGTTTTCCGGCAGCCGCCCGCCCCGGACTATCCGTTACAGATTTTCCTCAAAGAACGTCCGAAGGGCGGCAATGGCCATGTCCTCCTCCGCGCCCTCGGCGGCAACGGTGACTTCATCGCCCCGCTTGATGCCCATATTCATCAGCTTCATCAGCTGGGAGGCTTTGACGGTTTTATCTCCCTTGGTCACCGTGACTAGGGTATCCGGGAAGGACTTCGCCAGCTTGCTCAAAAGTCCGGCGGGGCGGGCGTGGATGCCCAGTTCGTCCTCAATGGTATAAGTAAACTCTTTCAAAATCAAACGCTCCTTTTGCATATCACCGGAGGGATTCCAAAATCCGCTCCACGTTGCGGTGTCCGTTGCGGATGCTCAGGTCCGCCAGGAAGGTCAGGCCCAGGCTCACCGCCCCGGCGATTGCCGAGACAACGCCCAGAAGGAACCATCCCTCCATCTGGAACCCGAACACCGCCAGTGCTGCCAGGGACGCCGCCAGCAGGAATAAAAACCGCCTCCAGCCGCCGATTTTTGCAAGCGCTTCTTTCTGCTTTCGCGCCTCGTCCAGCGCCTGTTCTCTGTTCAGCATGGCCGCGTCCTCCTTAAAATCAGGTGTCGTTCCGCCGGTTCCCCCGGCCATAGGACTTGACCTATGGCCGGAAGACGGCGGTATGGAGAAAGAAGTGAGAGTGAGTATTGTAAATCAGTAGCTCAGGCCGGGGTTGAAGAAGCCCAGGAGAACGCCCACGAAGGCAACCGCTACCAGAATCAGCATGACCACCACGGGACTCAGCCGTTTCTTGCTGAGAAGATACCAGCAGATCAGCACGAAGACCGCGCTGAGAATGGAGGGATACACGTCGTTCAGGGTCTTTTGGAGGTCCACGATGACGCTTCCGTCGCTGCCCAGCATTTGGAAGGAGGTCGTGATGTTGATCCAGCTGGCCGTCACGCCGCCGATGACCATGGTGCCCAGCATGATGATGGAATCCCGGATCGCGTTGGCTTTTTCTCCTACCAGAACCTCCACGGCCTTGCCGCCCAGCTCATAACCCTTGAAGTACATGAAGCGCATGATGAGGAACATGCCGATGTTCCACACCAGGATGTAGAAAATCGCGCCCAGGGGGGAGCCGCCGCCGGAGAGACCCAGGGCAATGCCCAGCAGGATGGGGAGCAGGGTGCCGACCACCAGGGAATCGCCGATGCCCGCCAGGGGGCCCATAAGGCCCGCCCGGATGCCGTTTATGGTCTCGTCGTCCACGGGCTCACCGTTAGCCCGGGCTTCCTCCATACCGGCGGTGATGCCTACCACGATGGAGCCCACCTGGGGCTCGGTATTGAAGAAGGTGGAGTAGGTCAGGGTCTTCTCGGTCTGTTCCTCATTGGTGTCATAGAGCTCCTGGATGATGGGGAGCATGGCGCACATATAGCCGAAGGTCTGCATGTGCTCCTGGGAGAAGCAGGTCAGATGGCCGTAGAACCAGTTGCGGAACGATTTGTTCAGCGCCTTTTTCGAGAGCTTTTTCATGGTCAGATATCCTCCTCATCGTCGTCTCCCGCGCCAATCGCAGCCGTCGCGGCGGCGGGACGCAGGGCCAGGCACCGGATGTTGTAATTGATGATGGCAAAGAAGCCGCCGACAATGGCGCAGCCGATCAGGTTCAGGTGCATGCAGGCGCAGAGGGTGAAGCCGAAGAAGAAGGTCAGGAAGTCCACCGGCTTGGACACCACCTGCTTGAGGAGGATCGCCACGCCCACGGCGGGAAGCAGGGAACCTACGGTGAACAGGGTCTTCATGGCAAGGCCGTCCATAGGCAGATAATCCTTGATGAGCTGGACCATGTTGGAGCCGAAGTAGCACATGATGAAGGTGGGGATGAAGGAACAGAGGATGTGGGAGATCCAGGGCAGGACCATGTCCACCAGATACAGCTTCTTCAGCTGGCCCTTCTTGACCCACTCCAGGCCCATGTGCTGCCAAATGAGGTTGATGGTGGCGGTGCCGTAGAAGAGGACTGTGCCCACGGTGCCGACGGTGGCTGCCATGGAGACCGCGAAGCCCTGGGCCTCGGCGGTGGCGGGGTCCAGCCCCACGGAGGAGACATACAGCATGGCCAGAGGGATGCCGATGTACGAAATGGAACGAACGTCTGCGGACACGGTGCCGCCGGGGGTGACCAGGGCGATGTACACAATCTGTACCGCCGCGCCCAGCATGATGCCCATGGGGACGTTCCCCAGCACCAGGCCGCAGACCAGGCCGCCGATCAGAGGACGGCCTAACGTGTAGTTTCCGAAGGTGGTGCCGCCTAAGCCCGGCATGGAGGAGAGACACGCGCAGAGTCCCAGGATGGCGGCCTGCACAACATTGATTGTCATAACAAGTAGTCCTTTCTTGTTTTATTTGGGAGGATCTGCCGCTGATTCAGGAGAGATGAATGCCTGGCGGCAGGAGGCGAGCCATCAATTGAAGCCGAACTGGCCCCGGAACTTCTTCCAATTGCCGATGGCGGCCTCTTTGATGAGGGCGAACTCAATGTTGTATCCCGCCGCCATGAGCTTTTCGAAGGCTTCGGCCTCCTCCTGGGTGATGGACTGGTTGTTTCCCAGCTTCACCGCGCCGGGGCGGTCGTTGCAGGGACCCACGCAGATTTCCCTGGTGCCGGGGTCGAAGGGCTGGTCCAGCAGAACCTTGACCATGTCCACGGGATTCTTGGCAATGAGGAAATACTGATCCTGGCTGGCCAGGACCTTTTCCTTTTTGGCCTGCCAGTCCGCCAGGGTCCAGACGAAGGTTTTCTTGTCGCTGGCGTTTTTGTAGGCGGCCTTCAGAACCGGGGTGCTGGCAGCCTTGTCGTTGACGGCGATTAGGCCGGTGCAGGGGTACTCCAGGGACCAGCGGGTGCAGGTCTGGCCGTGGATCATGCGGTCGTCAATGCGAATGAAGCTGATCATAAATTCTTCCTCCTAAAAATTTAAATGTCGTCGTCAGAGTCCGCGTTGGTTTCGGTCCGGAACAGCTTCACTTCCTCCACGGCGCAGGACTTCATGGCCTCCACCGTCTCGTCCAGGAGGTCGTCCTCCCCCTCGATAGCCGTCACCGCCATGGGAAGGTTCATGCCGCCCACTGCCCGAACGTTGTCCAGGCCCGGCCCTTCTGACAAAGCCGCCATGGTGGTGGTCAGGGGGGACCCATTCACCAGGTCCGCCATGACGATGACCTCATCCTCCGCCGTAATGGGGGCGATGACCTGCCGGACCTGCTCCTGGAAGGCGGGAAGCGCCATGCCGTCCCGGAAGGAAACCTGGAGCACGTCCTCCCGCTTCCCCACCAGCATTCCCAGGGCCTCCGCCATTCCCGCGGCGAAGCCGCCGTGGCTGACAATCAAGTGATACCGCATACGCTCCATTTCCTTTCTGTCGTGTCGTTCAGGATAGTTACATCTTAACGAAAAAAATCCCCCCGCGCACCTGAGTTTTGTCACAACTTACGGGTGACATTTGTCATGAATTCACGGTTTGTTCAAACACGGCTGACAGTTTCTGAAAACCCGACCCCGGTTTTTTGGCGAAAACGGACAAAGAAAAAGCCTGCTCAAAACCGGTGTTCCGGTTTCAAACAGGCTTTCGCCTCCCGCGATGAGGATTGTCACTGATTCAGAAAGACGTTGATCTCCCGCTGGGCGATCAGCATCCGCTGCTCCTGGTCCCCGGCCTCCGCCACGGCGCTCTCCGCCATCATCATGGCTTGGTCGCTGCGCTCGAAGCGGGGAGCCGTCACGGCGGCGCTCATGATCTCCCGGATAAGCTCCGCCGGGAAGCTGCCGGGCAGGTCCAAGTCCCTGGCGTTTTCCGCCACCCGCCGCACGGGGGAGATACCATGGGAATAAGCATACAGCTCGCTCTGTACGGCATCGTCCGCAGACAGCAGTCTTGCCAATTCCCAGGCCAGCTCCTGATGCCCGCTCCGGGCACTGACGCCCAGGAGCATGGTGCGGAGTTCGGAAACATTGTCCCCGTCGGGCCCGGCGGGCATGCACACGCAGTCCCACTCAAAGCCGGAGTATTTCCGCACCCGCCAGGGGTAGGGCTGATAGGCCCGATACTCGGAGAACAGGAAAGGCCGGAAGGCCACCCGGCCCAAATCGAAGTCCCGGGCCGTGACGGTGTAGCCCCCGTTCAGGTCCGTGAGGCTCTTGGCAAACCGCACCGCCGCCTGGACCCGCTCGTCCGCCAGACAGCAGGCCGTCCCGTCCTCGGAAAAGAGGCTGGCTCCGTTGGCGTAGAGGGCATTCTGCCAGGTGTAGTCGTAGACGCCGAAGGTCCGGCTGTCCAGGTCCGTCACCCGGGCGCAGATGTCATAAAAATCCTCCCAGGTCCAACGGTTGTCCGGCAGGGGAATCCCCCGGCTCTCCAGCAGGGTCTTGTTGACAAACATGATGGTGGGGACGCTCTCCTGGGGCAGGGCGTACTGCTTCCCCCCCAGCCGCCCGGCCCGGAGGCAGGGCTCGTAGTAAGCGCCGGCGTCAAACTCCGCGTCGGAGGCCATGAAGCCGTCCAGCTCCGCCAGGGCCCCGGAGGAGGCCAGGAGGTTGAAGTCCTCCGGCAAAACAAAGCAGAGGTCCGGCTCTGTCCCCTTCAAAATCCGCCCCGCCAGCCACTCGCTGTAAGCGTCCGTGGGGATACCGCTGACGTACTCCACCCGGACGCCGGGGCGGCGCTCCTGAAACAGGGCGATGGCGTCGTCCAGAATCTGATAGCAGTCCCCGGTGGGGGTCTGCCAGTAGCTTCCGGCGTAAACGCCCACGGTCAGCACCGACTCCCGACGGGCCTCCAGCCCCCAGAGCAGCCCCCCGGCCAGCAGAACGGCGGCCAGGGCCGCGATTCCCAGGCGGCGCTTCATGGGAACATCCCCTGATTCACCGCGCCGGTCTGCACGGCCCAAATGGCCAGCTGGGTCCGGTCCCGGAGGTCCAGCTTGCTGAGGATGCCGCTGATGGTGTTGCGGACCGTACCCTCGGAGAGGCATAGCTCCCCGGCAATTTCCTTATTAGACAGCCCCCGACCCACGGTTCGGATCACCTGCCATTCGCTCTTGCTCAGCTCCGCCCCGCCCCGCTGGTCCACCTGGAGGGTCGCGGCCCCCCTCGCCATGCTGGAGAACTGCTGGATGGCCTTGCTGGCGATCTCCGGGTTCAGCATAGCCCCGCCCTCGTGGACGATCTGGATGGCCCTGGACAGCTCGGAGACGCTGCTCCCCTTGAGAAGATATCCGCTGGCCCCGTTTTTCAAAGCCCCGAAAACATACTCGTCGTCGTCAAAGGTGGTCAGCACCACGATCTTCGTGCCGGGCCAGCGCTCTTTAAACAGCCGGGTGCCCTCCACCCCGTCCATGCCGGGCATCCGGATATCCATCAGCACCACGTCCGGGCGGCAGGCGGCAGCGCTTTTCAGCGCCTCTTGGACGCTGGAAGCCGCGCCCACCACCTCAATGCCAGGGCTGACGCTGAGAACCACCTTCAAACTCTCCCGGAACAGCTCCTGGTCGTCTACAATCAAGACTCGGATCATGCTTCCTCCTCCTTCTCCCGGATGGGCAGGCTCACCAGAATGTAAAAGCCCCTCTCTCCGTCCTCTTCCAGTGTTTCCCGGTTCCCAAAGGTCAGGGAGCCTCCCAGCAGCTCCAGCCGCTCCCGCATGTGCCGCAGGCCAAAGCCTTCCTTGACGTCCTCTCCGCCGCCCAGGCCGTTGTCCCGCACGTCGATAGTCAGGAGGTTGTCCCGCCGGGTCAGGAAAATGTGTATCTCCGTGGCGTGGCCGTGCCGCGCCGCGTTGGTCATGCTCTCCTGCACCACCCGGTACAGCGTGTCCTCCTCGTCCTGGGCAAAAACCAGAGGCCCGGCCTGTTGGTCATAGAAGACCTCCGCCGAAGTCGTCGCCTTGAAGTTGGAGATCATCGTCTCCAGCGCCTCCGCCAGAGTGGTGTTCTCCAGGGCGTCGGGCCGCAGGGCCTTGATGGAGCGGCGCACGTCGTTGAGCCCGTCCCGGGCCGCCTGGGCCACCACTCGAATGCGTTTTTTCGCCTCCTCCGGCGCGGCGTCAAAGAGGGCCAGCCCCGCGTCGGAGCCCATGATGATGCCCGTCAGGGTGTGTCCCAGGGTATCGTGAATCTCCCGGGCCAGGCGGTTTCGCTCCCGGACCTCGGCCATACGCTCCAGCTCAAAGGCGTAGTCCCGGAGGCGCTCATTGGCCTGGTTGAGCTGTTTGTTGAGCTTCCGGATGCGGCTGTTCTCCGCCTTCTGACCCGTAAACAGCAGAATCATAGACAGGACGAACAGCAGCACGTTCAAGCAGATCAACAGACTTTCCGTCCCGGCGAGGAAGCTCCGGACCGTCTGGTTATAGTAGTCCAGATAGGCGCTGAACGGAATGCGCCCCGTCAAGGGGTACAAGATCTCATAGCGCCCGAAGGAGAACAGCAGAATCAGCGCCGCCGTGAAGCAGATGCGGTAAAAGCTGTTGCGGACATAGTGGACCAGATCCGCCAGCACCAGCAGCGCCGCGCCGCTGTAGTAAAATTCCAGTGAAGCGGTAACGCCCAGGCACAGCAGAATCTCCACCAGGCACACCAGCAGCCGGGCCTCAAACCGCTCAATGCCCCAGCGGTTTTTCCCGAAGCTGACGGCGCACAACAGCAGGTACTGCCCCAGAGCCCACAAAGGCATCCGCCAGGGCGGCGGAGGGATCTGCCCGGCGGAGGACAGGAAGCTGTAAGCGCCGAAGGAATCACAGACCCGCAGCGTCGTGGTCAGGCAGAGCAGGGAATAGAACACGATAATCGACAGGTTCAAGACGAACATCAGCCGGGAGAGGCTGGATAAGGTCTTTTCGTTATCCATCACTGCCACCCGTCCGTTCCATAGCGCTGTACGTTGTCCCTCGTCAGCAGTTCCACTGGTAAAATGATTTCCCGACGGTCACAGCCGCCCTCCAGGGCCCGGCAGCCCTGGGCCGCCGCCTCTCTGGCGATACGGGCGGGAAACTGGGCGCAGGTGCCGGTCATGAGCCCGTCGCTGACCAGAGCCTTGGCCTCCGGGGAGCCGTCCACACTGTAAATGAGGAACCGCCCGCTGAGCCCCGCCCCTTCGATGGCGGCAAGCCCGCCGAAGGCGCTGGGGTCGTTGAGGGCCATAAGCACGTCCGCTTCCGGGGCCTGGCGGAGAAGCTCCTCCATCACCGGCATGGCGTTTTCGATCTGCCCGTCGGACTCGCCGGAGGCCAGAATGATAAATCCCTCATGCCCCGCAATGGCATCCCGGAAGCCCTGGATGCGCTCCACGCCGGAGCTGGCGGAGATATGCTCCAGCAGTATGATCTTAGCCTCGTCCCGGACGGACATCAGGTGCTCCGCGCACAAAACGCCCGCCTGATAGTTGTCCGAGAGAATGGAGCACGCGGCCAGCTCCGTGTCCCGCACCGGCGCGTCCACCACAATCACCGGCACCCCGGCTTTCGTAGCGGCCTCCAGCCCCGTCCGGGCAGTGTCCCACTCTACGGGAGTCAGAAAGATCACCTGGGCTCCCGCGCTGATGAGCTCCACAATCTCTTCATTCTGGCGCCCCTGGTCCATGGCGGCGTCCCGTGTCAGAAGAATGTCCCCGTTGGCCTCGATCTCCGAGCGCAGACAGTTGTCCAGGACTTGGTAATAGGGGTTGTTCATGGTCATATAGGTGGCGCCGAATACCCGCCGGTCCCCCGTCTGCCGGGCAGAGACGTCGCCGGGGTAGAGAAGGAGGACATAGAGGACCACCGCCATCAGCGCCAAAATTAAAAGCATACCGGCGGCTTCCAGCAGCCGCCTGGATTCTTTCCGCATAAACAGCCCCCCTCAAATGTTTCTCATTCCGCATCTTTCCAGTAAAAGGATGTTGAATAGCATATACCATTCCTTGATGAGTTGCAGCGTCAGCCGCAAACGCGTCTCCACTTGTCCAGGGCATGACATCATTATCGGGGTTTTTGTAGATGGAGTTCATCTTTTCCGTGCGGGGCAGTTTGTTGGGGCTACAATCCGGCTTACTGCTGTAAACCAGAATGTGCTCCACCTCGCTGACAATGCCCTTGGAGTCGTTCCGGGTGGAATACATCCGCTGCCAGGACACATTCGCCACAAAGCAGCTTTCGTCAAAAATACCGTCGCACAGCAGCTTCAAGCCCGCCTGTTCCAGGTCGGAGAGGTAGGACAGCAGATTCCCCTTGTTCTCGTCCTGGGGCGCGGCGGCGATGTAGGCGCGAATGGCGGAAATCTTGGAAAGCAGGCCGTCCCGCTTTTGTTTGGAGAGGTTGGCACCCCCTTGTGCGGCTCTTTCAGTTTCCGGGCGCTTCTCCAGTTCGTTCGTAAAATCAGCCATGGCGGACTCCCCTCCGTTTGTTAAAAGACGGTATCGGTTTGAGTATAGCACACTTGGCCGGGTTTGTCATCCGCAAGAAAATCCTTGCTGTAAATTCGCAGTTGATTTTTACAGCGGATTTGGGTTGAATTAGAAAAGGGCTGAACGTCATGCCGAATATCAAACCGATTTCCGACCCGCGCAACTACAGCGATGTGCTGCACGATGTGGCCGCAGGCGCGCCTGTCTTTCTCACGAAGAACGGACGCGGCAAATACGCAATCGTGGATACCCAGGACTATGAAAAAAGCCAGGCGACGCTGCAGCTCCTGAACGAGCTGTCGAAGGTCCGGAGGTCCGGCGAAACCGAGGGCTGGCTGTCCTCTGAGGAAATGCGGGAGTTTTTCCGGGCAAAAGCGAATGGAGCATAAGGTTTATTACTCGATGGAATTCCGTCGGGATTTAAACGAGATATGGGATTATATTGCGTCTGAGCCGCAAAGCAGCTCAGACGCAGAGCGGGTTGTCACTGATATCCTGGACGCTGTCCAGCAGCTTGAAGACTTTGCGGAGCTCGGCAGCTCTGTTATCTTCTATCGCCGACGTGGAAGGCGGCTTTCGGTTCCTCGTTACGGGGAGTTATCTCACGTTTTATCAGATAGAAAATGGCGGGATCTATATTGACCGGATTCTATATGGCCGCCGCGATTATCTGCGGATTTTATTTGGGAACACAGAGGATAAATAATCCGTTTTTGTATGGATATCGGATGACTACTATTTGACTACTGCTTTGGGAAATTGATAAAAACCAGTGGATCCATTGCGCCGTAATGGTTCCGCTGGCGCTGGTTTCCCCATTTTCTCCGAAATTTGCGCAGAATCGCTGAAAGTACCGCAACTACAGGGTTTTTACTTTGTATGTCAGAAAACTCCGACTCTGAAGGCCGCTTTCGCCGGGGAATCCCAGGCCCGGAACAAGTATACTTACTTCGCCTCCAAGGCCAAGAAAGAGGGCTTTGAGCAGAACACCGCTCTGTTCCTAAAAACTGCCGACAATGAAAAGGAACATGCCAAAATGCAATTAAAGGAACTCAGCGGCATCGGCTCTACCGCTGAGAACCTGAGCGCTGCCGCTGACGGGGAGAACTACTAGTGGACGGATATGTACGAGGACTTTGCCAAGACCGCCGAGGCGGAGGGTTTCTCGGAACTGGCAGCCAAGTTCCGCATGGTGGGCAAAATCGAGAAGCACCACGAGGAGCGTTACCGTGCCCTACTGAAAAACGTGGAGGACCAGGAGGTTTTTAAGAAGAGCGAGGTCAAGGTCTGGGAGTGCCGGAACTGTGGGCATATCGTGGTTGGCACCGCCGCCCCGGAGGTCTGCCCCGTCCGCGCCCATCCCCAGGTTTACTTTGAGGTCCATGCGGAGAATTATTGAGTACACAAACGGCAGCGGCATGGAGCGTTGCTCCATGCCGCTGTTTTCAAAAAGGCTCTTTCCTGCCCCATGCTTGCGATCTGCCTCGCCATGCTGGAAACCGAACAGGACCAGCGGCTGTTCGGGTTTGCAAGAGGAAAAAATATGTGTTGAAAATGGGATACTTTCCTGTTTTTCGCAGTTAAAATAATAGAGCCGCAGGACATCAGTGTAAAGGAGAGGATGGAATATGCTTGCGATCTGTCTGGCCATGCTGGAGACCGAGCAGGACCAGCGGCGGTTTATCAAGCTCTACAATGCGTATGAAAAGAAGGTCTATCTGACGGCGCTTCGCTTTCTGGGGAACCCTACCCAGGCGGAGGACGCCGCGCAGCAGACCTGGGTGCAGCTTTTGCGGAGCTGGGAACGGGTCTGTGCGCTGTCCTGGAGTCAGACGGGTGGTTACGTGGCCACCGTGGCCAAGAACGCCGCCCTGGATGTTCTGAAAACAGAGGGGCAGGCGGAACCCCTTCCGGAGAACTGGGACCCACCAGCCCGGGAGGAGCGCCAGGAGGAATACGCCTATCTGTTTTCCCTAATCCGGGCGCTGCCGGAGCATTACCGCCGCGTTCTGGAGCTGAAATGCGTACAGGAGCTGAGCAACCGGGAGATCGCCCGGCGCTTGAAAATCAAGGAATCCACGGTCGCCAGCCGGATCATGCGGGGCCGAGCGATGCTGCGGGAGAGTCTGGAAAAGGAGGGATACACCCATGACGTGGTTTGATCAAATGCTCCCCCAAGCGCTGATGGACGCCAACCTGGCGGACTTGGACGACGTCTTCCGACAGACGGAGGACACGGAGGTGCGCTTTTCCCCCCGGTATCTCCAGGGACGGATGAAGCTGCTGGCGGACCCCTGGAAATGGATGGAATGTCAGGAGCGTTCCGGCCGGAGGAGAAGACTGGACTGGAAGCTGATTGCCCTGGCGGCGGCTCTGCTGCTGCTGTCCGCCTGCGCGGCAGCGGCGTTCACGGGGCAGTTTTCCCAGTGGTTTCCTTGGCTTGGAGTGAATCCCGACGCTCCCGAGGCGTCGGAGGCTGTCATGGCCCGAATGGGCACTGTCATTGAACAGAGCCAGGTGGTGGACGATATGACGGTGACGCTCCACGCTGCCGTGTGGGATGGGGAGACGTTGCGGCTGTCCATGACGGCGGAAGATCCGAATATGCCGGAGGAATGGGACGAGGCATTTTGGCGCGGGTCCTGGATTTACCAGGAGGAATGCAGCCTCACCATGCGGCAGGACCAGTTGGAGGACTATGCGCGCGGAGAAGTGGAGAGCCGCTATGCCGGGATGGGCATCCATCTTCCGCCGGAGGAGCTGGAGCGGGCACACCAGGACCAATTGTCCGTGGCCCGGTTTACGCTTCAACCGGAATTCCACCTGATCCGGCGGAAGGGAGACAAGCTGGTCTTTGAGGTGACGATGCCCCTGGCCGACTATGTGGAGCGGCCGGAGCTAACGCTGCGCATTGAAACGCTGGCTACTTATGAGGAGGGGAAGGGCACGTCGGTAGTCTCCGGGGAAGGGGGACGCACCGGGCCCGGGCCGGATGTGGTGATTCTGGACGGCCCCTTTGACTTTACTTTCACCCTGGACAAGATGATCCAGCCTGTGATCTACGAAGGAACGGTCACGCTGACGGCGGAGGATATTCCGCTGGAGTTCTCCCGGATCAAGCTGACGGCCTCCGCCGTCGAGGCGGAGGTCTGGAGCCCGGCCTCGATACAATATTTGTTCTCCCCGGACGAGGAGGCCGGGAACCCGGACCTGACGTACATCGAAGACGAGCAGGCCCAGGCTATGGGGCCCCAGGGACTTTGGATAGAGGATGGCGCGTATGTCGATTTTTCAGAGATGCGGAAGTCCTTCACGATGGCGGATACCCTGGACGGCACGGCGGGCGAGATGGGCTGCCGGTATCCCCATGCCGTCGACCCCTACGCCGTGACCGCCGTCAACCTGGGCGGAACCCGGGTGGAGCTCCAGGACCTGGAGCGCCGGACGGAGTGAGCCGTCCCTAACTATGCTGAAATTGCGGGGTGTGACGCCCGCCGGAAAACAGAAAGGAAAATGATATGATGAAAATGTGGAAGCAGTTTATGACTGGAATGCTCACGGTGGCACTGATTGCCGCCATGGCCGGAACGGCTCTGGCGGCGGGCGGAAAGCTGCAAGTCAGCAGCGCCGGCGTGGTGGTGATAGACCAGGTGAAGGTGGAGCCGGGCGGGACCTATACCGTAGGCAAGGAACAGATTCCCGGCGTTGTCGACTATGAAGCCGCCAACGGCAAGTCCTACCACTACCTGCCGGCGCAGATGTTCACCGACTATCTCAATGTCTGGAACAGCTGGAGTGAAAAGCGCGGCAGCATTGTCCTGGGCGCTAACGTGGAAACCCAAGAGCTTGTGGCCCGGGTGGTGACC
This sequence comes from uncultured Oscillibacter sp., assembly GCA_951800675.1. The sequence continues at coordinate 12,306 of CATOKC010000068.1, forward strand.
GACGAAGAAATCCTGAATGAACGGCCCAAAACCGCCGAGCTGGGCCTGCACGTCGGACCCTTTACGGAGGTCTCCCCCAGTCTTGTGGACACGACGAAGAAGCCCACACAGATCATAGACGACAAAACCAGGGCACAGTCCATCACCGGCTATGGCTCCAGCGGGATTTTCCTCCCGGAGAACGGGAAATATATCCTGCTCACGATCACAAATAACGGCACGACGCAGGCGCGATGCCAGGCGGGGCTTCCCATCACGCTGGGCATATGGAAGCGCTTCCCCAGCGTGGCGCTTGATTCAGGCAAGACGATAACCAGAGCCTTTGAGATCGCCGAGGGCACCACGGCGGAGGCCGCCGAATTTGTGTACAGCGTCGGACCGACGCTCACAGACGAAGTGGATGTGACCGTCACGCTAATGCAATACCGATAAGATTTATATATATAGAAGGAGGAGTAACAGCCATGAAAAAATACAAGTCGTTTTTTGCCGGAATGCTGGTGATGATCTCGGTCCTGGCCCTGTCCGGAACCGCCCTGGCCGCGTCTGGCCAGCTGCAAATCAGCAATGCGGGACTCGTAATCGTGGATACCGTGAAGGTAAAGCCGGGGGATACCTATCCCGTGGACGGCCAGCGGCTTCCGGCGGCCGTCACCTACACGGGGACGGACGGCAAGCCCTACTATTATCTGCCCGCGCAGATGATGTCGGATTATTTCAGGGTCAACGTCGGCTGGGATGAGGAGAAGGGCAGCGTCGTCCTGGGCACTTCCCCAAACAATGAGGCCAACCAGCCGAAAGGTCCCAATCCCACGAAGCCGACCATTGGCGTAAAGGTAGGGCCTTATAAAGAGATTGCCTCCAAGGGGGTGGATAGGAAGCAGCGGCCCTCTCTCATCTGCGACGACAAAACCCGTGTCCAGGCGGTTACCACCATTCATGCGGGCAGCAGCTTCCGTCCGCAGAACGGAAAATACGTGGTTTTCCAGGTGGCAAATAACGGCAAGGAACGGATTACTTGCCTAGCAGGCCTGCCCGCCAAGCTGGGAGAACCCCAATATTTTTCCGCCGTTGACATTGAGCCGGGACATACTTTAACCCGGGCCTTTGAGCTGGACGGCGACGCTCCAAAGGAAAATGACGACATCCTTTTCGATATTCGAGGCGCGGCCGGTACCAGCGAACCCGTTGACGTGACATTTTCCATGATGCAGTTCAAGTAAGCGGGAGCTGCCTATACCAAAGCGATACAGATTTTAAAATGGGACGGCCCCTTTATTGCAGCGATATGCTGAGGCTCTCTTTGAACAAAGTGAAAAAACCTCTGGAACATTGGCATAATCGCCCAAAAGGATAACATCAGGTACCCCCTTGACAAGCAAAATACCCGGCTCGACCGCATAGGACATTAAAGCGCGGGGGGCGCAGCATTTAAGGGCTGTTTTTGAGACCACAATCTTCTCCATATGACCAATAACCGCATGGTAGAAGTAACTTTCCCATTCCTCCTTGGTGCTGATTACAGGCATTCCGCTTTCCCAAAGCTCCTGGGCGTAACCTTCTCTCAGCTCATGCAAAATACGAAGCTCATGCTTTTTATCGAACGTTCCAATCCATTTGGTTTTCCCCCACAAATTTGCGTCAAACCAAGATACTCTGCGAAAATATAGGGTGTAATAAATTTCTTTTGGTAATGGCGCAAAAAGGGATACGATAGGAACCGTTGCCGCGAGGAGATCCAAAAGCCGCTGATCAACGATGATAAAAAGTTGTTCAAATGGATAGCCAAATTGATCCGCATATTTCCGAGCCAATTCAAGATTACTTGTTCGATTGCCTGCTTCTACGCGATTGATAGTTCGGGACGAGCAAAAAACCAGGTCCGCCAGTTGTTCTACCGTCCAACCACGTTTATGTCGCATATACTTCAAGTCCAATGCCCCATAGTAAGAGATTCGTTTTTTCAAGGTATCTCAACTCCCTTCGACATCTATGATAGTGCAAAGCACAGGAAAAATCCACGACAAATTTTTAAATGCGAAAAGTGCCCTCTTCCGACTGCGCCGCAACGGATTGCGCTGCATTTGTATTTGTCTCAAATTCTGCGATGTCCATTTTTGATATCGTCCATTCCTCAGGCCCATTTTTCCGCCCCTTTGCAAAACAGCTTTTAATTCTCCGCCAAAGCTTGACCCATAACCTGACCCAGAACAGGAAATCTCCCTGCGGAAATAGTGGAATGGGCGGTATCAAAGGGTATCCAATTTCCGAACGACCAGCATCAAACAAGGCCGAATGGGTCCGATTCCACTCTTCAGACAAGCTACGGACCAGGCCGGGGGTTCGAATCCCTCAGGGCGTACCAAAACCGCTGAAATTCTTTAAATTTCAGCGGTTTTGTTCATTCCTCTGTACTTTTTCTGGCAGCTTGATTTTGTAACTCCGGTTTGACCCAAGCCGTGACCCATACCAAAGTTCGGAGTGGTTAGGGCTGGAGAGTACCGGAGAGGAAACTGCCCACGGCGTTTGCCGCCTGCTTCTGCATGGAGGTAGTCACGTGGGCGTAGGTGTCTAGGGTGAAGCCCGCCGAATAGTGGCCCAGTATGGCGGAGAGCGTTTTCACGTCTACGCCGTTTTGCAGAGCCAGGACCGAGAACGTATGCCCTTATGGCATAATAAGGACAAATCGGAAAACCCTTGCGGCGCAAGGAGTTGACTGGTTTGTCCTTATTCTTTTTCCACCTAATCCCCTGCAAAAAAAGGCGCAACAAGGGAAGCCAAAAAGCGAGGTGTAACGTAAAGGACAAAGACAGTGTATAGCATCCAGCCGGGACCACATAGCGTCCCGGCTGGGCGCTTTTTACCAGCAGGGGACAGGACAGCGAGCCTCACGGCGGGCCTTGTGCCTGGGACTGCTCAGGCAAACCGGCGCGGGTTAATCCCTGCGCCTCATGCGAGTGATGAAGCTGTCTCCGTTCCGAACACCAGCGAGGAACGGCGCACTTTTATACATGACCTACGGCAATGTATCCGTGCGCTCTGCGAGGCCGCTGCCTGAATCGCTGACTTGTTACCGCTCCAGGCAGCTTGTGCGTACAAGGGGCACGCCCCTTGCGCCGCTCTGCGGCTATCCCCCGTGACACTGCTACGTTACTTTCTCCCTGCTGGTCATGCGAAGCATGGAGCCGCACCGACAGGTGCGTTCAACTGGACACAAAGTGGCCCGTCCGGGGCTTGGGGGAACCTCAACAAGCTGCATCGGAATATCGAAAACGATATTCCGATGCCCTGCTTGCCCGCTCTAAAACCTACAACTTGACCCGCCCCTCTGCGTGTGCTATACTGTGCCCAGCAACAACCCGAAAATCGCAATTTGTACAAAGCCTTGGAGAATTAAAATACAACAAAAGCAGGCTGTTGGAAAAGTTTACCAGGACTTTTGAAGGGCTGACGCCCGGCACGGCTGAGCCGGGTCATAATTTCTGAAAGGAACGGTAAAAATGAGAGTTTTGTCATATGACCCAAGCGGAGATTATTTTTTTTGTTGAAACAACGTGGAACGAGTTTCGTAAATTGGCTGGCAAATATAAAATGGATACCCGTGGCATGGGGGTCGAAGAAGTCATTGAAAATTACAAGCTGATTCAGGAGGATCAGGAGGACCAAAACGTGAGCGGCTGGTCATATCGGCAATATATCATGGATTTGTATGACATAGATTATATGCCAGACGTGTGCCTTATCACAAGCAGGGACTTATCAGTTATTGAGGTTGAGCTATACGACTTTCCGTTTGGACATATGTGGAACGGAGAGAGCCCATGGGAAAAAATTGAAACCGTTGTCATTCATGATTTGACCGATCTGGCGGTATTAGAGTGCGTGGGAAAAGAACGGCAGAAGAGCGATATATCTGTTTATCATGGTTTTGAAGAAAGAGGAGCAAAGCCGGAATACAGTACAAATTTCTCTAAGGAACCTATGACGGAACCAGAGCGGCATACAGTAGGAAGTCTGTTGAAGCAAGCTGTCGAAAATATGGCAAAACAGAGAGGGCCGTACAACATGCTTTGGTCGAGAAAAGATTTGACACCGCAAAAGTGGGAGTATTTTGTGAATATTACGCAAAAATGACGCTGATCTCTTACGGGATAAATATCTATACATCCGAGATAGACGATCACGGAATTGACTTTGTAGCGGAGGGCCGGGATGGCCTTTTGAAATTCCAGGTGAAGGGGATCAGGGGATCTTCCCAATATGCCTTTATGATGAAAGAATATTTTAATATCGAGGACGACGCCATGTTTTTGCTCCTGATGTTGCTTATTGATGGGGAACACCCAGATATGTATATTATTCCAACCTCCGCCTGGCGGCAAAAGAGCAGCGTATTTGTTTCCCATGATTACGAAGGAAAAAAGTCAAAACCGGACTATGGAGTAAATGTCTCCAGGAAAAATATGCCAGAACTTGAGAAATACAATATAAAAAATATGCTGTCAATATTTTAGCGATTACTCTGTCATCACTTTTCCAGAAAATCCGCCAAACTTCCAGTTTATCGGAGAACCTTGCAGAGTGAATGGCATACAGCATATATGCCGATGCGCTCGAACATTTAATTGCATATTCAAAAAATGGATAAAAATCTGTGTCTTGGGCTTGACATTTGGGTGACGGAGGTCGTGGAAGCGTATCCGCTCCAGTCCTGCCCGTTTCAGCACTCGCTGGAGCATGTGCAGGACGCCGTCCGGGGATATGGGGCCTCCGTATGGCGAGGGGAATACATACTCGTCTTTTTGCTCCATACCTTTGAGGATTTCGATGGCATCTGTTCCTATCGCAATATTGCGGTAGGAGTTTTTCGTTTTCAGAGGGGCCTCCACCACCTCGCCATTCTGACGAAGTACCTGCCGCCGGACGTGGAAGATGCCCTTGTTCAGATCAATGTCGCTCCATTTCAGTCCCAACAGTTCTCCTCGCCGGAGGCCGGTTGCGAGGTCGAATAGTAGAGCTCGAACACGCCGCTGCGCCTCGCCTCCGCAAAGAAGGTGCCCAGACTCTCCGGCGGCAGAATCTTCATCTCTTTCTTCTCCAGCTTCGGCAGGGCACAGCCCTTCGTGGGATTGGCAGGAATCAGCCGCTGTTCCACCGCACAGTTCAGGGCGGAGGAGACCATCTGGTTGATGTTGCGCACCGTCTTTACGCTGAGGCCCTTGGGCTTGTTCCTGGCTTCTGTACATTTTACCCTTCCACTCTCCAGCAGATGCTTGTACAGCCGTTGGAGGTCCATTGCCGTCAGCTTTTCCAGCGAAATGTCCCCAAGGACGGGCTTGATGTGGTTCTTGATGAATCCCTGGTAGGTCTTGTGCGACGAGGGACGGACTTGTAGCTTGGCGTAATTTTCCATCCAGGTGTCCAACCATTGACCTACCG
>CATOKC010000069.1 GCA_951800675.1 uncultured Oscillibacter sp.
CAGCCGGATCCCCAGCCCCAGGAGGAAGCCCCCGCCGAAGTCCAGCCGGACCAGACCCCCGCCGATAAGGCCGCCTCCCTGGTGGAGAAGTTGGCCGCCCTGGAGGGCGTCACGGCCACGATCAAGGGCGTACAGACCGCCGCCCCGGTGGTATGGCTGACGGTTGATTCCGACGCCCACAAGGACGAGATCGAGAAGCTGGGCGGCAAATGGTCCGGCAAGCGTTCCGCGTGGTATTTCAAGATCGCATGACAAAAGCCCGCAAGGCCGACGGCACCCCGCCGCCGCTGGCGTTAGGCCGCCAGCGGCGGCCCCAGCCCTAAGCCGCGCACAGCGCAACCCACGGGTGCAAGTCCAGCCGCCCAATCACGGGCGGGCGCTCATGGGTAAACCACGAAACCCAAAACCAAACGCAGGAGGAAACGCTATGTACTATCCGATAAACGAAAACACGGCCCGCCTTTCCCATCAAATGATGTCCATGAGTGACTACCGTGAGGGCAGCACAACCGCCGGATACCGCGCCGCCGTTGACGAGGCCGCCGCTCTGGTGGAGCAGCGCAGGCAGAAAGTCAGTCCCTTCTACCATGACAAGCTGGACGTCCTTCTGGACCGCTACGCCCGCCGCCTTGCCCAGTGGACCAACGACCACAGCCGCAACGGCGCAAGCTGTCCCTCCGTCCTGATCTGCGGCGCGTCCAACTTCCCCACCCGCAAGAAAGAGAAGCAGAACGCCCGCGAGGATACGCTGTGGAAGGAGTACAACGAGATCCAGGGCATCCTTGACAAAATAAAAAGCATCGGCACCGGCCCCATTGACCCGACCGACCCCCACGCCCGCGAAATGCTGGAGGATCGCTTGCAGCGCCTCCAAAGCACGCTGGACAAGGGCAAGGCCATGAACACCCACTACCGCAAGCACAAAACCATGAAGGGCTTTCCCGGCATGACCGACGAGACCGCCGCCGAAATGGACGAGGCGATCAGCCGCGCCCCGGCCTTTGCACAAACTCCTTTCCCCGACTTTGCGCTTTCCAGCCTGCGCGGCAAAATCAAGCGGACGCAAGAGAACCTTTCCAAACTGGACAGCATGGAGCGGCACAAGGACGACGCCGCAAACACCCTTGAATTTGACGGCGGGCGCATCGTCCGCAACGTGGAGCAAAACCGCCTGCAAATCTTTTTTGGCAGCAAGCCCAACGAGGAAACCCGCGCTGCTCTGAAAAGCAACGGTTTCCGCTGGTCCCCCAAAAATCAGGCTTGGCAGCGCCAGCTCACCCGAAACGCCGAGGACGCCGCCCGCCGTGCCCTCAACCTCTCCGACGCCGCCCCGGCTCCCGCTCCAGAGGAACAGGCCGAACCCGCCGTCCTGGAGGCCGCCGGTGCCGACAGCTTCCTTCAATACTCCATCCCCGGCGCATAACAAAACAGCCCGCCCCGGAGGTCGGGCTCCCCATGTAACAAAATCCTATTGCACATTGCACTATGACGTGCTATAATCGCAGTACGATCACGAAAACGAAAAGGAGGTCTTGCCCATGGACGAAACGAGATCCCAAATCTTTCCCGCGTACCGTCTTGTCGCGGCGTTTGACGACGGCCAGCGCCTCACCTTCGACGGCTTCACCTACGAGCAGGCGCACGACGCCATGGAGGCCGCCCAGGCCGAACACGGGGATATCACCTGGTTTGACGGCGTGACAGACGAGCACTACGAAAACGGACGCTTTTACGCCGCCGTTCCTCCGCCGCCCCACAGCCCTTTCCCGATCATCGACACGACCGGCGACCCCAATTTTGAGCAGCAGAGCCTTTTGTAACACGATCCACACTGGAAGGAGGCCGCAGTATGCCAGCGGGCGAAAAGAGAGTGAGCGAAAAGAAGCGGATAACCAACGACCGCTACAACAGCAAGTGCGACAACATCAACATACGTCCCGTCAAGGAGCACGGGCAGAAGATCAGGGAGGCCGCCGCCGCCGCCGGTCAAAGCCTCCAGGGCTATATCCTCCAGGCCGTTGCCGAACGCATGGAGAGAGACGGCCAGAAATAGCCAGTAAGCCCCATTTACGCAGCGGCGAGTATCACCCCGCACCAAAAGCAAAAAGCCCTCCAGAGGCCGCGCAAGCGGCTCCCGGAGGGCTTTCTTTGTGCTTATTCGCAAATTGTTTTTCCAGCGGCTTTTTTGCTGTACGGGAAATACCCCGCAACGCGCGAGTTCATTTTTCAGAAAACGCCTTGCGTTATCCACCGCCCCAGTAGCTCCCACGCCCACAAAACCTGCCCGCCGAAGGGCGTCGCGGTCCGTTTTCACAGCATCCCAAAACGGCCTTGTATACTTCTAAACGCGCGCGCGCGAAGCGCGGCCCAAAAGCTCCTCCACCATCGGCGCATCGTCCAACAGTTCCCCCAGCCGGTCAATAGCCTTGTCGTTCCACCTTCTGACCGTGGCCTCCGGCGTATCCAGAGACACAGAAATTTTAGCCCACCTGTACCGGCAAAAATACCTCATGTTCAGGAGCGATCTGTACCGACCGTTGAGCGCGTCCATACACCCCCGTATCGCCGCCTCGTCCGCCTGGAGCACCTGCACCTTGACGCCGATCTCCTGGATACGGCCCCAGGTATTATTTGCCTCCATTTTTGCGGCCAGCTCCTCGGTGGGCTTTCCCGGCGTGGAGCTGTGCGGCACACCGTCATAGGACGTACCGCGCAGGCCGTCATATTCACGCTCCAGACGCGCCCGCTCGGCAGTAAACCCCTTCCGTATATCTGGAATCTCGAAATAGTACGCTATGATCGTTTTTACATCCCTGCGCCGCATAGCTCCCGCCTCCGTCAGTTTATTCCTTCCTTCCGCCGTCCACGGCGTCCGCCAGACGATCCCTTATCCTCTTCTGGCGGTCCTCCAAAGCCTTTCGCTGGAGGAATTTCTTCTGCGCGTTCTGCACGATGTTCCTACCGTAATAACGCGGCATCGGCTGTTTTCGCTTCATTGTCAATTCTCCCTCCACGGCCCCCGCCATTCCCGCCGACGCGGGCCGGTCCTTTTCCGTGTGCCCCAAGTGCTTTCTCCGGTCCTATACTGACGGAAACGGGAGGCGGCGGCCTGCTCGACCGCCCGCTGTTTCTCCCGCGCCTCTTTCCGGTCCCACGCTGTCGTGACGTCCAGCGGCTCACCCGGTTCGACTGCCTCCAAAAATTCAGGCTCACCAAGGAAGGGGGCGAATACCGTTTTCAGTCCGTTCCCAAAATCCTGTATCGCTTTCAGAACCATCCCAACGGCTTCCTCCAGCGTCACCCCTGCTTTTTGGCCAACGATAACGGATATCTTTTTGATCTTCTCCACCTCGCTTGGCATGGCCGTGTTTACGATCTCTTCCATGCGCTCCCGTTCCTCGCGCATAGCTTCCCGGCACATTTCCATTTCCCGGCTTTTCAGACGGGCCAGCGCGTCCTTGATCACAGCTTGCGTCTCGTTACTTTCCCGCAGGCGTTCCGCGCAGAATACCGGTACTCCGCAATCCTTGTTTCCCACGTTTGCAAAATAGCTGTACCCATCTGGCAGCGGCACATATCCGCCGCCCGGCACCTTCTGAATCCCGGACACATCCATTGCCCATCCGCCGCAGTACGGGCAAGCGATTGTAAACGGTGATGGCTTGTGATTCTCCCCAAACTCTTCAATGCCCTTTTCCAGATACATAGGCCAGTTCTTCCCGCATTGTTCACAGCGATAAATCATCCGCCCATGTATCAACGGCGGGCGCGTGCGTCTTTCAATGCTTCTTTCCACCACCGCGCCCTCACTTCCGCAGAGCAGCGATTGCCACGGTCAGCGCGTCAGAGTAATTTTCCCATATTTTCCACCGCTCCCGCTCGTCGTACCTGCCCGCCATTTCCTCGCAGTATATCCGCAGGTCCTCCAGAAACACGGCGGCTTTCTGCTCGCTCAATGTCAACTTCCCCGGCTCCGCCACAGCTTCCGCCGATGGCACGGGAGAAGGAGGCGCGGGTATGACCACGATCTTCCCTTTGGCTTTCGCGGCGTCCGTGCGCTCTTTCAGAGCTTCCCACTGTTCCGCCGACGGCGCTGGCCCGATTTCATCCGCCATTACCATCGTGACCCCGCCCGGCTGCTCCGTCACGGGCGGCGTCTCTTTCCGTTCCGATTCTGTCGGTTTCGTCACGACCGGACCAGCCAGGTTTGTCTTTTCTTCCCGCGTATATGCGCCCGGCTTATACGCCCTCTCGCCCTCCGCCGGTTTTTCCGCCTGCTCCTTCCACCGCCGAACATCCTCCAGCGTGACCGTCCTGCGCTTCCCCCAGCACTCTTCCGCCGCTTTCCATTGCACATTCTCCGGCAGCGTGGACAGTTCATAGGCCACGGAAATACCGATCCTCTCCTGTTCCAGCCAATTCTTAAACGCCGGGATCAGGTGCTTTTCAATGCTGTCATACCGGCCCACCTGCGCGGGCGTGGTTCCCAACTGCTCGGCAATGATCTTGCGCGTCTCTCCGGTGATCTTCTCAAACCGGCGCTTTTTCTCCAAAAGCGCACGTAAGCGGGTAGCCTCCTGCACCTTGTCCCAGTCGGTTTTCTCCCGCTGCCCGTTGGTGGTGATAAGCAAAATTGCCTCGTCAATGGCCCGCAGCTCGTCCACCTCGGCATCCCGCTCCACGTCCCGGCCCGCGTCCTCCACCATACACGGCATCTTCCTGTAGGCTTCCTTTCCCTGCTTCACAAGCTGAAGGGAGGCCAGCCGCCGCCGGTGGCCGGAAATGACCTTGTACTTCCCGCCGCCCAGCGGCACCACAAGCCCCGGCTGCTTCACGCCTCCGGACAGCTCGATCATCCCGGCCAGCTCGTCGATAGCGGACATGGAGTAGAAATTATCCTCTGACGGCACCAGATCCTCCACGTCTATGTATTTCAGCACAGCGCGGCCCTCGTCGGCACGGCTCCGCGCCTGGACCGCTCCCCGGCCCTTCTGCAAACTCATAATATCGAATCCCACGTTTTATCCCTCCTTCAACCCACGCCATTCCCAGCGTTCCTCTCCAAACAAAGTGTTCATTCGTTCGCAGTCCGCACACGGGGCAGCGTCCATATCAACGCCGTTGTATGCGCAATATTCACAGGTGTGCGGGATGTCCTCAATGGCCGCATCCAGTTTCTCTTTCACACAGGCTAGTTTTTCGATTTCCTCCGGCGCAAGTCCGGTATCCTCGTAGTCGGCAAGGCGATTTACAGCGGTATCTATGGCAGAAAACCCATGGTCCAACAAGACGGTTATCCCTTTGTTCCGTTTTGTCATTCGCTGCCCGTCCCGTTTTGTCGTTCCGTCCACGGCTCACCCCTCCTTCCCCTTGCCCGAATCGGTCAAGTCCAGATACTCCGCCGTCAGCTTCTTGTACTGGATAGCGGCCCAGGAGCGGGGCGCGAACACGCACAGCGGCTTTTCCTCCAGCGTACTTTCCGGCACCTTCGGATTGTAGTTGACAGCCGTCTGGAGTACGGGGCAGATACCGCTGTCCTCCAGCGATCGCCGCGCCTGCCAGAAGGTTTCCCGGTTCTGCCAGTGCGTAAAGAACGCACCCCGCAGCGTCAGCCCCGGATTGACCGCCGCCCGCACGCCGTCCACCTGCTCCACCAGGTCCAGCAGGCCGGAAAAGGAAAACTCGTCCGGGCGGATCGGGATGAGCACGTCGTCCGCCGCCGCCAGCACGTTCAGCGTCACGGTATCCACCGACGGCCCATTGTCGATGATGCAGAAGTCGTAATCGTTGCGCACATAGTCCAGGGCGGAGAACAAGACCCGCGCCGTGTCCGCGTCCTGCCGGTCATACAGCGCCCGGTCCGCCGCGTACAGCTCCAGATTGGACGTGATGATGTCCAGGCCCCTGTACCCGGTCCGGTAAATGACCCGCTCCACGCTCCCGGCGTCCAGCGCATCGTCCAGCAGCAGCGCCGCCGTCCCGTCATGCTCTCCATACACACGGAAATACCGGGAGGCGCTGCCCTGCTTGTCCCCGTCCACCAGCAGCACTTTCCTGTGGTGGACTGCCGCCAGAATGTGCGCCATATTTGCCGCCGAAACAGTCTTACCCGTCCCGCCCTTCAAATTGACGATCGCCAGCGTTCTCATTCCTGCCTCGCCTCCCAGGAGATATGATTTTTCCGCACAGCCGCAGAAACTTCCCGCCGGATCAACTCGTCCGGGTCAGCCGCCGCTTCCAGCGCCTCTCTGGTGATCTCGCCACGCCTGATCCCCGTCAGCCTGAACGCTGATTCATGCACACAGAATTTGAGGTTTCCTTTGTGGTCACCCTCGATCGTTATGTCGATCTTGCCCGCATCCCGCAGGGCTTTCCGCATATGGTCACTCATTCTCCCGCTCCTTCCCCGGCGTCCGCGCCCTCCCGGAACAGCGGCCCCACTACCCGCTGCATTGCTTTCTCCCGCTCCCGTTCGGCCTGCTTCTCCACTGCCACACGGCACTTGTGGGCCAGCGCCTCCAGCTTCTCCACAAAGCCCAGCTTGATCGTGTCCACCGGCATAATGACCGCCACGATCTCCATTCCGTTTTTCGCCACGATATACGCCTGCCCGGTACCATCCACCCGCTGATAAAACCGGAGGTAATCGGCCATATCCTCCAGCGGAGACAGATACGCAGTCTGAACAAACACGATGCCGTCGTTCGTGCTGAGAGGCTTGACCACATACCCGTTATGCTCCACCGTGGGCCACTCGTCATAAAGCGCCCGCTCTCCTCTGGCACAGTCCTCTACATTCAGGCTCTCCGGTATTGGCTCCCGTTTGAAAAAGCATTTCTTCTGTCTCTTCTCCGGGATGTCGAACATAGCGCACAGATTGGCTTCATCCAGCACCGGCAGACCGGACAGGGGATAGGCAGAACGCCCGTCACCCAGCCATTGCCGCATCAGCTCGCCGTCCCCGTCCACTTCGTCGAGCAGGTAGAACGCCCCCTGCCTGGCGCACAGCGCCGCGACCTTCTTCAGCTTCACGCCTTACCCCTCCTTTTCCGCTTGTCCCTGATCTGCCGCCACCGTGGCGGCGCGGCACTCTCCGCAGGCGGCACATCCGGCCCGTTGATCTCCCGTGGGCCGCCCTGTTGTCGGCTTAGGGCTGGGGCGGCTTCGCCGCCTGACGCCTCCCGTATGACCTCCAGCTCCTCTACGTCCTCCGCCCGGAACTCAAAGGCCATGCCCGCCGAGTATTTCCCCTGCAGCCAGTCCAGCATGAACTTCTGTTTATCGTCCGTGTACCGCCGGTCCGGGTGGGTCTGCTCCGCCTCGTAGACGGCATCCATGATATCCATGTTTTCCTTGGGCCACACGGCGACGTGGTACACGATCTTGCCGCCGCGCTCCCTCCTGAACAGGCCGATCTCCTGCCCGTCGAAAAGGTCAAAAGCCCGCTTCAGTCTCTCGAATCCCCGATATGTAAGCCCCTGGCCCGTGTACCGCGCCCTGATCTCCGCAACGGTTTTTCCGCCCGTATGCAGGCGGCCTCGAATCTCCACTGGCCTATACACGATCCAGCCTCCTGTAGACTTTGATCGTGACGCCGCCCTCCTGCTGGTTTGTCCCCAGTATCTTCCCCGGCTTCACATCCGGTTCGATCTCCACGTCAAACCCCGCGACCGCCAGTCCTTCCACCACAGCGCCCTCTACCTCACGGCTTTCTAATCTGATCGTCTCAAACAACACGCGGACCGTTCCCCGCTCGTTTCTATCGCTCATTGCCATTCTCCTCTCCACCTGGCGCATAGGCCGCCGAGATCATGACCTGGCTGGCATCTTCTCCCGAAGCGTTCTCGATCTCAATGTTCCACCGGCCCCCGATTTGGTACGCCTTGACCTTCCGGCCGCGCTTACAGGCTTTCACCAGCTCGATCAACCCGCCGCCGATCATGGACACCAGGATAAAAAATCCCAGCCAAACCCAAAAGCTCGAAAAGATAAACCGAATAAATTCCATTACCTGTAATCCTCCTCTTTTGTCATTTTTGTCATTGCCGCTCACCGCCAGCCGCCGCGTGAGCCTTATCAAGCCGCCGCCCCAACCGTTCCAGTTTCAAACGCTCCTGATGCCCGGTTTCCCCGAACATGATCCGCATTTGGTCCAGCATGATTTGAACGTCCGCCATTTCCTCCCGGATGCTCTCAACCGCCTCCCCAGCACTCATGTCGTCCCCGGCCCGGTAGAATTTGCAGATTGCCTTGGTCAGCTCGCTCATTTCCTCGATCATCATAAGTGACTGTGCGTTGCGTCCCCAGGTCAGCACGGCATCCTTCAGAATCTTCTCCCGACTCTTTTCTTCCTCCTGCTTCTCTTCCGAACGCAGAATTTCCGCCATTCTTGCCCGCCGGTCCATGCTGCACAGCCCAATGATCTCCTCCGGTGTCAGGCCGGTATCTTCATAGGCGAACAGTTTTTCCACGACGATTCTCACTTGCCCGCTCTCCAGTTCCGCCGGTATCATGCCAGTATCGTATTTGTTTCCGGTCCCCCTGTAGACGGTAACACCGTTTACCTGGTCTGTCAGTCTCTCCACGGTCTAAACCTCCTGAATGTCGATATTAAAGCGCTCCTTCATCATTTTGCGCTTCATGATATACTCTTTCGTGCGCGTGGCACGGCTCTTCACGTCCTCCACCACCAGCACCCAGCACGTTTCCCCATCCCTGTCTATAAAAGACGGCTTTCGGTATGTAAAATCCGCCCTGTACCGAATGGCCCGCACTCGTCGTCCCTCGCCGTCTGTGTAGGCTTCCTGCAAGGTGAAGTCCACCTGCATCCGCAAATCACGGATTGTCCCGGCCCGTTCCAGCGCGGCCAGTTCGTCATACCGGCGGGCCTCCTTCTGGCTGTCGAACCGCAGGACGGCCCCGCTGGCCGTCACCCGCTCGGTTGGCTTGTTGTGGTATTTATTGGCCGCTGGCGGCGCATCAGCAGCAGGGGAGGGGATAGCCCCCCGTTCCTTCTTCCTCTCCTGCTCCGCCCACTTCCGCAGCGCTTGTGCCTGATAGGCAGGCGGCAGGTCCTTCACGTCAATGCCCATATCAACCCTTTTTCCGTCCTCTCCGCCGCTTCGACCCACAGTAGTCCCGGATAATCTCGTCCCGTTCCCACGGTGTCGTATCGGCTACCAGATGTCCGTAACTGACACCCCGCCGCCTGGCTTCCGCCACAAGTGCGTTCATCGCCTCGCTATCCGTGGCACACCCGCCGCCGGGCAGTTCTATCATGCTTCTGCCCATGTACTCACTCCTTCCGTTTACGTTTTCGCCCTGCTTTCTGCTTCGGCTGAATAAACGTCCCATCCTCCCGGTACAGACTGATTTTCAGATAGCACCCGCCGTTTACGTCGTTGTGCCACGTCTCCGCCTTTGCGCATAGATAACCCGGATAGAGTTTTTCAAACTGCGTGCTGTCCTGAATGTTCTTGGCAAGCTCCCTGGCCTGCTTCCCGGAAACGCGCCCGTCGCGTGTCCTTGGCGGCGGGTCAACCAGATTTCGTGAGGCTGTCCATGCCCGGTAGCCGATAGGGGACTTGCTTATGTACTTGCCCAGCCCCGCAAGCCCTTCCTCGTTGAATTGCAGACGTTTTGTGTTGGCGTACCCGTGTCCCTCTGTTTCGGTCCACATCTTTTCCAGCACATCCCGATCAATGCCTTTCTCAACGTGGATGGTGAAGTGATGGTGGTAGCGGCCCCCGCGCTTCCCCCGCTCTGTGACGCCCATGTACTTCACTTCCCCCAGGCCGTGCTTTTTAGCGTACCGCTGGAGTTTTCGGAGAAAGTTGGAGCGGTCCCGCAGCGCCTCCGCGTCGCTCTCCGGCTGTACCTCGTAGGTCCCGTGAAGTTCCAGGTCCTCCGGCGTAAAGTTTGCGTTGAGCTGACGGGTCATTTTCTCTTCCCGGTGCCGCTGGTTGAGCTTCTTTTGGGCCTTCGTGGAGGGCTTTCTTTTGACCCGCTTCCCGCCGCCGTGCTTCCCTGTCTCGAAGACCGGATAGATATACACGTCCAAGTATTCCCCGCAGGCATACTTCTTTTCCCGGTACACGGTACGCATACCGCCAGCACCCCCTCCGTGGTCGTTAAGTTACTATCCCATACAAGCCCGAAACGCGCCCGTGCGCGTAGTTTCCCTCTTGTATGTGTTCCCGGAGTGTGGTACAATATGTTGTGTCCAAACTATGCACCCTCCGGGGTGGCCCTGCACAAGCTGTAGTAGGCTTGCGCAGGGCATTTTCTTTTATCCGAACCGACCGCGCGGCCCCATCCCAGTCGGCCAGCCCATCGGCTTTTCGATGGACCGGAACAGCTCCGATGGCGGGAACGGCCCACCCATCATCAGCCCAACCAGACCACCTATCGACGGCCCCGGCAATATCGCTTTCAGTATCGCGCTTGCAGTGGAAGCCACGTCTGGCGGAACCTCCGTCAAGATGTCCAGGACTTTCACGATGGTATCTTTGGTCAACTTCTCCTTTTCCTCCATAGTCAGCTCTTTCTTCTCTCCATCCGCGCTCCCGGCGGCATCCCCGCCGCCCTCCTGCTCGGCCCGAACGGAATCGACTGCCCGCTGCGCGGCACCCTCTCCGCAGTCCCGGTCATACAGTCGCTCGTCGAACTCGTCCCTGGACAAGTCCACTTTCAGCACCCGCCCGTGCAGGTAGTCGAAATAGGTCTGGCTTCCCAGCAGCATTTTACAGTGTTCCACCGTGACGACCCCATCGGGAACGGCCTGCAAGAATCCGTTCCCCTGGACATGGCTGTGTTCATACAGCGCTTTCAGGACCCGCGCCTTGTCCAACCCTTTGATGTCTACCATTTCTTTTTCCTCGCTTTTCATTTATTTGGACCCGCTTACCGGGTATCCGTCATTTTTCTTCCCTTTGCCGTTCAGGCAACGCAGCCTCCCTCCTCCAGCTTGTAGCGGTAGGCTCTCCAGGCATCTCCCGCAGCTCTTCCAGGGTCAGGGAGATCCGGGGCTGCTCCGCGATCTTATCGAACACATACCGGACGCCCCCATAAAACCCGTTTGTGAGCCCTGTGCTATAGTCTGGAGATGGCGCCTGATTCTGCTGATAACCTTTTGCTCTTTCATAGAGCTCGCGAAGGTCTTTTGTCAGCCATTCCATTCTTCAAAACATCCTTTCCTGCCGCTGTTCCGGCTCGAAATTCATCCACAGGACCTCTTTCCGCCTTCTGGAAAGCTGGTCGGTCGTCACTGCCGTCTCCTGATGCCAGTCCTCCAGCGCCCGGTCATACAGCTCGCTCCGGTACCCGCTGATGAGTACCGGTCCCCGATGAACCTTCAGCGCAGTCAGCAGCTCCTCGTGGTCCTGGTCTGTCATCTCATGTTTATATTGCCTTTTCCCTCCGCTTCTGGATGACAGTACATAAGGCGGGTCACAGTAAATCAGCACATTCGGTGAGTTAAACCTAGAAATCAACTCCACCGCTGGACGTTGCTCAATCTGTACACCTCGCAACCGTTCAGACGCCTGAACGATTAGTTCCGGCAGCTCCACCCAGCCATTCGCTGCGTAGGCCCGCTCCCTGCCCTGCACATCGTTCTTCCATCCAACCCGGATCTCGTTGGTGCGAAATCCATAGCCTTGATTGCATCGAATCAGGAACCGTAATGCGCGATCGAATGGCTCTGCGGAGGTATCTGCCAGAAATGATCTTTCGTACTCCTGTCGGCTGTAAGGTGTATAGTACACCGCCCGCGCCAGCCTCTCAGGATCCTGTCGGACGCACTCAAACAGGTTGACCACGTCACCGTCCAGATCGTTTACTGTCTCAATATGGGAGCGCTCCTTTCTGAACAGCACAGCCCCGGACCCAAAGAACGGCTCCAGATAGCTGTGGTGCGATGGAAAGTGGCCGATGACCCACTCCGCCAGAGACCACTTTGCACCAGGATACTTCAGTATCGCGTTCATCCCATTACCACCTGTTCTTTCCATCAAACCGCGCTTTGGTCACGGCGATCGGAAACTCCTCGATCTCGCTGGCCCACAGGCAGGACCCCGGCCCGTTCAGCCGCTCCCATATCAGCGGGAACCCGCCGATCCCGTCAAACAGGCTCGCCATAGTTGCGGGCCGCTCATAACAGGCATAAAGTCTTTTTAATACCCACGTCCACGGCGGGAGGGCGATGGAATTGCCCAGAGCCTTATATCTTGCAGCGTCTTTACACTTTTTCCGCTTTCCCTCGCTGTCCGTCCACGGTCCTATGTCGGTCCACCCGTCCGGATAGCCCTGGAGGCGTTCACATTCCAACGGAGTAAGGCGGCGAACGATCCCCGCTTCTGGTATCGAAAGAACAGGCTGCTCATGGTTACAATTCAATGTCGGTGCAAGATCGCGCTGCGGTGCGGCCGCAGCGGAAGCTTGTCCCGTTTCGATACAGAGGCAAGTATAATCCGTGACCCGGCTCTGATGGTCCCCGGTCAGTGTGCAAGCGGTTTTTCCGTCTCCGTTTCCTCTGGCATCGAACATAAGCGGCAATTTCCTTCCGCCGGCGCTTGAATTGATGTTAAGCGCACCAGCTTCCGGCCCTGTCCGAACTTCTCCCAACTGATTTTGTTGGACATATACCGCCGACGTCTGTTCTGCCGATAAAGTAGGTGCCGTTTCTTCCTGATACCCTATGTTCCCGGCGGCGGCTCCCGCCTTATGTTTAAATCCAGCACAGATAACATGCGGTGCCTTAGTGTCCAGTGTGTAGGCAATATCATCATCCCGCCAGCCTTTTCCCATTGGCCTGGCTGTTTCCGACCGTCTGATCATGGCCCCCTGGATGCAGACCGTACTTTTCTCGTTTTCGCCACGGCATACACTTCCCGGCTGAAAAACGGCATGACTGTGGTTTGTCGAGATCGTAAACCCCGGGTCCCCCGGCTCGCCTATTCCAAATCCAGTCCCTCGTCCGAGCTGCTTGTGTCTGGTTGCTAACATGGTATTGATTGGGATTGCCTCACCAGCACCGCCTCCAGCCTCGGCTTTACCCTTAAACCCTCCGCAGTAAACATAACCGCATAAAGTCCGGCCGCCTCCGCCGTCACTCCCGGAAATGGTAGGTGTTACTCCTTTTGTAGAGAATATACGTTTCTCCTGGTTGTCCCACCCGGTCAGGTGATCGGTCCCGCTCCGCATTGCGCGATCAGCGCCGCCTCCAGCTCCGGCGGCAGTTTCTTCCCCCGCCGCTCCGCTCTCCGCAGTATCCCCGCACACGCCTTGCCGGACAAAGAGTATTTCGGGTGCGGCGTGTCCTCCAAAATCTGCGACAAGCGCGATCCTGCGACGGCGCTGGGGGACTCCCCAAAACTGAGCGTCGAGAACTCTGTAGGCAACGGACCAGCCGTCTCCGTACCAGCAGTCAGCCAGCGGCCACTTTCCTTTTGGAGGCAGTGGAACGTCGGGCGCGTCCGGCTCCGCGATCCTGATCGTTTCTTCGAGGACCGCCCGGAAGTCGTTGCCTTTGTTTGAGCTGAAGGCTCCTGGCACGTTTTCCCACACCATGAATCTTGGCCGAATAAACTTACCTGTTCTTCCTCGACCTGCATCTGCATCCCTCATTTCCCTTATGATCCTGATTTGCTCCATGAAAAGGCCGCTCCGCTCTCCGGCAAGGCCAGCTCGTTTCCCGGCCACAGACAGGTCCTGGCTAACAAGGTGAACCACCAATGACCACATCCACAGCTGGCAGCTCGTACCCGTTCAGCTTCGTGATGTCTCCCAAATGCTCCACCAAAACCACCTCCTTACCCTCTCTTCGGGTCAAACTTATAAAAATCCGGCTCCGCCCGGAAGATCAGGCGGTTGTTGCACCACCTTTGAAGCAGACGAATTTCCCTCGGCGCGTGTGGCTTGTCGTAGATCATCACATACGGGTCATAGCCCATATCACGCAGGGTATAAATCCGGTACAGGTTTTCCTCCATGGTGGTGTCGTAGTTGGTGAGGCAGTACACCGTCGCATACTGGCCGTGCCGGTTTTTCCTTGCGTTCTTCTGGTATAGCCGCAGGCTCCGCAGAACGGCGTTGCTCTCCTCCATGTAGTCCCAGGCGAAATGAATTTCTTTCAGCTTGATCGTGCCTATCGCTTCGATGTTTTCTACCGTCAGCAGGCGGCAGTCCAGCCCTTGGGTGAAGTCCACCCATGCGCCGCTTTCCTGGAGCTGCCCCAGCAGGTCCATGTGCTCCCGGCAGGCCAGCAGGTTCGGGTCCAGCAGTTTGATATTTTTCTGTCCCCGCCACCACTCGGACAAATCCGCCACTTTCCGGGCGGCGCGGCCCTCCTTCCCGGCAACGACACAGAAGGAGCATCCGCGCGGGCATCCCCGCGTCAGGAATCCATATGCTGTATCTTTGGTGAGCGCATGGTATAAGGAGTAGTCCGGGTACATGTGTTCCGCATCGTCCGGCAGGTGGTTATCCAGGCCGTAGCCGGTCCCACCCTTTATGATCTCGCGGGCGTTCAGTGGCTCCGGTATATCCGGGGAATACGTCTCGTCAAACACCTTGCTCATGTATACCCGGTCATACTCCCCGAACCCCCACCACCATTCCACCACGTCTCCCTGTGCCTTGTGCCAGGCCGACAGCTTCATCAAAGCGAGGTTCGGCCAGCGGTGCCCATCCACGTCAATCAGGCCGATATTCATTCGGTGTTCTCCTGAAACATACTAAACTGGTTCTTATCTCTTCTCTTTTCTGCATCGTATTGCGCCTTGAATTGCCTGTATGCCCTGGTGTACTCATACGCCGCGCCGAAAATGTTCCTTGCCGCTTTTGCAAGTCCTGGGTCTAACTGATCTGCGGTCTGTAGTTCTTGTTCAAACCGACTTCCAAACGGGCAGCAGGCGCATCCCGTCCGAAGAAATCCGTGCTTTTCGTACAGGTCAGAATGAACAACGCCCCGCCGCTTGCAATACAGCTTTTTGTCTTGGTCCGTTATGTAAAACAACGGCCTGAATTGTGCAGCTTCACTTTTGCTGGACGGTTCCGAAAAGCAACTATTATAAGCTGTTGCCCTTGCGCCTCCCTCCGCTTTTCTGATCCCGACAAGGTTAATCGTTGCTCTCGTCTCTTTTAGAAAATTGTGCGCAACGTCCTTTTTGGCACCTTTGCAGCACTCATCCGAAATAGAAAAGTCCGGCGGATTTTCAATCATAAACTCTTTCAGCAGACGGCACTTTTCTATGTTTATCTGGCTCCCAGGTCCCCACTCGTTGCACCACCATCTAAGCGCCGCTTTGCAGCTTGGGTATAGCGAAAGAAGAAAGTCAAACGACGAATCCCCCCACTTTCTGAAATCAAATCCGTGGGCCTGTAGCCGTCCGATGTACTGGCTTACCCTTTTAGAGATAAACGGCTGCCCAAATTCTTTGCACCCCAGCGGAACAGGGGTTTTCGCCTTTACTTTTTCAATGACTATTCCGTACTTCTCTTCCAGATAGTCCAGGTGTTCCTTTGTGACGGTGTACTCTATGCCTGTGTCAAACCATGCGTAATGAATTTCATCGAATGGGTAGTTCTTCGCCGGGTCCAGTGCCATAATCATATCCAGCATCATGTCGCTATCCGCGCCCCCGGATATTGAAACCGTAGCCCGCTCCGATCTGAACATTAGATTTGCGTGGAGTTTTCTAAATGCGCTGTTGATGTTTGGACATTCCTTTTCCGGGAACAGTTCAAGCATCCGCTCCAATTCTTCCATCCGCTTTCTCCTCCTTTTGCATCAGCGGGCACCACGCGGGGACATATGGGAGGAAGCGTCCGTTTCCCACGACGTACCCCTGGCACCATCCCGGCGCAAAGCATCTTGCCCACAGCTTACCCTTAGGTGCTTCCTCATTTATAACGTGTCGGCACCCTGCGCACGTTCTGGACCAGTCCGCCGCGCTCATGCGCTCACCCGCTGATCGGATTTGCTCCGGTCTCTGGCCGGACGCGCCGCCCGCTCGTCCTGGGTGAGCGGTGTCACAGTAACAGTGATTTCCTTCCCATACTTCCGGGAGAGGATCGCGGCCAGCGTTTGAAAAAACGCATTGGCGTTGAACACGCCCTTCACCTCTACGCTGTCCATGCTGCACACCTCACGCGCCGGGCCGCTCCGCCGCCTGCTTCGGTGTGGGAGACGAAGCGATACTTGCGCCGATCAGCATGGATTCCACGATGGTTTCCAGCATAGAACGCTTTTCCTCCGGCACACCGGCCAGCGCCTTTGACACTCTCGCCGCAAAAGTCACCTGCTCCGGCGCATACGTTTTACTATTCATGGTTGTACCTCCTTCTTTCTTTTTCCGGCCTCCTCTGCTATACTGTTCTCGACGGCGTTGCCGCGCCGCCGGAATCTACAGAGAGGAGGTGTAGATTTTGAAATATACAATGATGATTGGCGGTATTGAAAAAGAAATATCGCCAGAACTGGCAGAAGCATTGCTGAATACCGAGGGGCTTCGTCTTCAAATCTGCAAGGCAAGAGATCATTCATTTGCAGATGTGTTTGGCGTTCTGGATAAAAACCTGAAACACAGCCGCGAATTGAAATTCATTGATTTTCGGCCCAGTGATGATGTCAGCGCCGGTGATATGCTGCTTGTGCCAGATGTTGGTGAGCTGCGTGTTACTTCGGTGGAAACGCAATTAGACGATGGCAAACCGTTTGCGCTGCGTGCTTATGTAAGTTATCCGCCAACGATTGTCGTTTCCCCGGAAGAATAACCCCCCTGTCTCCGCATCCTGCTACGGGTGCGGAGTCTCTTTTGTGCTTCTTGCCGCATTGGTGCAGGCAATCTTCACAGCCTCCAGGACCTCGATTGTATCTTCCAGAGGAACATCAAGTTCCATAATTTTGAGCTTGATTTCTTCACCCAGTCTTGCTTGTTTGCCCGCCTTCTTGTGCCATTCCCCCGACATATCCCATCCTTCCATGTCCCTCACCTCCTTTCACTGTTGCCTTTTTCCGGCCTCCTCTGCTATACTGTTTCCAGACGGCGCGTCACCGCCGCCGAAACTGATAGAAAGGAGAAACGCTATGCACGCACCCAAATACAAAAATCCGTTGATTTCTACATCGTTGACAGACGAAACCGAAATCAGCGAAAGAGGGGCAGAGGTTTATACGCACGATTGCCACAATCTTCCCATCTGTGGCTCCTATGGCCAGACGTTCTTTGCCTGCCTTGCTGGTGCCAACGCTGGTACTCGCTGTACCAGGGGAGAGAAAATGCAAATTCGGATTTTAAATGACATGAATCCGAACGCGCTGCACAAACCGCGCAAGCCTTCTGCGTCAGACCTTGAAGATTACATCTCCGGGTGACGCACCGCTTTTCAACAATGCCAGCCTCCGCTCATACTCGCGGATCAACCGTTCCCGTTCGCTGGCTCCGGCTGCTTCGCCGGTTTCCTGCCGCTCCTGCGCCT
>CATOKC010000070.1 GCA_951800675.1 uncultured Oscillibacter sp.
TGCGGTCCTTGATGAACTGCTCGGTGAGGCCCTTCTCACGGCCGGTGGCCAGGTGAATCACGTCGGGGAAGTCGCCGCCCTGCATGGACGGCCCGATGACGTCCTCCAGATTCTTGTCGCAGATCAGGTTGACCTTCACGCCGGTCTCGGCGGTGAAAGCGTCGCAGACCTCCTGCCACATGCCGGGATAGGCTTCCTCATAGCCGGAGGCCAGGGCGGCCACGGTGATGGTCACGTCCTCGGCGGGCGGCGGGGTCTGGGTATCGCCGCTGTCGGCGGGCGGCGGAGTGGTGGTCCCGGCGTCGGAACCGCCGTTCCCGCCGCCGCAGGCGGCCAGGGACAGCACCAGCGCCAGAGTCAGCAAGAGACTGAAAAACTTCTTCATAAGTCTACCTCCTTATAATATAGGGGCTTCCGCAGGCCGGTTTCCGGCCTTGTAAAATTTAGTATAACGAGTTAGCCGCTGGCAAAGCAATCCCTTTCTTGCGCAACTTTTTAGAAATCTTGCTCTCTTTGCATTTTGCCTTAATTTCCAGGGGATACCATGCCCCGCTTTAGGCAAAACTGATAATTTTGCATATTCCTTCCTTCCGTTCTCCGCCTCCTCGACAAAATCCCGGCAGGATGGAAAAAATATTTTATCAAAAGTTGCGCCGCCGGGACAAAGGCGGTATAATGAGGGACAGGCCGTGATGCTGCCAATTTTCAAAAAATTGCGCCCCGGAGGGAGGAATGTCCGTGAGCCAGCGTCAATACGCGTTCCAGCGGGAGAGCGCCGCCCCCGGCGGGTCCCCCAGGCTGGCCTATGTCTCCCGGGCTCAGTACAGCCCGGAGTGGAACTCCAGCCTCCACACCCACGGCTGCGCCGAGCTCTTTTTCATCACCGGGGGCCACGGCCGCTTCCGCACCCGGCGGGAGGAGTTTCCCGTTGCCATCCACGACGCGGTTATCGTCAACGCCAACGTGCCCCACACAGAGGTCAGCCAGCTGGACAGCCCCCTGGAGTACGCCGTTTTGGGGGTGGAGGGACTGGAGACCATGGCCGGGGCCGAGGGCTACGCCCTGCTCCACCTTCACTCCGGCTGGGAGGAGCTGATGGGCTGCCTCCACCTGATGCTCCAGGAGGCGGAAGCCGCCCTCCCGGGCTATGAGCGGGTCTGCCGGAGCCTTTTGGACGTGGTGCTGGTCCGGCTGAACCGCCAGCGGGACGCCGCCCTTTCCGGCGAGCCCTCCGGCGCCCGGTCCAGCCGGGAGTGCGACCTGGTCCGGCGGTACATCGACAATCATTTCAAGGAGAACCTGAACCTGGACCAATTGGCCCGGCTGGCCCACTTGAACAAGTATTACCTGGCCCACGCCTTCCGCCGGGAGTTCGGCGTGTCCCCCATCAGCTACTTGAACTCCCGCCGCATTGAGGAGAGCCGCTTCCTCCTCCGGGAGACGGACCACACCCTGTCCCTCATCGCCCAGATTCTGGGCTTTTCCTCCCTGAGCTACTTCTCCCAGTGCTTCCGCCGGGTGGAGGGCGTCAGCCCCCTGGAGTACCGGAGGCGGAACCAATGACCGCGGCGGCAAAGGGCCCGGAAAAAGCCCCCCGCCCCTCCGCGCCGTTGACAAGCGGGAGGTCAAATGATAATATGATTTGGATATGCGGTCCGGCGGGCGCCTGCCGGGCAGAACGAAAGAATAGGAGAGCGGTATGGCAACGAAATATGTATTTGTCACCGGCGGCGTGGTCTCGGGCCTGGGCAAGGGCATCTGCGCGGCCTCCCTGGGGCGGCTTTTGAAGCAGCGGGGCATCCGGGTGCGGAACCAGAAATTTGACCCCTACATCAACGTGGATCCCGGCACCATGAGCCCCTATCAGCACGGAGAGGTCTTTGTCACCGAGGACGGCGCGGAAACCGATCTGGACCTGGGCCATTACGAGCGCTTTGTAGACGAGGATTTGTCCGGCAACAGCTCCATTTCCTCCGGCAAAATTTACTGGTCCGTGCTGAACCGGGAGCGCCGGGGGGACTACCTGGGAGCCACCGTCCAGATCATCCCCCACATCACCAACGAGATCAAAAGCCGGGTCTACGCCATGGCCGGAGAAAACGTGGACGTGGTGATCTGCGAGATCGGCGGCACCGTGGGCGATATCGAGTCCCAGCCCTTCCTGGAGGCCATCCGTCAGGTCCGGGCCGAGCGGCCCCAGGGAGACGTGCTTTTCATCCACGTGCCTCTTATTGTGGAAATCCCCGGCTCCGGGGAGCTGAAATCCAAGCCCACCCAGCACTCCGTCAAGGAGCTTTTGAGCCTGGGCATCCAGCCGGACATTCTGGTCTGCCGCTGCGATACCCCCATCACCGCCGACGTACGGCGAAAAATTGCCCTGTTCTGTAACGTGGAATCCGATTGTGTGATTCAAAACGCCACCGCCGAGACCCTCTATGAGGTTCCCCTGCTCATGGCCCAGGAGGGCCTGGACGAGGTAGTCTGCCGGAAGCTGGGCCTCATCACACACCAGCCGGACCTCCGGGAGTGGACCGCCATGGTCCAGCGGGAAAAAAACGCCCACCGGCATGTGGAAATCGCCCTGGTGGGCAAATACGTCCAGCTCCACGACGCCTACCTCTCCGTGGTGGAGTCTTTAAACCACGCGGGCACCGCCAACGACGTGGTGGTGGACATCCGCTGGGTGAACTC
The DNA here is from genome assembly GCA_951800675.1 of uncultured Oscillibacter sp. The sequence goes on from CATOKC010000070.1 coordinate 2,692, forward strand.
CGAAACCCTGACAGAGAAGAACCTTCAGGAGGAGCTGGGAGGCTGCGCCGGGATCATTGTCCCCGGCGGCTTCGGTGACCGGGGCATCGAGGGCATGATTCAGGCCGTCCGCTACGCCCGGGAGAACAAAATCCCCTACTTCGGCGTGTGCCTGGGGATGCAGATGGCCGTTATCGAGTTCGCCCGGCACGTGCTGGGCTATGCCGACGCCCACTCCTCCGAGTTCTCCGAGACCACCCAGCACCCTGTCATCGCCCTGATGCCGGACCAGGTGAACGTCACCGAAAAGGGCGGTACCATGCGCCTGGGCCGCTACCCCTGCGACTTGAAGGAGGGCACCGAGAGCCGCCGCCTCTACGGCTCCGCCGAGATTTCCGAGCGCCACCGCCACCGCTTCGAATTTAACAACGACTACCGGGCGGAGATGGAGGCCCGTGGGCTGTGTCTGGCGGGCCTGTCCCCCAGCGGGCATCTGGTGGAGATCGTGGAACTGCCGGACCACCCCTGGTTCGTGGGCGTCCAGTTCCACCCCGAGTTCAAGAGCCGCCCCGACCGGCCCCACCCTCTGTTCTATGGGTTCGTCAAGGCGTCGGCGGAGAGAGATTGAGCCATGGCGGGTATCTTTGACGAGGCCAATATGCGCCAGGTCCTGGGGGCCTGCATCCCGGAGGGAGAGACCCTTGCCGCCGGGATTCACGGCATCACCCTCCAGGTGAACCAGAAAAAAACCTCCTATTTTGACGTGTACGTCGGCGTGACGGAGCACTATCTGCTGGTGGCCGAGTGTGAGGAGCGCAAGTATCTGACGGCGGCCTACCCCCTGCTTCCGGATTTACGAAAGACCGTGGCGGCGGACATCGGCGTGTGCTTCCCCTTCGGAACCATTCAAAGCTGCGTCATCAAAAAGGGCATGATGGGAGCCGTCAACTGCGCCATCACCTTTCAGGACGGCGGTTTCCTCAAGCTCCAGCTGCCCAAGCGGGGCGGCCTGGGAGGTGGGATGCCCCATCACGCGGAGTATAGGGATACCATCCTCGCCCGGCTGGAGCGGTTCCAGGGCTGAGCAAACCGCCCGGAAAAGGGCAGGTCCGCCTCCGCCCAGACTTCGGAAAATAACAGGAGCTCCGGCTTCCCGGAGCTCCTAGGTTTCCAACAAATCCTCCACCGTGACCCCCAGCGCCTGGGCCAGGGCTTTCAGCTCGATGTCCGTCACAAACCGCTGGCCGCTCTCAATGCGCTGGACCGCGTTCTTGTCCACGTCCAAGCCGCCCAGCTGGAGCAGGTCCGCCAAGCCCCGCTGGGACAGCCTTGGCACCTTGGCCTTGCGCAGGGCGGCCACCCAGCTTCCGCAGAGATTATGCCGCCCGCCCGGGGCCCTGTTTTTGTACATAAAAATCCTCCTGACCTTTGGTAATGGTCATTCGACCTTTTCATTCATTTTATGATATAGGGTGGAAGTATCTGACATTCACAAAAGGTCAAATGGAGGTTTTTATGGAATTGACTGCACAAGAAGAATTGGCGGCCCAGGCCATCGGCCTGGAGGCCATGCGGCATTTGAAGCAGGAGGAAACCGTAAAGCGCATCGCCGCAGAAACGGAATCGAAAGCCATGCGGGCTCTGGAGGGAATCCGGTGCATCCTGAACGACGACGCGCTGGACGACAGGGAATGTTATCAGCGAATAGCGGCCATCCTAACCGCGTTGGAGGAAAGCGGGATTTTTACCACCCGCCATGACTGGTAACGTCCAAGCCTCTGCTGTCAATATCAAGGAGTATTTTTATGAAACAAACATTTTTTGCGTCGGAGAGTGTCTGCTAACCGGGAGGCTGGCAAATATACACTCTGCCATTCCTCCCGGAAGCTGGAAAGCATCCTCAGGAGGAACTTCTACCATGAACCGTGAAAATAAACGGAAGCTATACGAAAAAGGCTACTACAAAACCCACCCCTGCACCGACAGCTTCACCTGCCGGGTCTGCGGCCGCCTGGTCACCCCCGCAGGAGCCGGAGCGGACCACCGCAACCACTGCCCCAACTGCCTTGCCAGCGTCCACCTGGATGTGGAGCCCGGAGACCGGGCGGCGGACTGCGGCGGCGTGATGGACCCCATCGCCGTGTGGGTCCGCAAGGGGGGCGAGTGGGCCGTTGTCCACCGCTGCCGCCGCTGTGGCAGCCTCAGCTCCAACCGGGTGGCGGCGGATGACAACCCCATGAAGCTCATGAGCATCGCCATGAAGCCCCTGTGCGCCCCGCCCTTCCCGCTGGAGCGGATCGAGGAGATGACCGCCCTCATGGGCGGCGAGGGACGCATGGGATAAAACGAACCGGGCGGGGCCGTTTTCCCTGCCCATTCCAAACCGGAAGGACTGTCTTTACCATGAACCACTATGCCGCCATTTCCGCCGCCTTAGAGGCGGAAAACCTGGACGCCGTCCTCCTCACCGGGGAGGCCAACCGTTTCTACGCCTCCGGCTTCTTCACCCCCGGCGCGGACGCCACGGCCTTAGTCACCCGGAAGGACGCGGTGTTCCTCACCGACGCCCGGTACACAGAGGCCGCCGCCCGCCATCTGGACGGGGCGGAGCTCCGGGAGGTAAAGCCCGGCAAGGGCCTGATGGACCAGCTCAAGGAGCTGGTGTTTTTAAAGGGCATCCGCCGCCTGGGCTTTGAGGACGCGTCCATGTCCGTCCAGTCCTACCGGCGGCTGGAAAAGACCCTGTCGGAGGAGGGCCGTCCCCGCCTCGAGCTTGTCCCCGCCTCAGAGCCAATCCTGGCGCTCCGGCAAACGAAGGACAAAGAGGAGCTTGCCTCCATGGAGGCCGCCCAGGGCATCGCCGAGCGGGCCCTGGAGGACATTTTGAAGGAGGTCCGCCCCGGCGTGACGGAAAAGGAAATCGCCGCCCGGCTCCAGTATCTCATGCTGCACTACGGCGCGTCGGACATGTCCTTCGACCCCATCGTGGTCTCCGGGGCCAACGGGAGCCTGCCTCACGGCGTGCCCTCGGAAAAGGAGCTTCAAGCCGGGGAGTTCGTCACCATGGACTTTGGCTGTATTTACGGGGGCTACTGCTCCGACATGACCCGCACCGTGGCGGTGGGGTCCGTGACGGAGGAGATGGAGCGGGTCTACAAAACCGTCCTCTCCGCCCAGGAGGCGGGCATCGCCGCCGCCAGGGCCGGGGTCCCCGGCAAGGCGGTGGACGCCGCTGCCAGGGCCGTCATTCAGGAGGCGGGCTATGGGGAGTATTTCACCCACAGCTTTGGCCACGGAGTGGGCGTGGAAATCCACGAGGCCCCCAACGCCGCCGCTTCCAACGAAAAGCCCCTCCCCGCCGGGGCGGTGATTTCGGCGGAGCCGGGGATTTACATTCCCGGAAAACTAGGCGTCCGCATCGAGGACGTGATTTTGATTACCCCGGAGGGCCGCCGGAATCTGACCAAGGCCCCCAAGGAATTGCTGATTCTCTAAAAAGGAGGGATTCCCCCCATGCTCATGCTCTGGTATCCCAAGTGCACCACCTGCCAAAAGGCCAAAAAATGGCTGGACGAAAAGGGCCTTACCTGTGAGGTCCGGGACATCAAGCTGGAAAACCCCACGGCGGAAGAGCTCCGCCAGTGGTGGACCGCCAGCGGCCTGCCCCTGAAACGCTTTTTCAACACCAGCGGCCTCCAATACAAGGCCCTGGGGCTGAAGGACAAGCTTCCCGGCATGGACGAGGAGGCGCAGCTGGCCCTGCTCGCCACCGACGGGATGCTGGTGAAGCGGCCCATTCTGGTGGGGGACGGCTTCGTCCTCACCGGCTTCAAGCCCCAGGAGTGGGAGGAGAAGCTGGGATGATTGCCCGCTTGGACTTCGCCCCCCTGGACGGCATCACAAAGCGGGTTTTCCGCCGGGTATGGCACCAGCACTTCGGCGGAGCGGATCGGTATTTTATCCCCTTCATCTCCCCCACGGACCAGCATGTCATCACCCCCCGGGACCGCCGGGAGCTGGAAAACCCCGAGGGGCTTCCCCAGGTTCCCCAGGTGATGGCAAAACAGGCGGCGGACTTTGTCTGGGCGGCGGAGGCCCTGGCGGACCTGGGCTATGAGGAGGTCAACCTGAACCTGGGCTGTCCCTCCGGCACCGTCACCGCCAAGGGGAAGGGCTCCGGCCTGCTGATGGACCCGGACCGCCTGGATCGGTTTTTAGACCAGGTCTTTTCCGCTACCCGGGTCCCCGTCTCCGTGAAAACCCGGCTGGGCTATCACACGCCGGAGGAGTTCCCCCGGCTGCTAGAGGTCTTTAACCGCTACCCCATCGCCTGTCTCACCGTCCACCCTCGGGTCCGGCCGGAGAAGTACCGGGGGGCGGTGCACATGGACCAGTTCGCCCTGGCCGTGGCGGAGAGCAAAAACCCGGTGTGCTACAACGGGGATTTGACCTCCGTCGCGGGCGTCCGGGCCCTGGAGGCCCAATTCCCCAGCTTAGACGCCGCCATGATCGGCCGGGGGGCCATCGCGGACCCGGCGCTTTTGCGGCGGCTCCGGGGTGGGCCCGCCGCCACGAAAGAGGAGCTGCAAGCCTTCACCCAGGAGCTCTATCAGGCGTATCAGGACTTCTACGGCCAGTCCGCCCCCGACCGTCAGGCCGCCCCCGCCTCCCAGCGGATGAAGGAGGTCTGGTTCTACCTCATCCACCTCTTTGAAAACGGCGAACGCCTGGGGGGCCGGATGCGCCGCTCCCGGGGGCCCCGGGCCTATGAGGAGCTGGAGACCCAGATTTTCCAGGAGCTGGAGCTTCTGGACGCTCCCCAGGGGGAATTGGCATGAAAAGGACGGACCCGCCGAAACGGCGGGTCCGTTTTGCCGCTTGCCATCCGGCCCGGATTGTGCTAAACTAAGGTAACGACATAAACACGTATCAGGAGGCCCTATCATGCTGTTTGAACATATTGACCGAAAGCAATGCAAGTGGGAGGCGGCGGAGCTGCTGCGGGAGGCCCAGGTTTCCCCCAAGACCATGACCGCCCTTTACATGGCGCTGCTGATTTTGCTGAACCTGTTTTCCTCCCTGGTGGATACCGGCTTTTTCAGCGTCTTTCTCTCCATCCTGGTCTCCCTGATGAGCACTGTCCTGGCGGCGGGCTTCGCCCTGTACTGCATGGCGGTCCGCCGGGGAGAGCGGGCGGAATTTTTGACGTTGTTCGACGGGTTCTCCTTCGTGGGAAAGCTGATTTTGCTCAGCATCGTGGCCGACCTTTTCATCTTCCTCTGGTCTTTGCTGTTCATCATCCCCGGCGTCATTGCCGCCTACCGCTACAGCTTCGCCTTCTACAACCTCTATGAGGATCCTAGCATTGGCGTGATGGAGGCCCTGGAGATGAGCAAGCGGCAGACCCTGGGGTACAAGGCCCAGCTCTTCACCCTGGATTTGAGCTACATCGGCTGGAACCTGCTGGCCACCCTTCCCTCTATCCTGCTGATCTTCCAGCTGAACCGGGACCTGACCATGCTGGTGCTCTACGGCATCCCCACCCCGGAGACCTATTTCGGCCTGCCCATCTTCGCGCTAAACGCCATTGCCGGTCTCTGGCAGCTTCTGGCGGCCCTGTTCTACTTCCCCAATTACATCTGCGTCCAGCTCAGCTACTTCGACATTGCCAAGCGAACCTCCGGCGTGGGCAAGGACGCCGCCCCGGCCCAGTCCAACCCCTGGGACGGGTGGAACGCCCCGGACGGCCTGAACTGAACACGGTACCAAAAACCAGCCCCCAAGGCAATGCCTTGGGGGCTGGTTTTTTCCGCCGCTCAGAGCTTCGGGAACCGCTTTCGGACATAGCCGCTCCGCCGCAGGGCCAGCGCCAGCAGCGTGGACGCCGCCGCGCCGAAGGCGGCCTGGACCAGATTGCTGGGAATGCCCGCCGCGCTGCCCACAAGACAGAGGCCCAGGGCCCCGCCGCCGGAGAGGGCGGTCAGCGCCCCGTCAAACAGCCAGTAGCCCAGAATCATGGGAACCTCCGCCGCCAGGGCGGAGAGGAGCAGCCCCCTTTTCCCAAGAGCCGGGTACAGCCGCGCCGCCGTCAGGGCCATGAGGGCTTTGATGACCAGGGTCGCGGGAACGTAGACCGCGTAGCCGCTAAGCAGGTCCGCCAGGGCGGGACCCACGCCCCCGGCAACCGCTCCGTATACCGGCCCCAGCAGCCACGCTCCCAGAATGACCACCGCGTCCCCCAGGTTCATGTACCCGCCGGTGGGGGAGGGAACTTGCAGCACCATCGTCCCCACACAGCCCAGGGCGGCGAATAGCCCCGTCAGGGCCAACAGCCGGGCGTTTCCCCGGTCGGTCTCCCGATTTAACAGCGTTTCCATTCCGCCTCACTCCTTTGTCGGTTGTTGTTGCCATGATACCCCCTTTGTGATAGGATGAAAATAGCCAAAAGCAGAATTTTTTATAAGGTCAGAGGAGGCAGGTTCATGCTGACATACGATCTGGAGGCCCGGGGAAGCTTGCCCCTTTACGACTACCTGTACCGCCGCATCCGGGACGACATCCTGAGCGGGGCCCTGGCGGCGGGGGAGCGCCTTCCCTCCAAACGGGCCCTGGCGGAGCACCTGCGGGTGTCCGTCATCACGGTGGAGGGAGCCTACCAGCAGCTGGAGGCGGAGGGCTGGGTGGAGTCCCGGCCCCGGCGGGGCTTTTTCGCCGCCCAGGTGGACCGCCGACTTCCAGCGGCGGAGCCCGCCTCTGTTCCGGCGGCGGAGCCTGCCCAGTCCTGGCGGCTGGACCTGAAGAGCGGCCGTGTGGACCCCGCCTTCTTTCCCGCGGCCCTCTGGGCCAAGCTGACCCGGCAGGTCCTCTCCGAAGGGTGCTGTCTGGACCCGGTGCCGCCCCAGGGCCTCCCGGCCCTGCGGCAGGCCATCGCCCGGGACCTCCGGGACTTCAAGGGCATGGCCGTGTCGCCGGAGCAGATCGTGGTGGGAGCCGGGGCCGAGTATCTGTACCTGCTCCTGGCCCAGCTCCTGGGCCGGGAGGGAACCGTCTTTGCCCTGGAGGACCCTGGCTATCCCAAGATCCGTCAGGTCTACGGCAGGTGGGGGGCCGTCTGCCGCCCCATTTCCCTGGACAGCCAGGGCATGGCCCTGGAGCCCCTGTACGCCTCCGGGGCCACGGCGGCCCACCTCTCCCCAGCTCACCACTACCCCACGGGCATCGTCACCCCCATCGCCCGGCGGCAGGCCCTTCTCCGCTGGGCGGAGGAGGTGGACGGCATTCTCATCGAGGACGACTACGACAGCGAGTTTCGCTTCACCGGGCGGCCCCTGCCCACTCTCCAGAGCATCGACGCCCGGGGACGGGTGGTCTACATGAACACCTTCTCCCAGACCATCTCCCCCTCCATGCGGGTGGGCTTCATGGTTCTTCCGCCCCGGCTGCTGGCGCGTTACCAAAAGGAGCTGGGGTTTTACGCCTCCACCGTCCCCGCCCTGGAGCAGCAGGTGCTGGCCCGCTTTCTCAGCGGCGGCGAGTATGAGCGGCACCTCTCCCGAATCCGAAAGAAGTACCGCCTCCGGCGCTGGGCGGTGCTGGAGCGGTTTGCCCTCTGCCCCTTTGCCGCCTCCCTCACCGACCGGGGGGCGGGGCTCCATTTCCTCCTCCGGCTGAACACCCGGGAAAGCGACGAGGCCCTCCGCCGTCGGGCGGAGGGCCAGGGGGTACGCCTTGGATTTTTGTCGGAGTACGCCGCCCTGCCTAAGCCCGCCTATGACCACACACTGGTGGTGAACTACGGGGGGCTGGACACGGAGCGGCTGGCGGAGGCGGAGACCCTGCTATCCGAGGTTTTTCAGACCTGAACCGCCGCCTCTCCGCCCCGGCGGAAGCGGACCAGCCCCGTCCGGTCCAGGGTCACCATCACCGCGGGGATGAACGCCAGCTGGAGGATGATGCCAGGGATGGCGGTGAGAAACGCGCCGGAGAGGAACATCTGCCAGGTGAACGCCTGGCCGGACACGCCGGAGAGGATCACCCGGGCCATGGCCCAGACAATCCGTCCGCCGATCATGGAGGCGATCAGGCAGCGGTACAGGGAGATGACGCACTGCCAGCGGGACCGAGCATAGAGGAAGCCCGCCAGGAAGCCATAGGCCGCCAGCTCAAAGGCCATGGCGATGGCGGTGGGAAACATGGGGGGCATCCCCAAGGTGGCGCCGCGCAGCAGGGGCAGGACGAAACCCACGGCCAGGCCGTACTTCCAGCCGCAGAGGAAGCCGCACAGTAAAACGGGCAGGTGCAGGGGGCAGAGCATCTTTCCGATCTGGGGGATCTGCCCGGTGAAGAAGGGCAGGACGAAGCCCACGGCCATCAGCATGGCGGCCATGGCCAGGGTTTGGACGGGTCGCTGGGTCTTGGTTTCGTTCATGGGAAAAACTCCTTGCAAATCAGTTTTCCCGTCTTCTGACAGTCCGCCGCCTTCCTGGCGGCGGGTTGTTTCGCATACAGTATACCACAGGGACTTGGCTTCTGCCAAGCCCCTTTTTCATTAGAAAAATCCTGTGGTGTCCACCACCAGATCGGCGGTCCCCTCCGTGCCGCAGGCGGCGAAATACCGCTCCTCCAGGGTCCGCCACACCCGGTCGAAGGTGGGAAAATACTCCCCCTCCCGGGCACGGAGGCGGCGGGTCTGCTCCTCCCGCTCACAGGTGAGGAAGATTTTATAATCATAGTACTTTGCCAGGGCCGGGTGCTGGGAGTAGGTTCCCTCCACAAGGGTCAGGGGCTCCCACAGCTCCACCGCTTCCTTCAAGCGGCCCGCCCGGCAGTCATAGGGCCGGTAAGCCGTACCGCCGTCCCGGTCAAGGGAGGACAGCACTTCCTTTTTCAACCGCTCCAGATCCATGTTCCCGGCGGGGACCTCCATCCAATCCGTCCCCCGCTTATCCGGCGGGAGATAGAAATCGTCCATGTGCGCCACGTCGGCCGAGCAGGGCAGCACCCCCGCCGCCAGGGCGGCAAAGCCCGTTTTCCCGCTGCCGCAGCGGCCATCTATCGCGATAAGGGCCGGACCCTTTCGACGGGCCGGGATATCCCGGGCCAGCTTTTCCAGGGGAATCAGCGCCGGGAGGAACCGGGCCATATCCGCCCGCAGCACCCGGTAATGGGGGTTGTACGCAGCGCAAAACGCCCCGCTGTGATGAACGGGGGGGCAGCCTTCCCGCCGCCAGTTCTCCAGGTAGTCCCCCAGGCCGGGGACCGGAAGGGCCGCCAGCTTCTCCAACGTTTCAAGCAGCTTCGCCCCGGTGCCCTCCGTCAAGGCTGCCGTCCGGGTGAACATCCGCCCAACCAGCGGAAGCTCCCACAAGGTGGAGAGGGCCTGGGTGATGTGGAAGCGGCACAGGCCGTTCCCAATGGGTTCCGGGGCCAGGGGGGCCGCCCCCGCCTCCTTCCGTTCCGCCAGCAGGGCCGCCAGAACCCTGTCCGGGCTCTGGGCCATATGGACGGGGCCGAAGGCGCTCTGGTAGGCCAGCTTCGCAAAATCCTGGGGCTCCATGGCCGGGTAACGGGCCCAATGGGCTTTCGCAATGTCCAAAAAGCTCCCGCTCATAGGCCCAGCTCCCTTGCCGCCAGCTCCGCCGCCCGGCGGAGGTATTCCTCCAGGCGGCACTCCTCCACCCCCGCCACGTACACGCCGCAGGAGGAAGAGGGAATCAGAATCTTGACGGCCCCGGAGCCGGAGACGGCGGCGGCCATGGTGGAGGAGACCTCCCCCAGAATACCGTCCGCCAAAATCACGCCAATGGGCCCCAGAATCAGGTCCGCCCGGGCGGCGTTGTACACCATGGCGTTCTCCCCCGTGGCCCCCTGGGCGGCTCCGGCCTTCAGCATGGCGGCGGTGGCCGCCACGTTGGTTCCCACGCAGAGGAGGCGGCAGTCCTCCGGGAGGCAGGGTTTCAGCAGCTTCACCAGCCGGCTCCCCACACCGCCGCCCTGGCCGTCCAGAATCAGAACCGTGCGGCTCATCGTCTCACCTCCCGAAGAGCTCCGCCGCCTTCGCCATGTTCTCCATGGCGGGCACGGCGAAGGGACAGCGGGTCTCACAGGCGCCGCACCGTATACACTCCCCCGCCCCGTGGGGCAGGGCGGCGTAGTGCTCCCGGACGGTCTCCGGGACCGTTCCCTGGGCCAGAGAGAGGCTCAAAAATTTCGTCACCTCCGCCACAGCGATGCCCTTGGGGCAGGGGGCGCAGTGGCCGCAGTACATGCAGTGGCCCTTCCAGCTGATTTTCGGCAGAACCGCCAGGGCGGCGGCGTAGTCCCGCTCCGCCTCCGAAGCCTCCGCAAAGGCAAGGCTCTCTTTCAAATCCTCCAGGCTTCTGGCCCCGGACAGAACGCAGGCAACACCGGGCCGGTCCAGGGCGTACTGGAGGCACTGAAAGGCCGTCAGGGCCTTCCCCGCCGGGGAGAGGGAATCGCTGAGCAGGTCTCCGCCGCCAAATGCCTTCATGACGGTGACGCCCACCCCCAGCCGCTGGCAGGCTTCGTAGAGGGCCTGCCGCTCCGGGTCCATGTTCAAAAGCGGGTCAGCGTAGTTCTTGGGGGCCCAGAGCTCCTCCACGTCCTCGGAAGCGGGCTGGAGGTCATAGCAGGGGTTCACGCTGAACATCAGCACGTCGACAAGCCCGCTCTCCACCGCCGCCAGGGCCACCTGGGGATTGTGGCTGGAGAGGCCGGTACAGCCGATGGTCCCCGCCGCTTTCAGCTCCTGAGCATAGGCCATGACGGGGCCGTTTTTCACCGCATCCCAGTCTGCCAAGGAATCCACATAGTGGACCATGCCAATCTCCACATGGTCCGTCTCCAGGCGGCGGAGCTGGTCCTCGAAGCCCTCCCGGACCTCTCCGGCGTCCCGGGTTCGCTTATACTGCCCATCCTTCCAAATGGTGCAGAGGTGGGCCTGGAGAACAAACTTCTCCCTCCGTCCCCGGAGGGCCTGGCCCAAGCTGGAGCGGAACTCCGGATTTGGGGTGTACAAATCTATGCAGTTGGCTCCCGCCGCCTCGCACACGTCCAGCCACTCGCGCACCTGCTCCGGGGTTTTCTCCAAAAAGCCCTCGCAGCCCACGCCGATCTCTCCTACCCGAAGGCCCGTCCGGCCTAATGTACGGTATCGCATACAGGGTTCCTCCTTATTTTCTGATGGCTCCGCCCTCCAGCATACCATGTGGAGCCCACTCCATGTCAAGAAGTTTTTCCCGTATCCCTGTCCTTTCCCCTTACGGGAACATATCCCGCCGCCACGGCGCATAGGATGGACCAACAAGAGGCAGGGAGTGAGGATGTTTTGAAGGGAAACATGGAGGAGCGGGCGGAACGCCTGGCTCTTTACATCATAGAGAACCGGTCCACGGTCCGGGCTGCCGCCCAGAGGTTTGGCATCAGCAAGTCGACGGTACATAAGGACATCTCCGAGCGGCTGCCCCTGTTCAACCGTCCGCTGTACCTGCAAGTCAAAGAAGTGCTGGACGTGAACAAGGCCCAGCGGCACATCCGGGGCGGCATCGCCACCCGCAAAAAATACCGCGGCGACTGACGCCGCGGAAGGAGGGAGCCTTATGGCAAATCGTCAACACGGCCGGGGCCGGACCCCGGCAGGCGGCCGGACGGCCCGGACCGTGCCCGTCTCCCGGTCCACGGTCCGGGCCGGGGAGACCGCCCCGCCGGGCACGCCCATTTACACGGAGCCGGAGGTCCGCCGCTGGCCCCATCCTGTGGAGGACCCGGCTTCCCCGCCGGAGCCCGCCATGCACTACATCCGCTGCGCCCTGTCCTACCAGAATCAGCTCCTGGCGGACATCAAGACGCTGCTGGAGCAGCTATACACCGCCGCCCCGGCAGCGGAAAATCTTCCGGCTCCGGAAAAGGATGACCAGAATTTGTCCAAGTTGTAAATTTTCTGAAAATATTTTAAATCCCTTGTAAGAAATGACAGAAGCAGCGGAATTCTGACCGAAAAAATAGCGGCATCGCCGCTATTTTTTCTCTTGTCTTTTTCCGGGACCCGCCTTATAATGAAGCAAACATCCCCGTTCCGCCTTTGGACGGGCCTTTTTCCCGCACTTACTTTTGATGATACGCGCCCATGCGGTGGGCGCACAGGAGGTTTCCCATGGCATCCAGACTTCGCCGCCGGAAGCGCAGCCCCTGGCTCGTAACCCTGCTGCTGCTGTTCATCCTCATCGGGCTGTGCTGCGCCGTGGTCCGGGTTTACTTCCGGGCCCCGGACCAGAAAGCCGGGGACTCCGTCATGATCCAGCGGGTAAACACCCCCGCCGTTTCGGACGACCTCTCCGACGAGGAGGCGGAGGCCCTCCGCTCCCACTACGAGCGTAAGCCTCAGTTCTGGACCATCCTGCTCTCCGGCCGGGACGACGACAACGGCGGCACGGACACAAACATCCTGGTGGCCGTGGACGTGCCAAACGGCTATGTATACGGCGTCAGCATCCCCCGGGACACCAAATCCAGCATCAACGGGAAAAACCGCAAAATTAACTTCGCCTACAACTCCGGGGGCATGGAGCTGCTGGCGGACACGATATCCAGCCAACTGGGCATCCCGGTGGACTACACGGTGCTGGTGAACCTGAAGGGGTTCCAGGCTCTGGTGGACACCATCGGCGGCGTGGACTTTTACATTCCGGTGGACATGCACTATGAAGACCCCTATCAGAACCTTTCCATCCATTTCTCCAAAGGCATGCGGCACCTGAGCGGGGAGGAGGCTTTGAAGGTGGTCCGCTGCCGGAGCGCCTACGCCTCCCAGGACATCGGCCGGATGCAGACCCAGCAGGACTTCCTGAAGGCCGTGGCCAAGCAGTTGATGACCCCCGAGATCGCCCTGAAGCTGCCGGACCTGTGCGGCATCTTCATCAACTATGTGGAAACCGACCTGAACGCGGGCAACCTGGCCTGGCTGGGCGGAGAGGTCCTTAACATGGGAATGGACAACATCAGCTTCGCCACCCTTCCCGGCGAGTGGCACGACCCCTACATCTACCTGGACCAAGAGGAGGTCCTGGCCATGGTAAACCAGTACCTGAACCCCTATACCGAGGACCGCACGGCGGAGGATCTGAACATTTTGACCTAACCCACCGTCCGAAAGGAACGCCATGAAAAGAACGTTTTCCGCCCTGCTGCTGGCCGTCTGCCTGCTGCTGGCCCTCCCCGCCCAGGCCGCCCAGGCGGCGGACTTCCCCCGCGGCCGGACCTATGCCGGGGAGTTTTCCGACCTGTCCCCAAACTCGCCCTTCTACGACAACGCGGCCGCGCTCTATGAGTACGGCCTCTCCAATGGGAGGGGGGACGGGGCCTTTGACCCAGGGGACTCCGTGACGGTGGGACAAGCCGTCATCTTTGCCGGGCGCATCCGCGGTCTTTACCGGACCGGCGACCCAGAGGCCGCCCAGGCCCACCGCCAGGAGAACGCCCCGGCGGCCCTGGCCTACCTGCGCTACCTCCAGGCGGAAGGTACGCTGGAGGCGGACTTCCCGGACGGGCAGGCGCTGTACGAGCCCGTCACCCGGGCCCAGGCGGCCCATATTCTGGCGGGCGTCCTGCCGGAGGAGGCCCTTCCCTCCATCCACAGCGAGCTGGTGGCCGTGGGCTATGCCTCCCGCCGCTTCATCCCCGACGTGGACGAGTACACCCCCTATTATCAGGATATTCTGGGCCTTTACCGGAAGGGTGTCTGCGTGGGAAGTGACGCCGCCGGGTCCTTCCTCCCCGGCCAGCCCATCACCCGGGGCGCCTTGGCCGCCATGCTTACCCGGATGCTGGACCCCGCCCTACGGGTCCGGCCCCAGTGGGACCTCAGCGATCTTTTCGCCGCCGCCGGGACCTCCCTGGCGGATTTGGTGGAGCCGGGAGTCTATCATCTGGCCCCCGCCACGGCGGAGGAGCTGGAAAGCTCCCTCCGCTCCATGCTGGCCCGGGGCAGCGGCCAGATTGTCTTTTACTATCCCGGTCTCTCCGAGGCGGAGGCCCGGCAGCTGATGGACCGCTCCCTGGCCGTGATGAAGGCCCACTGCGAGCAGGGCTACAACGAGGTCCTCTGCACCCGGGGCGCGGGTCTGGTGACGCTGAGCTTTTCCGCCGCCGGAGCGGGCCGCCGCACCCAGGAGTACCGGGCCGCCGCCATGGAGGCCGCCGCCGCCGTCCACGACCGGCTCTGGGCCGAAGGAGCCCTCCGCCCCGATATGACGGAGCTGGAAAAGGCCCGGGTCTACTACGGCTGGATTTGTGACCACTGCGTTTACGACTATCAGGCCGGGGACGAATCCCTGAGCCATATCCCCTACAGCCTTTTTGTAAACGGCTCCGCCGTTTGCGACGGCTACACCGGAGCCTATAACCTCCTTTTGAAGCTGGAGGGCATCCGCTGCTCCACCGTCATTCAGGGGGACCATATCTGGACCGTGGCCACCCTGGACGGCATGGAATATCACATCGATACCACCTGGGGCGACAGCGGCAGTGAAATCAGCTATGACTACTTCGCCATGACCCCCCGGCAGTCCCAGCTGGCGCACGCCGGGAAGAGCGCCTAAACGGCCATAGAAGCGCAAACCTGCGGCGCGGGACCATTTGGTCCCGCGC